>JBDGRD010000035.1:0-3521 GCA_042218425.1 Candidatus Nanohaloarchaea archaeon
CAATAATGCTTCCGCTACTTTAAAAGTCAAAACTCTGTCTTTCCGCGAGTTCCGGCAGAGCTGTAATACAGAATGCTGTTATATGCCTCACAAGTGGTCTATTGTATTACAAACTTCTCTTCTTGTCGGGAAAGCTATTAGTGCGACCGTTCAAAGTATTTTAGGCCACTACAGTCATATACGAGTTCTCTATCGGCCTGGGCGGCCTAGTGTTCTCGCTGTTCTTCCTCTGGATACTGGACCGCAGCGCCGGCTGGAAGTGGCAGAAGATAACTTACAAGTTCACCGCGGCCCTGACGCTCTTCTGCGTGTCGCTGATGACGCAGACCATCGAACAGACCTGGCACGTCATAAATTTCTATGGCATAAGCATCCCGCCTCTACAGGTCTGGTTCGAGGCGATAGTCGGCGGTTTCCTGATATCCGGTATCTGGGACTTCCTCAACCTTGACGAGGACTAGATGTGGCGCAGGTTGAGTTCCAGGACATCCTCGTCCATCAGCTCGTGTTCGAGCCCTACCTTCTGCTCTGGGAAATCCGAGCTCTCACCCGTGACTCTTGCAGCCTTGAAACGGTCTTTCATGTCGCCGGGCAGCGATTCCAGCGCCTCTCCGACCGTTGAACCGGATTCAAGTATGAGCGGTTCCTCCCTGTCGGCTTCCTCGCCTTTCTCCTTCATGTAAACGCGCATCAGCTCCAGGCGGTCGAATACAAGATTTCTGAGTTCTTCAAGGTTCTCGCCGGTCTCAGCCGAGACAAGGAGGTCGTATCTTCCCTCCAGTTCGGTTCTTTCATCGCTTTCCAGCGTGTCTGACTTGTTGACGACGGTCACACCCGGGACGTACCGCCGGTTGTCCATCAGACCGTCGATGAAACGGTCAAGATCGACTTCTTCACGGATGACGACGTTGGCGTTGGTGTAGCCGTTGTCCTTCATAACCTGCCTGATGGTTTCCTCGTCTATATCCAGTTCTGTGGTCGCCGAGACGTTGATGCCGCCCTTGCCTTTTTTCTCGACCTTGATATCCGGCGGTGACTCGTTGACCCGGATACCGACGTCGTGCAGCTCCTGCTTTATCTGGTCGTGGCGGAGCTCTCCCGGTTCCAGGACTATAAGCACCAGGTCGGCGTTCCTGACAACGGAGAGCACCTGTTTTCCACCGCCTTTACCGTCTGCTGCGCCGCCTATGAGGCCGGGAACGTCCAGTATCTGTATATTGGCGCCTTTGTGCTTCAGCATCCCGGGCTCGACGTCCAGCGTCGTGAACTCGTAGGCCCCGGTCTCAGACTCCGCGTTGGTCAGGGCGTTAAGAAGTGTCGACTTTCCCACGCTCGGGAAACCTACGAGGGCGACTGTCGCGTCTCCGGTCTTCTCGACAGCGTAACCAGAGGTCTCGCCTGTTCCTTTCTGTCTCTGCTGCTTCTCCTCTCTTAGCTGGGCTATACGGGACTTCAGCCGCCCGCGCTCTGTCTCCGTCGCCTTGTTGACCGGTGTCTCCTCAAGTTTTTCTTCAAGTTCCTGTATACGGTCCTCTATGCCCATTAGTTCTGTAACAGGGTATCAAGTTCTTTAAAATAATGACTGGAAGAAACAAGAGAAAAATTCGGAGGGGTGGTCTTATTCGCTATTCTTCGACCGTTTCGATGTTACCTTCCCTGCTGATATTCAGCTGGATGTCGTCTCCCCACTCCCGGACGTAGGCTCCTGTGATGTGGACTTCCGCACCTTCCTCGACTGCCTCGATCTCTTCTTCCCAGAGCGTGAGGTCGATGCTTCCTGTGTCGTCCTCGAAGACGCAGGTGGTTATCTTTTTCTGTCCGTAGCGGGTTGAGACGGCTCTCGGCCGCGGGAGGTCTGTTATAGTTCCCGTGATTTCGACATCGTCGGCTTCAGGATTGAGCTCTTCGACTGTCATTTCAGTCATCTTTTACTCACTGATTCCCTGTACTCCTGCGAACTTTAAAAGACTTCCGCTGCGCCCTTGGTTCCGGCTCTTGAAGCCTCTGCTTGTTCCTTGGAGTTAAAACTGTCCGCTGTCAAAGAGACGACATGAAGCTTCCGTGGGGCGACGGAGATGAAAGAGAAGAGCTGCTCGAAAACGAGCTTGAGGAGCTGCGCGAGGAAAAGCAGCGCCTGGAGGAACGTTTCGAGGCAGAGAAGGAGAGGCGCAGCAAGCTCTCCCGGGAAAAGCAGGAGGCCCAGGAAGAACTGAACCGGCTCCGCGACCGTGTACGCTCCCTTGAAGCCGAGAACGGAGATGAGGAAGAAGCAGATGACAGTCGGGGTTTTAGGGATATCAGCGTGGAAGAAGCCCGGTCGCTGCTGGAGAAGCTTTCGACAGTTGAATCTCCTGAAGAAGATCTTCTCACCATCTACTCTCCAGGAGAGTTCGAGTCTCTCGACGACCTCAAGGGCCTGAAGAACGCCCTGCCACAGCAGAGGTACGGTCTCGTGTCCGGCAGGGAGGGTTTCGCCGCCTTCATGGATGACACCGTTTTCAGCATAGTTCTCAGGACACGGCCTTTCTTCGAGCCTGGCTGGTCGCTTTCCGACAGTTTCTCGCCTGGAAGACTGCTCGACTTCCTTGACTCGGAGAAGACATGGGTCCTTGTATCGGCCGGTGAAACCCGGGTCTTCAGGGAGAGCTCGGGAAGGTCTGAGGAGGTCGAGTCTGTCAAGACACGTGTCGACAGCAAGCATTCGAGCGGAGGTTTCTCCCAGGGACGTTTCGAGCGGAAGCGTGACGAGCAGGTTGAGGAGCACCTTGAACAGGTCGAGGAGGTCCTGGAAGAGTACGATGATATCTATCTTCTCGGCGACAGGTCGCTCTGCAAGCAGCTTCGGGGAGAGTACATGGGAGGGTTCGACCCGAACCAGGGCCGTCCCGAAGTATTTTACAGTTTCCAGCTCCTTTCCTGAACATGGAAGAAAAGATACGGGAGATGAACGACTGGCTGCTGGAGGAGTACGGCGAGCCGGATGAACCCGATGATATATCCGGTGTCGACTACGTTATCGAGACCATACTTTCGCAGAACACCAACGATGTCAACCGCGACAAGGCTTTCCAGAACCTGAAAGAAAGATACGGGAGCGACTACGCCGCCATCGAGAACGCGGACCTGGAAGAGCTTACCGAGACCATACGCATCGCTGGCCTGGGGCCGACCAAGGCAGAGCGTATCCAGGGTGCGCTGGAAACCATCCGTGGAAAGTCGGGTGATTACTCCATCGAGTTCCTCGCGGACATGGATGTCGACGAAGCCAAGGAATGGCTGACTGACATACCCGGTATCGGTCCGAAGACGGCGGCGGTTATACTCTGCTTCCACTTCGGGATGCCAGTTTTCCCGGTCGACACGCACGTTCACAGACTGGCGAAGCGTTACAACCTCGTGCCGGAGAACGCCTCACGCGAGAAAACCCATGAAATCCTGGAGGAGAAGGTACCAGACGATATCAAGTACGAGTTCCACCGCCTGTTGATAGAGCACGGTCGCGCCGAATGTACTGCGAGAAA
>JBDGRD010000035.1:3621-6128 GCA_042218425.1 Candidatus Nanohaloarchaea archaeon
CCGGGCTTGGGTTCGTAGAAGGTGCCTTCGCTGAGAAGGGTGTTGATGGTGTCTTCGAGTGAGGATTCGTCGGCGTCAACCTCGTCTGCGATGTCGGAGTAGTCGGCTCCGTCGCCTTCGTCCAGTTTTTCGACTGCGTCGATGACGTCGCGTTCCAGGTTTTCGACGTCTTTTTCTGTTGTCCCGGAGTCGAACTGTTCGCCGAAGCTCTGGAGAAGTGCGTCGACTTCCTCCGGTTCAAGTTTCCCGGCCATCTCGTTTTCGATGTCTTCCTGGGACTTCCCGGATTCTTTGAGCTGCTTGACCGTTCTGCGGATCTGCTCCCATTCCTCCCGGGTCTTCTCCTGCCTGAGCTGGTGGAGCAGTTCGTGTTTGACGTCTCGCTGTATCACTATCTCGGCGTTCATGTAGATCTGGCCCTGGTACTCTCGAACCTTGCCGACGGCCTCGATTATCTCGCCTTCGTCGACCTCTTCCATGGCTTCGAGCTCGTTGAAGAACTTGAGCTGGACTGTGTCGGTTCCGTCGTCGATGGTTATAGAGCCGTATGTCTCGTCGTCGTTGACGAAGGTGTCGACCACTGTCCCGACTATGCGTGCGCGGGAGTAGCGTCTTCCATCAGGTGTTAACAGAAAGTTGGGTTCGAATCCTTCTCTCTGGAAGTATTTTCCTGTGTTTAGCTGTTCCGCGGTCGCGAGTTTGGCCGTCTGTCTTTTTTGCTGTGGCATGTTTGTCAACTCGGTTCAATTCTTATGTATGTTACACCTGCTGTATGTGTCCGCTCTGGGGTTCCCATAGCTCTCCTTCCCGTCTCAACCGGTTTATTATCTCTTCTGCCTGGTCTTTTTCGATTCCCTGGTCTTCCGCGGTCTCCAGTACTTCCTGTATCTCGACCGGTTCGTCTTCTCCTCCCGCGGACCTTATTATCTGTTTCACTGTCTGGAGCCTGTTCCGCTGCGAACTTGAGACGCCGGATTCTATCATGTCGATGTCGTAGTCGCCGGTTTCCGGGTCGACTCCGACCTGTTTCAGGCAGTAGGTCAGTATGTCGATGGCGCGTTGGGCGTCTTTCTCGAGCACTTCTTCTCTCAACTCGGCGCGTGCGGAGGCTTCCGCGACACGGACGAGAGCTTCGAGCTGCCGGGCTGTTATCGGTACCGACTCTCCTGCCTCTTCGCCGCTGCCCTGTCGCATGCCGACGTAGAACTCCTGGATATGGTCTGCTGCCTCCTGGGTCAGCTGCGGCCGGATGTTTCTCTTGGCGTAAGCTATGTACTTTCTCAGCATCTCCTGGGAGATGTCTCCCTTTGTCTCCTCGGGTTCGAGATGGTTCTGAAGGACCTGGCTGGAAAGTTTCTGGTCCTTGTCCGCGTCCGGCTCGTCCTTGACCGGGAAGATGAAGTCGAACCTTGAGAGCAGTGTGTCGCCGATCTCTATCTGCTGGGGAATCGGCTCGTACGGGTCGAACCTGCCGAGCTTGGGGTTGCCGGCGGCCAGTATGGAGGTCTGCGCGTTCAGCGTGGCCTGGATGTTGGCCTTCGAGATGGATATCTGCTGCTGTTCCATGGCTTCGTGCATCGATGAACGGTCCTCGCTGCTCATCTTGTCTATCTCGTCGACCGCGGCAAGTCCCTTGTTGGCGAGCACGATGGCTCCCGCTTCTAGAGAGTACTCGCCGGTTGATTCCTCCTTGACGACCGCGGCTGTAAGACCGGCGCCTGTCGAGGATTTACCCACCACGTAGCGGCCTTTCGGCGCGAGTTCTCCTGTGAACTTCAGCAGCTGGGACTTTCCTGTTCCCGGCTCACCGATGAGAAGTATGTGTATGTCGCCCCTTGAACGGACGCCGTCTTCGCGTGTCTTCTTGACGCCGCCGAACAGCTGTAGTGCGATAGCCTTCTTTATCTGGAGGTGGCCGTAGATGCTTGGCGCTATCGAAGAGGCTATCCTCTCGAAGACATCCTCGTTCTGCGCCATCTGCTCTATCTCTTCCTCTTCCTCCTCTGTAAGCTCCAGTTCCTCGAACTCCTGCTCTGTCGGCTCCAGGTAGTTCGCGTCCATGTAGATATCGTACTTCTTCGACTTCTTCTTCAGCGGCCGCTCCCTCAGCACGCCTGTTATGTGCGCGACGTTTCCTGGAACGACTTTTTTCTGGAACTCAGGGTCGACCAGATCGCCTTCAAGCCGGACTGACAGGTTGCTGGGCTGCTCCGAGCCTTCCCGTGACTCTGGGTTCTCCTCCATGGTTATGACCTGGGTGTCCGTCATATTTTTCTCGACGACTTCGAACTTCCGGGAGCCACAGTCGCACTTGTACGGCGATTTCAGCTGGGAGGAGTCCTGCTCTTTCTCGTACCTGTCCCCGCACTGCGTGCACTCGAATATGGCGGAGACGACCTCGGGCTTTACCTGTGAGGCGCGCTTTATCATCCCCTCGACAGGTGTGAAGCTTCCGATGTGCTTGGAGCGGAGGTCTTTCAGGAGCACGAAGTCTTCTTCAGGCATGT
>JBDGRD010000036.1:0-7836 GCA_042218425.1 Candidatus Nanohaloarchaea archaeon
TTCTCAAGCGAGACCTTGCCGGCCTTGACCATCCATGAACCGGGTTCTGCCATGCCGTTCTCGCCCATCTCTCCCTGGCGGACAAGTTCGAGATCCGGGTGGTCGTCTATTATCTCACGGGCGCGCCGCCTGGCTTGCTCCCTTCCCGCTTCTGTCTCCTGTTCCACTCCGACATCCAGCGTCTGCTGGTCGGGGTCGTCGTAAGCGTCCTCCCTGTTGTGGAGTATCTGTCTTGCCTCTTCAGCTGTCGCGACGTCGGTCGTGAAAGGTTCTATCGTGAGCCCCGAGTCACTGTTCTCACCGGCGAGAACTGTCTTGACGAACTCGTTGAGGTACTGGCCTATCTCTGTCTCCAGCTTGTCCTCGATTATGTCTTCCTCGTCTTCTTCGAGCATCTCCTCTTCCAGGTAGCCTTCAAGGTATTCCGATTCTTCAAGAGTTCTCTCAAGCAATCCGAGCCGGTAATTCATGTTCATAGAGCGTTGCTTGAACTCCATCCGCGACTCCAGCTTGTCCCAGATGCTTTCCTCGAGCTCCTGGTCTTTCTGGGGTGCTATCTCCCGGATGTCTTCTATCCAGGATTCGACGTCCTCGTCTTCTACAAGCGCTGTGAACCCCTTCATGAATGTTCCGAGGAACTCTGAAGGAGTCTTATCTATACCCTTGCCGTCGGTCGCGGGAAATATGACAGCCTCTCTTTCCGCCGGGGGTTTCTCGAGCTCCTTGAGCGCTCCCTGTAGTTTTTTCCTGAAAGTTCCCCTGTACTGGAACCGGGGGTTTATCTCGAGCTCCGGGTAAAGCATGTTTATCGGGCCGTCGACGAGGTTGTCGTTCATCTCGCCCCGTGTCGCGACCATACGCTCCCGTAGCGCCTCTTTCTCGTCTTCGGTCCAGTAATCGCTTTCGCTGTCGTAGGCCCCGAAAAGTATGCCCTGGAGCGAATGCGGGAGGTCCTCCCGTCTATCGGGTTTCGGAAGAGCGTACTCTATGAACTCGTCGAGCTCCTCGGCGGACCATTCCTCGCCCTCTTCCTGGTAGAAAAGCTCCTGGAGCTTCGTGACGTCGGGTACGTCGGCTGTTACAGTTGATTCGTCGAGCACGACTATCAGGTCGCTGTCGGTAGCTCTCTGGTCGTGCTTGTCGCCGTTCTCCATGTACCGGATGTACGACGAGTCGGCGAGGTGTGAAAGGTTGTATCCGCCCGCCGAACCGACAAGTATGGCTGCTGATATGTCCGCTCCGTAGGCGTTGGTCAGGTAGTTGTCGAGAACTTCAAGAGCTTCACTGGAGTAGCCGCGCGCTCTCAGCGTGTCGAGGTTGGTGTCTATATCCTCCTCAAGAAATCTCTTTCCGCCGGCGAACTCTTCCATACTGCTTCAACTCTCAGCATACTTTATTAATTTTTTTGTTATCGATAGGTGACACCTGCGTACAGCTTACTCTGCCTCGTCCAGCGCATCGAGCGCCCGGGGAGAAACAAATGCCAGGTCCTGCCAGTCCTTGGTCATCCGCGGGCAGGCACAGTTGACGTAGATGTCGATGCCGTAGCCCTTGTAGTCCGCTTCAAAAATCCTGTCCTCGACGAACACGTATACATCTTTCCCGTGTTTCTCCAGCTTCTCCTTCGCGATGTCGACGGCGCGCTGGTAGTTCTGGCCTTTCTTGGACGAGGTCACGATACCCCATTTCTCCTTGTCCTTGTGCTTCATCACCCGCGCGATCTCCGCCCGGGTCTCGTCCTCCAGAGAGTTCGGGGGCTCGACCCAGATCTTTCTCTCGTACGGGTCGACTACGTAGACCTTCTTCCCGGTTTCCGATACCTGCGACGGGTGGAACTCACCCGAACCGAGGAAGACGAACGCGTCGACCTTTTCCGCTATGTTGTGCGCCGCTCCTGCATCACATCCGAGCACCTGCCCTGGCTCCGTTGTGCGGAGCCCGGTCTTGCCGTCGACGACCTCGTATCCTTTCTCCTCCAGAAACTCGCGCGCCTTCTCCGCGCGGTCCATGTACTGGGTGACGCCGACAAGTCCAAGGGTTTCTTCCTCGATCTTCTCGTACTCGTCTTCGAGCACCGACATCAGGTCGCGGTCCTCCCGGTACGGCAGGTAGTAGACGTTCAGGTCGTCCATGTCCGCTCCTTCCGGGTGTAGAAAACGGGTGTGGCCGACGTGGATGAGAGCTTCTGCGCCCATCCTCTCGGCTTTCTCGTCGGCTATGCCGCAGGCGCCGAAGGACGAGGAGCCGACCATGACCGGTTCGATCCCTTTCTCCTTTAAATCGGATGCGAACTCTATGAGCTGGGGCTTGATGCCGTCAGGCCCCTGGATACCGACCTTGTCGTATCCCTGCTCCTCCAGCTCTTCAAGTATATCGTCGAATGATTCGTAGTTGAACTGCTCCCTTTCCTTTTGCTCTGTCATAAGGTAGAAGTCGGGCCCAAAACTTTTTTACTTGGACTAGAGTTCCCGGAGCTTTTCGAGCATGAAACGTTTCTCCTCCTTTCTCACCAGGTCCTCCAGCTCGCCGATGTACGCGCTGTCCGCCGCTATGACGTCGAAACCGTACTCTACAGCAGCTCTTACCGCTTCCCTGTCCGGCCTTTCCAGAAGAAGGGCCTTTAACTCGGCGTCAAGGTACTCCATCGCTCCTTCAAGGCCTTCGCGCCCCAGCATCCTGGCATCGATAACCGCGCTCTCGCCCTCGAAGGCGAATACCCGGCCGTAGTCGTTCAGGTATCCTTTTCTCGGTATCCGGGTCCCGGGAACTTCCCTGTCGGTGACGGCGTAACCGTTCCGCGGGAACGGCGGCGAAAGATATACTCCGCGTTCCCCGGCGTTTATCGGGAGCACTTCTGTCCCGATCTCCGGGCTCTCCACGAGCTGTCTCGTGGCGTCGTTTGGCTCGATTTCGCCTCCCTGCGGCCGGGTCGAACCCGCTGTCTCCACCTCACGGGCGCCGATGGAGACCTGCTGTCCCTGCTGGAGTTCTCCATGGAAGCTGAAAATCGCGGGCCTGTTCTGCTCCCGGGCGAGCTGGGCGTCGGTCGACGTGTAGCCGCCTTTCTGGGCTATGAGCGCGTGCGAGTATTTCTCCGGTGGCACCGTCTCCTCTGAAAAGCTTACTTCCTGGCCTATAAGGCCCTCTATCTCTCCTTCCGATACTCTTACTCCTCCCAGACCTGGCTGGCCGGATTCGAACGGGTTCGCGCCGGTTCCAGATTCGAAGGCGTCCACTATGTAAAAGCTGCCGCGCTTGTAAACGAACTTGGCGTCCACCGATTCCTGTTCCAGCCGCTCGAAAAGCTGTTCGACCTCGTCTCCAGGTATCGGCGCCTCACTCTTCTTAACTGTCCTCTGCTGGTGGTTGCCGTTCATCGGGTTCCGGGTGACCTTAACCTGCTCCTCCGCTACGCGAACGGTCTTGACAGAACCGTTCTCCAGCAGGTAGAAGTCGGGTGTCGTTATGCCTTTTTCCAGCGACAGTCCGAGACCCTCGACCGATTCAAGCAGTCCGTGGCCGCCCAGGTAGGATGTTATCGCGGCGCCGGTGTACTCGGGTTCCACCATCTTCTGGACGATTACCGCGGGGTACTCGTGCTCGTTCTCCACCCGGTAGTACGAGGCCACAACATCCTTGATGGCGTCGACGATATCCGAGGAGCCGACGTTCAGCCTTGACTTGTAGACACCCTTTCTCTCGCCGGAGATGCGGGCTGAGACGCGTCCTGTGTCGCGCTGTCCGCCGACAAGGTTCCGGGCCTTGCCTGACGCCTCACGGACCTCGCTGCTCATCCCGATTTCCTTGTAGGCTTCTTCTATCTGGTCCTCAAGGCTTTCGTGTATCTCTTTGTTAAGCACTTCTTCCGGTGTCTCGACGTCTCCAAGTAGCTCGTTTACCT
The DNA here is from genome assembly GCA_042218425.1 of Candidatus Nanohaloarchaea archaeon. Taxonomy (GTDB): domain Archaea; phylum Nanohalarchaeota; class Nanosalinia; order Nanosalinales; family Nanosalinaceae; genus JBDGRD01. The sequence goes on from JBDGRD010000036.1 coordinate 3,902, forward strand.
CTTCACGTGTTATAACGAAGAAATTGGGTACGTTCAGGCTTTCAATCCTGTCGAGACGTGCGGCCTTGCCTCCGGCCTGGCTTTCATCGACTTCTCCTTTCCACTGCACCATGATAACAGTACAGCTGTTCCGAGATTAAAATGTTCCGGAAGAAAAAACGGTCTTAACGGTCCATCTTTACACGGTAGCCGACAGGCAGCTTCTTACCAGCGCGCTCAAGCGCCTTCCGTGCCTCCTGGACATCGTCCTGGTTGACCTCTACAAGGTAGACGGTCTGTCCTTCGTCGACGATGGCGGCGCGTCCGATAGGACGTCCAAAAGGCTTTCTCATGCCCTCGTAGTACCTGTCCGCCTGTGCGATTCCTGCTAGGGGGTGGTACCTGAGAACGTGGTGTGGGTACGGCTTTATCTTGAGGATGTACTCCTCCTCAGGATCGAGTACCTTGGTAAGGTAGGAGTTGGCTGCGATTCGTCCGGACTCGAGTGCCTCGGAGCGGATGCTGCATCCTTCTTCGACTTCAAGCCTTACAGCTGTCTCGAACTCTTTGCCTCTTGCGCCCTGCTCGTACTGCGTTACACGCGGTGCAGGAGCTCCCTTGATGAAGTTATCGCTCTTTTTCTGTGACTGTCTTGTGTAGGGCTGGTTGGGTTTATCCCTGTAGATGCTTGCCGGACGATCTCCCACTCGAAAATCACCTCAGCGATTTTCTGCGTGCACAGAAAATCTTCGATTTTCGCTCCATTTTAGTAACCTCTGTAGAAACGCTGCAGCTTAAGTTTTAAATAGGGTTGGCTAGTCAAGCGCCCAGTAGTCTTCCGGGAACTCTGAAAGGTAGAACGCCGCGGTATGCTCGATGCCCCGGTCTATCTCGCCGAGCTTCTGTCCGCCCTGGTACGCCTTCTTCCTGTCCCGGTGTCTGAGGCCGAGCAGGATGTCTTTTACGCCGTCCTCGACTTCGTCCCGGTCGATGTCTGAATTGGTGGCGTACTGCTGGATAAAGGTATCGACTACCTCTGGGTTCTCGTCCAGGTACTGGTTGACAAGGTCGTCCCAGGACTCGAAATCATCGTACGCCGATTCTATAAACTCAAGGTACTGGTGTGCTGACTCGTCGTCCTCGATTCCTGCCGGGAAAAGCCCGACTCTCATGAGGTCGCTCTTGTCAAGGTCGTAGTCCTCCAGTCGTTCCTCAAGCCGGTCGAAAGCCTCCTCCGGTATGCGGGTGCTGGTGGTTTTCTCAAGGTCCCCGTTCCACATAATCACTACTTGGTAACAAAAACTTTAATACTGGTGCGGTGGTCAAGCTATGCTTTAAATTGAGCCGTTTCTTATTTTCTACCATGGATATCAAAGACACCCTGGAGCCCGGGCTGACGGTCATAATCGGAGGTTTCGGCTCTATACTGATAGGCACGGTTTCTGACGTGCCGGATGCAGTCGCCAACAACCTCGTGGCGCTGGGTTTCATAGTGTCCGCTCTCGGCGTGGTCGTGGTTCTCTACCCCGCCTTCATAGACGAATAGCCACCCTGTTTTAAATCTGGAGCTCGCAACTTGAAACGTGACAGCGGTCAAGGTCTACCAGATAGGTGTCGGCGACTTCGGTCGGTACGGCTTCGAGAAGCTTGTCGAGATGCACAACCACCTAGAAGCGGTCGATGTCGAACTCAAGGGCGTCTGTGACACCGACTTCGAGAAACGCGACAGGGCGAAAAAGTTCGCAGAGGCCAATGGGATCGACGTAGAGACTTTTTCCGACGTCGACGGGATGTACGACGCAGCGGCGAAAGAAGAAGGCACAGTGATGATATACGACGCCGGTCCGACGGAGACACACGCCGAACACGTCTACGAATCACTGCGTTACGGGTTCTTCCACCTCGCCGAGAAACCGCCTTCCATGACTCGAGACGAGCACATAGAGGAGAGAAAGCTAGCCGAGGAGAAGGACGTTGTATGGAAGGTCGACTTCATCGAGCGCGAGAGCCCAGTTGTCCGGAAAACGCTTGAACTACTGGAAGGAAAAGAAATCGACAGCATAGAAGTTTTCCGCGAAAGCACTGCCGGCATCCAGAAGATGCTCCAACCCGTTGAACGCGCCGGGGTAAAGGGCGGCGACGTCCTCGACAAGATGATACACGAGATATACGTGCTCGACTTCCTCGATGCCGCGGAAGCCGGAGACAGGTTCGAGTTCGTCAGCGCGGACTGCCGGTTCTTCATGCCAAAGGGTATAGGCTCGGAGAAGATGATGGATATCTACGGCGGCTACACCGAATCGCTCGACGAGACGGTTGCGACCGCCGAGACAAAAGGATACTTTGAATCAGGCGACACCGACGTCCGGCTCCACTCCGGCTGGCTCGGACTCAGCAAGGAGGCGAGGAGAGCGGCGGAGCATGTCCGCGAGAAGACGGGCCACACAGTGCTGGACATGGTGTTCAGGGCCGCTGGCGACTCCGCTTTCTCCTCGGAGGAGGCCCGCTTCTTCATTGTGAAGGGCGAGCGTAACCTGCTCGGGGACATGCTGAACAAGAAGCTGTTCGACCTCGACACGGGAGAGGAGATAGAGACGCCCGATCTGCTGCACGACCAGCTTTACCGTGTCATAGAGAAGACGGTGAAACGCGCCGCAGGAAGAGATGTAGAGGCCATCTCGGGCGACGAGATAGATACTTTCATGAACGCTATCTTCGATGTCCGGGACGCGGCAGTTGAGAACGCCGGCGACTTCCTTGAATCGCTGGAGAAGGCGGAGTACCGGGTCAAGCAGAAAGTCGTGCAGGATGCGAAAATACTTGAAGATAAGGAGCCAGGTTCTATCGCAGGATAGAAGATGAAAGCCGTCATACCCGTAGCGAAGAAGAAAGAAGACATCTTCCCGTTCTCCGAGACCAAGCCGACCGGGCTGATGCCTCTCATGGGGACACCTATAGTCACCCACACCATCCACGCGCTCCAGGAGCTTGGCGTCGAAGACATCTACCTTGTCACGAACTACATGGAGAACGAGTTCGAGGAAGAGTTCGGCGAGTACACGAACGTGAACATAGTGCACCAGGAAGAGCTTTCCGGCACCGCGACCGCACTCTCCTGCTGCGACTTCATCGGAGAAGACTTCATCGTCGTCAACGGAGACGTCATCGTCTCGCAGGACGACCTTGAAAACCTGATGGATAAACACGACCAGGTTGAGTCAAGGGTCACGATGCTCGCGACCAACGAGAACAAGCCGGAGAAGTTCGGAGTCCTGAGCATAACGAACGACAGGGTCGTCTCCATCCAGGAAAAGCCGGAGGAAGCCGAGAACCCTCTGATAAACACGGGAATCTACATCTTCTCGCCGGAGATATTTGAGATAATAGAAGAGATAGGTTCGACCGACCTGACAGATGCGGTGGAATCTCTTGTCGACGAGGACGGCGCCCGGTTCGAGCTGGTAGAGGACTACTGGATAGACATCGGGTCGCCGCGGAAGCTGTGGCGCGCCGACAGGATAAAGAGAGAGTACGACATCCAGGAGACCGATATCGACGATTCAGCCGAGGTTCACGACCAGGTCGAGATAGACGGGAAGGCGGTCGTGGAGGATGAAGCCGTCCTCAAACCCGGTACCGTCCTTGAAGGAGAGGTCTATATCGGAGCGGGCGCCACTGTAGGCCCGAACACTGTGGTGAGAAACGCTTCCATCGGTCCCGGGTCCCAGGTAGAGGCAGATACTGTGGGCTCCTGCCTGGTCTTCGAGGACACCATACTGGACGCTGCGACCGTCGTCGAGGACGCGGTTCTCGGAGAAGAAGTGGATGTCAAGCCGGGAACGGTCATAAGAGAGTCTTTCATAGGGCCGCGAAGCTTCATAGAGATGAACAACTCGATTTACGGGGTCCAGTTCGTTCCTGATGCACGTACAGACCTTTCCGAGATAAGCAAGTAG
>JBDGRD010000037.1:0-4436 GCA_042218425.1 Candidatus Nanohaloarchaea archaeon
TGATAAAAGAAGCTCCCATCCAGCGAGCTTCGGGTTCAAATCCCAGCCCCGGCGACCGAACCTTTTGAAAAGGTTCGAGCCAAAGTACTTCTTTCTAGAAACCTAAAGTTAAGGCATGGCAGGACCGCACGAATCAAAGGTGGAACTGGAGGATGCGAAGGTCTACGTCCACAGGAAGGACGAAGAATCTGGCTCGCAGGTCGTCCACATCGACGTGGAGCACCCCGATATCAACGAAATCATAGAACCGGGAGAGAACAGTTTCGTCGGCGGGAAAAAGGGCGGCGTGTTCATCGGACTCAAAAATGAAATGATTGAACGCGCCAGAGATTTCGTGGAAGAAAACGAATAAAACGCCTTCCACGGCATCTTTCTACATGGGCAGCTATGTCGACGAGTTCGAGGACGACCACGAGAAGGAATCCGACCTGATAATAGTCGTCGGCGGACCCTCCAAATCCGGGAAAAGCACTCTTGCATCCCATATAGCCGACAAACTGGATATAAACCATGTCTCGGCGGGCGATATTTTCCGGGAGATAGCCGCTGACAGGAGCATGACTGTAGAGGAGCTTTCGCGGGAGGCGGATAAAGAAACCGATATCGAGGTCGACCGGCGAGTGCTTGAAATCGCTCTTTCAGAATCCTGCGCCATCGATTCGAGGATCGCGGCCTGGGTTCTGGGAGACCACGTGGATTTCTCCATCTATCTTACCGCGGACCTGGAGGAACGGGCAAGTAGACTGGCGGAAGTCGAAGACATCTCCCAGGAAAAAGCCGAGAAACTGGTGGAGGAACGGGACCAGGACAACCACCGGCGTTACAGCGACTACTACGGCATCGACACCCACGAGACGGACCTGTTCGACGTGATAGTCGACAACACTGATTTGAACATCGAGGAGCAAAACCAGGTCGTGGGCGAGCTACTGGAGCAGCGGTTTCCCTCTCGAACCGCGGACAATCAGACCGGCCGTCCCGGTGATACGGAATGAGCTACGAGATACTCGAACACACGGCAGACGAGAAGTTCAGGGCAGTAGGAGACGACCTCGAAGAGGTTTTCTCCGAGACCGTAAAGGCGTTCGCAGAAGTGGTCGGGGGCGGAGGCGGAGAGTACCACCACGATATCAAGGTGGAGTCCGAGAACCTGGAGGCGCTGCTGTTCGACTTCCTGGACGAGCTGATATTCCTACAGGACTCGGAAGGCGTCCTCGTCTCCCATGCAGAGGACCTGGAGCTTGAGGACACAGAAGACGGCTACAGGCTGACAGCGACGATAGTTGTCGACCCGATAACTTCGGGCATGACCGGGCTTGACATCAAGGGTCCGACCTACAGCGAGATGAAGGTGGACTACGAGCGCGGGAAAGGATGGATCATCGAAACCGTGCTCGACGTGTGATGTAATACATTTACCCGCTCATACACCCTTTTAACAGTTCTATGTATTACAAATCCCTCGGTTGTTTAAATCTTGTCGACAAATAACTGGACATGGACCTTGAGAAAGTATCGGACAACATCTACGAGATACCGAAAAGCGGAGACATGAACGTGCCCGGGCGGATATACGCGTCCGAAGAGCTGCTGGAGGAGATAAAGCAGGATAAAACCCTGGAGCAGGTCAGGAACGTTGCGACGCTTCCCGGAATCGAGAAGTACTCGATAGTGCTGCCTGACGGCCACCAGGGATACGGCTTCCCGATAGGCGGGGTCGCGGCAGTGGACGCGGAAAAAGGCGTCATCAGTCCTGGAGGAATCGGCTACGATATCAACTGCGGGGTCCGCGTTTTGAGGACCGATCTCGACTACGAGGACGTGAAAGGGCGAGAGGAGCAGATAGCGAATATAATGTACGACAGGATACCCTGCGGCCTCGGGAAAGGCGGGTACATCGACACCGACAGGCAGGACCTGCGCGAGATACTGGCGAAAGGAATGGAATGGATGCTTGAACAGGGATACGCCAGAGAGGAAGACCTGGAGCACTGCGAGGAAAACGGTAGGCTCGACGGCGACCCGCGAAAAGTCCCGGACGAGGCCATAGACCGCGGAATCAACCAGTTAGGCTCGCTCGGCTCCGGCAACCACTTCCTCGAGGTGCAGCACGTAACCGACATATACGATGAGGAGACCGCGGAGGCGTACGGCCTTGAAGAGGGCCAGGTAGTGGTGATGATACACTCGGGTTCACGCGGGCTCGGCCACCAGACCTGTACCGAATACCTCCGCAGGTTCGAGCGAGAGTACCCCGGAATCGTCCATTCCCTGCCTGACAAAGAACTGATATACGCCCCGCTTGAGGATGACGCGGGACAGGACTACTGGGACGCGATGAACGCAGCAGCCAACTTCGCCTGGGCGAACCGGCAGGGGATGACCGCCGCCATCCGGGACAGCTTCAACACCATCTTCGAAGACGTGAAGATCGACCTGGTCTACGACGTCTGCCACAACATCGCCAAGAAGGAGGAACACGAGGTCGACGGGGAGAAGAAAGAGCTGCTCGTACACAGAAAAGGCGCGACCAGGGCGATGCCTGCAGGCCGACCGGAAGTACCGGAGGCGTACAGCAACGTGGGACAGCCTGTACTGATACCGGGAACGATGGGGACCTCCAGCTACATCCTCAGTGGCGGCGAAGGCTCACTCGAGCTTTCCTTCGGGTCGACCGCGCACGGCGCCGGCAGGTTGATGTCACGGACCCAGGCCAAGAAGGATTACTGGGGAGAGGACGTCCAGAAAGAGTTGAAGCGGGAAGGAATCGTGGTCAAGGCACGCTCCGGTTCAACCGTCGCGGAGGAGGCGCCCGGTGCATACAAGGACGTCGACGAGGTAATCCAGGTCAGCGACGAGCTCGGAATAGGAGAGAAAGTCGCCCGGATGCGCCCGATAGCGAATATAAAGGGCTGAGCCCAAAGGTTAGCCATGAGCCTCGAAGAACTGCAGCACGATTACGAGTACACCCGCGAACCTGACGACGGGCTGGAGTCAAAGGTCCACGAGGAGATAGAGGACATGCTCGACGACATGACACGGGAGGAAGTAAGGTCCGAGATAAAGGAGCTCGAAGACGACGAGTTCGAGGAGTTCGCAGAGGCTGTTCTGGACAGGATACCGCGTAGCTAGACGCCGGAACCGGCGAATCCAACAGGACACTCTATTTATAAAAGTTGGTTCCGACTGTTTTCTTATCCTCGAGATTGGTTCTCGGAGGGACAAACCTCCACGCGGAGGTCAATGGACTGACAGCTAAAATGGCATGAGAGCCGGCTACCTCGCGGAACCCGGCTCAGGAGCCAACTCAAGGTGACAACCAGATGGTCAAGAAGAACAGGTCAAGAAGCGGTTCGCTCGGGTTCAAGCCCAAGGTAAGAGCTGAAAGGATGTACCCAGAGGTGAATACCTGGGAGGAGACCGACGAGCAGAAGCCGCTTGGATTCGCAGGATACAAGGCGGGCATGACAAGAGTCCTGATGGTCGACGACAAGGACGGTGCGACCAGAGGGCAGGAAGTAGCCAAACCGGTAACTATACTTGAAGCACCGCCTCTCAGAGTATACGGTGCACGTTTCTTCACCGAAGACCCGAACTCTGGAAAGCAGGTCTTCACAGAGGCATGGACGGATTCTCCAAGCCCCGAGCTCCAGCGCGCTCTTGACATACCGAAGGACGGTAACCTGGAGAACCTTGAAAAGGCGAAGGAGAACAGCGAAAAACTTACTGACGTGAGACTTCTCGTCCACACGCAGCCGACCGAGGCCGGTATCTCGAAGAAGACGCCGGAGAACTTCGAAGTCGGACTTGGCGGGACAGTCGAGGAAAAGCTTGAATACGCCGAGGAGATGATAGGAAAGGAGATCGAGTTCAGCGATGTCTTCGACGAAGGCGAGTACTCGGACGTCATCGCCGTAACCAAGGGAAAGGGATTCGAAGGACCTGTCAAGCGTTACGGCATCAAGAAGCTCGGCCACAAGACCCAGAAGAAGCGGAGAAAGGCCGGGAACGTCGGTCCGTGGCATCCCGACACGCTTTCCTGGAAGATACCTCTACCGGGACAGCAGGGATTCAACAACAGGACCGAGTTCAACAAGCGGCTTCTCGGATACGGAGAGGAGCCTGAAGAAGTCCAGAAGGAGGGCGGCTTCAAGAACTACGGAGAGGTCAGCTCGAACTACATAATAGTCAGCGGCTCCGTTCCAGGCTCCACCAAGAGACTTGTGCGGCTGAGGACCGCCCTGAGAACAGATGAAAACCCAGGAAACCCTGAGATAACACACATCGAGAAGTGATCCAGAGATGGCAACAGAACTACCACAGCAGTTCGAAGAACGCGTGAGGCCGGACATCATAAAGCGTGCCGTGCTCTCCATCCAGTCGAAGAACCGACAGGCCTACGGGAGCGACAAGCGCGCCGGCAAAAAACACGTCAC
>JBDGRD010000037.1:4536-7172 GCA_042218425.1 Candidatus Nanohaloarchaea archaeon
GTCTGGACAGAAAACGCCCTCGAGAAGCTCGAGGACGAAGAGCTTTTCAGGTGATCAATATGGATACAGAGAAGGCATGGAGCATAATAGAGAACCCGCACCTGACCGAGAAATCGATGGACCAGGTCGACGAGGACAACACTCTCGTCCTGATAGTGGACATCGACGCGAACAAGAACCAGGTCACGGACGCGGTCGAAGAACTGTTCGATGTTACGGTTAAAAAAGTAAACACCTCTATCACTCCACAGGCAAAGAAAAAAGCCTTTGTCCGGCTTTCCGAGGCCGACGACGCGATGGATGTCGCGACGAAACTCGGAATGATGTAAGGTGAGCTAAGATGGGAAGCCCGATCAAACAGCAGAGAAGAGGAAAAGGATCCAGCAACTACCGGTCCAACTCGCACAGAGGTAGAGGCGACGTTGACCACAAGAACGCAGAGATGACGGGCGAAGTAGTAGATATCGTCCACGACCCTTCCCGGACCGCGCCAGTAGCGGTAGTGGAATTCGAGGACGGTGAACAGCGAAACGTTCTGGCGCCGGAAAACCTGAGCACGGGCGACGAGATAGAAGTAGGCGTCTCCGCGGAAATCGAACCAGGAAACGTTCTGCCCATCGGAGAGATACCTGAAGGAGTTCCCATCCACAACATAGAGACGCAGCCCAACGACGGCGGAGAGCTTGTCAGGGCGAGCGGAACATACGCTTTCGTCGTGACCCACGAGAGAGATGGTACCCGTATCAGGCTGCCCAGCAAGAAGTTCAAGAAACTTGATACTAGATGCCGTGCGACCATCGGAAAGGTCGCAGCCGGCGGAAGAAAGGAGAAGCCTTTCGTAAAGGCTGGAAACAAGTTCAAAGCCGCGAAGGCGCGCGGAAAGAAGTACCCGACAGTTTCCGCAGTCGCGATGAACGCAGTGGACCACCCGTTCGGTGGTTCAGCAAAACCAGGACAGCCGAAAACAGTTTCACGGCATGCATCGCCGGGTAGCAAAGTAGGCAGCATCTCGGCAAGACAGACCGGGAACAAGGATAGCGGAGAGTAGATAGCCATGAGCGATTCAGAGGAATTCACGTACAGAGGCAAGACGATGGAAGAGCTGGAGGAGATGAGCCTCGAACAGTTCGCGGAACTCTTGGGTGCCAGGGGAAGGCGGAAACTCAGGCGCGGCCTCAGAGAGAACGAGAAAAAGATGCTGGAAGACCTGGAAGACGGAGACCACGCCAGGACACACCAGAGATCCATGATAGTAGTGCCAGAGATGGTCGGCAAGACCATCGAAGTATACAACGGCCAGGACTTCGTCCCTGTAGAAATCGAGCCAGAGATGCTCGGACACTACCTGGGCGAGTTCACCAAAACCCGCAAGGAAGTATCGCACAGTGCACCAGGACTCGGAGCCACACGGTCCTCGCAGCACGTGCCGCTCAAGTGATATAGATGTCCGTCGATACAGAGCCACACCAGGCGAAGGCTGTCGGAAAGAACCTCCGGGTATCCTGGAAGGACACGACCGAGGTCGGCCGCTTCATCCAGGGAGACTCAGTAGAGAAGGCCATCAACAAGCTTGAAAGAGTGGTAGAAAAAGAGCTCCCGGTACCGTTCACAAAATTCTCGGGGGCCGGCCACAAGTCAGGACAGGGAGAGGCACGCTACCCGGTCAAAGCCGCGGAAGAAGTTCTCCGGGTGCTGGAAGAAGCAGAGAAGAACGCCGAGAACGAGGGGCTCAACACCAGCGAACTGGAGGTCCAGGAAGTAATAACCAACCAGGGCTCCAGGTACGTGACCCCTTCAAGACAGAGAGGCCAGAAAATCAAATCCGCACACGTAAACATAATCGTAGGAGAGCGCTAAAAATGCAAGAGAAACAGTTCATCGAGAAAGGAGCCAGGAAGGTAAGGCTACACGAGTACCTTGAAGAAGAACTTGAAGGCGCGGGTTACTCGCATTCCGACGTCGTGAGAACACCGACCTCCACGAAAATAGTGATCTATGCCCAGCGACCAGGACTTGTCATCGGTCGCGGCGGTTCAAGGATCCGCGAACTTACAGAGGACCTTGAACACGACTTCAACTTCGAGAACCCGCAGATAGAGGTCAACGAGATAGAAGAACCAGACGCAGATGCGGACGTGCTCGCCAAGAGCATGGCCTCCTGGCTTGAGAAAGGCGGCCGGACAAAGAGGGTCGGCTACACATACCTTAGACGTATCAAGGAAGCTGGAGTAATCGGTGCAGAGATAGAGATCGCCGGCAAACTATCAGGAAACCGCGGTAGAACCGAGAAATTCTCCTTCGGGTACGTCAAGCGATGCGGCAACACCTCGAAGGAAAACGTTGAAGAGGCGTACTCGCTCGCAAGGACCAAGCCTGGAGCCATCGGCGTCAAGGTAAGGATAATGAAGGAGATGCCCGAGTTCAAGCACCGGGACGTCGATGTCGACGAAGAGATACTCCACGAAACAATCGAGCACGGCGAGGAAGAGCCGAAGGAGACGCGTATGGAGAAGATACTCGCAGAGGCGGAGAACATGACCTCTGCAGAAATCGAGAGAGCAATCGAGGAACTCGAAGTAGAGGCCTCAGACATCTCCAAGGGCGAACTCCGCGAAGCCTTCGAAGACTTCGAAGGC
>JBDGRD010000038.1:0-4760 GCA_042218425.1 Candidatus Nanohaloarchaea archaeon
TACCCCAGCGTGCTTCAGACCGGCAAGAAGCCGAACGTCACCTCGTTCAGCGGCGCGGAGGACACCACGACGCTGGCGAACACTCCCGCGGTGGAGGGAACGGTCGACGTCGACACGTTCAGGCAGGACATAGTCAAGGGATGGAACGCGGTCTCGTTCCCAATAGAAGGGACGACGACCTACAACATCTCCGATATAATGGATACTTCCAATATAGACTCTATATGGGCTTATTACGACGGAGAATGGCATAGCTACGACCCCGACGCGCCCGGAAGCGACTTCACCGAGTTCAAGGGCGGCTACGGCTACCTGGTGGACGCCAACACCGCTTTCACGCTGGCGCCGAACGTCAACAACGTCCAGGCCACCAGCAGCGAGGCAAGCTTCGACGTCTCCAGCGGCTGGAACCTGGTCGGCGCCATGCAGGAGTACAACCAGTCCGCCGGCGCTTCAGGCGCTTTCAGCGACCTTTCATCGAGCGATATCGAAAGCGTCCAGGGACAGTCTGCTTCCGGCTCGCTTTCGTTCGAGGAGATAAAATCCGGTTCGTCTTCGCCTGAAGACGTGGTGCCCGGCAACGCTTACTGGCTTGACTCCAGCTCCAGCAACACCATGACCGCCAGCTTCCACGCCCGGCCTTCTGGCCTCGTGGTAAGCGTGCTTGAATGGATGGTCGGCTCGGCAAAAGCAGTTATCAGCTTCCTCGGGGGCCTGGTAGCGTGAGGAAGAAACACGTACTGGGTCTTGCGGCAGCCGCCCTGGTTCTTACGACACTTGTAGCCGCGGCGCCGCCGAAACCGCCTCACAGGGTCTACGGCGAGATAGATGACAGCGACGGACCGGTCGACGACATAAAAGTCGAGTTCAAGTACTCGGGTTCAGTCGTCGCGAGCAACACGACGAACACGACCGGTCACTACGATATAACCATACCGTACAACTCGACGTACGACGGCAGCGCGCTCGACTTCTACCTGGCGGGCAGCGACACGGACGAGGATGTCGTGTTCGAGCCCGGCGGATCGGAGAGACTCGACTACTCCGGGACGAACATAGTCCAGGAGCCTTTCGTCATCACAGGGACTATAACCAAGAACGGTAACGCGGCGGAAGGCGTCAACGCGTCGATAAAGCACGACGGTTCGCTGGTGGGCTCCGACAGCACGGATTCGAACGGCGACTACACTGTAAGCGTGCCGTTCGACGACAGCTACGACGGTGAAAAGATAACCCTCTACGCCGACGGCGAGGACACCAACCAGACAGTCACCTTCAAGACAAGAGGTTCGGCGACCATCGACTACGATATAACCACGGATACCGGCAACACCACCACGACAGACGACGGCACCGACAGCAGCTCTGGAGGCGGCACGACCACAGATGAAAACGATACCTCTACAGATACATCTGACAACGATACTGCTTCTGATTCAGACACCTCGTCCGGCAACGCAAGCTTCGATATCACCGACGTGCAGGTGACGCCGGACACGGTCAAGCTGAACGAGGACGCCACCATCATAGTCTCTGTCACCAACACCGGGGACGCGGCCGGGGACTACACGGTCGAGCTCGAGGTCGGAGGCGAGACACTGACGAAGACCATCAAGGATATCCAGCCCGGGGAGACCAAGACAGCCGAGCTGAAGAAGAGCTTCGACTCGGCGAAACGCTACCTGGTCGATGTCGCGGGAGAAAAGGCCGACATCCAGGTTGAGGAATCCGGGAGCACCAAGAAGGGTGGCGGCATCCTGGCATCGCCGTTCTTCATACCGGCAGTCCTGGTGGTGCTCGCCGTACTGGCCGCCATATTCTACCGCAGCATGCAGTCAGGAGGCAGTGAAGGCGGAGGCAGCGGTGGAGAGGAGTCAGGAGGGTTCACGGAAAGCATGGTCTCCGAGGAAGAGGAATCGGGTGGAAGCGGAGAGGAAGACGAGTTTGACTGGAAGTACGCGGAGGATTAATCAGATCGAGAGGTTTTTCTTAACTTCTTCCAGCGACCTATCGGCATTTTTCGACATCCAATTTTACTTGTTGTTGACTTTCTCTAGGAATTCGCTGGGGCTGTGGATTGGTATTTCTCTGTGCTTCTCCAGTTTTAGTAGGTGTGAATCGCCTGATACTATGCAGTCTGTGTTTCCCGCGACCGCGGCTTCCAGGATTTTATCATCGTCTGGATCGTCTTCAATCACTTCTACTTCGATTTGAGGGTCGATTACTTGGGAGATGGACAGTATCTTGGAAACCAGTTCGTCTACCTGTTCTTCAGTGAAAGGGAGCCTGTCCCTGGTTAGTACGTCTCTGAGTTCTTCGACTATATCCGGTGAAGTAACGGAGAGGAACTCTTTGTCCTCTGCCAATTCCAGTATCTTGGCGGGTTTGCCGTTGGAAAGTGCTGAGGATACTAGTACATTGGTGTCGAGGACGGCTTTAGTTTTCTTTCCTGTGCTCATCTATGATGTCCTCTGCGTCTTCTTCCGACAGACCGGCTTCTTCAGCTTCTTCCTGCATAGGCTTCAGGATGTCCTCCACTGATTTCTCGACAAACGACTCATCTACTTTTTTCAGTAGTATGTTGTCGTCTTGGGAGACTACAAGTAGTTTTTCTCCCCCTTCTAGACCTATTTTTCGGCGGATTTCTGCAGGGATTGAGACCTGGCCTCGACTGCTTACCGTTACCACATCGACTTCGTCCATAATAATCACAAGAAATATCTTGTATTGAAGAAATATAAAACCTTCCGATTCTGTGGATATAGATTAAAAATTCCAGAAACACTATTTGCTCAACATGGCCGAAGGACTAGGAGACCAGGAAGTAGTCCTGGAGAGCATGGCTGTAAATCCGTTCAGGGATTGGAGCGACTGGTACGGAACCGATGGAGAAGCAGTAGTCACTTTCGAAACCATGCAACACCATCTCTGGAACGCCTGGAGAAATCAATGCGTTGAAATCAAAAAGTACGATGAAAACGGAGAAGAGATCAGGCCCGAGGATTTCGAGAAGCCGAAAGACTATCTTGAAGCTTCTGATAATGCAGTTGAGTCCGAAAGAATTATCGAACCGCAGAATTTTGACTACGATGAAATCTCCGGGCCAGGAGTCTACAGAGACGGAACATACTACGACGAAGAAGACTCAGTAGAAGAAGGCTACACTATAATCGTACCACATGGTTTCCTGACTCCCGAACTATGTGGAGAGTATACAGAGAAGCTGAACCAGAAATTCGACAGAAACTTCAAACTGGATATTAAGGAAGAGCAGAAACCTCCTATCTCAGACTTAAGAAGGCTCAAAATCTCGTTTGAGAGAGAAGGAAAAGAAAGGTTCGACCAAACGGATCAAGAAGCCAAAGACGAGCTAATATCTTCAATCACCGGTATAATAGACGGAAGTTCTGCCTCTGTTAAAGACGATTGCGTCAGTGAAAGGTAGGCCAGCTCAGGGAAGAAGACCTATCTTCCATCCGCGAACTGACCCGGAAGCTTGACAGAGACGTAAAGCAGGTGTTTCAGGACCTGATCATGAAAACATACTCATCAGGCCTATCTAGAAGCAAGCGATTCATACCCGGCCTGATTAACCTATAAACCTCGGCCGTGCGAAATAGTTCTTGTCATGGCGAAGGGTCAGGTCATAAACATAGATTATGCTATAGCCTCCGGCGTATTCGTGACAGGCCTTGTGACAGCTTTCCTGCTCTCAACGTCGATGTTCCAGCCTTTCGACACGGGTGCGGCCAACCTCAAGAAGGAGGCTCTCTCTGTCTCGCGGGAGTTCTCTGACGAGGTGTCCTGGACGATAAACGAGCACCAGGTGTACTACCCTGAAGAGGCGGAGAACCATACATTCCTCTCCGTCATGGGCGCCAACGGTTCCCGGCAGCACGCGGTGGTCGTCAACGGCTCTATGGAGGGGGCTGACACCTACCCTGGCGCGGTGGTATTCGCCGTCGAGAACCCCACCGGCGCCGAGATCCTGAGCTCGGGTTCAGGGATAGCCACGTCGAACGCTACCGCCACGAAGACGTTGACAGGCTCCAGCCTCTCCAACAGCATAATCGATGCGGACTACAGCAGCTCGGGACTGGAATCCTACAGCTATGACGGCTGGCTTCTCCTCGATTCGCTCTCGGTCACCGATACAGGTGTCGATAACACCAGCAAGGGGAACGTGTCAGGACACGTGGACTACGGCTTCCAGGACATCTATTTCTACGGTGGAGACATTCCCGACCTCTACCTCGACTCCACCACCAACTCCTCCACTGTAACAGTCACCGGGACGATGGAGACGCTCGAGATCGTCGAGACAGGACAGACCTACGACCTGGCGACGTCGACGAGCTACTCCGGTACATCTCCCATGATAATGTACAACAGCACAGTCGGGGTCGCGGTCGCCGGACCCGGAATCGAGTACGATATCTCCGACCCCGGGAGCGGTGCCACGACCATCGACCTGAACGGCTCGTACTACGTCCAGGGATTCAGCGATACAGCAGGGGGCCGGGAGAAAGCACTTCTCAGGTCCGGCTTCCCGAGGACCACGGAGCTGGAGAGAACAGGCGTCAACCGGTCCCAGGCCAGAGACCTGTTCGACCTGAACTCGGTGTCTTTCAGCTCCAAACTCGGCATCTCGGCATCGCACAACGTCACGTTCTCCGGCATGCAGAACGGCGCGCCTCTACCACTCGACGAGACCGTCATCAGCCGGGTCTTCATCCACAACGTGCTCGAGATGAACGGTT
>JBDGRD010000039.1:0-3689 GCA_042218425.1 Candidatus Nanohaloarchaea archaeon
CGATGTTCGCGGTGTAGGCCGCGAGACCGGCTGACTCGACAACCGGCCCGACCAGCTTCACCGTCCAGCTGTACATGAACTGCAGAAGCAGGAGGGTTACAAGCAGCGGGGCCACCAGAACGATTCCAAGTATGAAGCTGTCTTTTAGCCGGTCGGTCAGTGCCATAAAGGAGAAAGCGGGAGGCGAAAGTAAAAATACTTCGCATCAGTCACGACGGCGTTTTAAAGTTTGACAGCCATCCCTGGTTTATGTCAACGGTATACGGCGAAGACGTTTTCGCCCAGTTCGACCGCCTGCTGGACGGCGAAACCGAGATGGCGACCGTCAGCGACTTCGCGGGCGAGTACGGTGAAAAGGCTGCGGCCTACCTCCTGAACCACAGGTCTGTCTGGAACTACGACTCGGAAGAGATATCAATCGAAGAGCGCTGGGTCTACGACGCCGGCCAGGAGTTCTCCTCCATCGAGGAAAAAGCGTCGAGATCCTACCTGAAACCTGTGGCGAAGGCCGGGGCGAAGGCTTCTCCCTGGGCAGCCTCGACCTTCCTGGCCGCCGAGAACGGCGACCTCGCGCTTATAGGCCTGTCACAGGTGTTCGCCTTCCCCGCCTGGGACGGCGTCAAGCAGGCGCACCAGGAGATAAGGTCCATAAAGGACGACAGGAGATACTTCTCCCGTCTAGAGGACATGTACGACAGCACCGTCGTCGAAAAAGGTGTCGAAGACTACGAGCTCGAGGTACTGGACCCGCTTGAGTTCAGCGACCTCGTGGATGAGGTAGGCAAGGACGGCGTGGACGCCGAGGTAAAACACAGAGTGTCCTCCGTCAACCTGTTCCTGTTCTAGCAAACCTGAAAGAGTTTGCGGCCGCCGGGATTTGAACCCGGGTCGATGCCTCGAGAGGGCAACATGATTGGCCAGACTACACTACGGCCGCATAGTTCTGGTTAACAATCGACCGCTATTTTCAAATAGGTCGGTGGAACGTTGTCCCGGAGTAAATACTTTATAGCTGGAGCCACTAATACCCTTCCAGTGGAGTTAAGAGAGATCTACAGGCTGGCGGAAACCGCAGATGACGGGCTTCCGGCACTTGAACAGCACGCCGATTTCTACGCGAAAGCATTGGAGGACTACAGCCACACCGAGGAGCACTCCGCTCTCTGGGAGCAGGGCCGGCCTGTAAGCCGGGAGATGGTCCGGGATATCGCGCTGAAGACCGCGGAGATGGTGCCGGAATACCAGAGCATCGTGAAGAACCTGGAGGCCGCGGCAGAGGAGGTCCTTGAGCACAGCAGCTTCAGGTACATAGACGGCGAGAGAGTCAGGGCGGAAGACCTGGCAGACCAGATAGAGACGCTTGTCGACGGCTACAGGGAGGCGCTGGAAAAGGTCTGGAACACGAGCTACCGGATGAAGCAGCACCCTGATTTCGAGGTCAATCCTATAGATGTACGGACCAGGAGATGGAGAAGAGGTTTCGAGGACGTCCAGCCGGTCGGGGATACAGGCGAGTTCGCCGAGGAGACGGCACAGCCAGAAGTGGTCGCCGAGTTCTTCACATAGTATTTGAATCTTGCCCGCTTTACAGTCTCCATGGACCTTGAACGTCTGATACCGGACAACTACGGCGAACTTGAAAACGACGACCTTGCGCTTTCAGAGGGACGTATCGCCCGGCTTATAAGGGAAAACATGAGCGAGGAGCAGTCGCTGGACGGCGATGTTCCACACGTTATCAACTGCGTTCTTTCATCGCTCCTCGAGGAGATCATCGACGAGATGATGAAGGAACCCGAGCTGATGCACAAGGTCAAGGAGGCGCATGCAAGGGTCGCGCTCCGGAACGTCGAAGTCGAGGAACAGTACAACGCCCGTACAGAGGCCTTTGTCGACGAGCTGAGAAGCATCGCCGACGAGATGGAGAGGACTGCCGACCGCATCGAAGCCCAGAAAGAGTAACGAAAAGATTTAAGGACTAGAAGGTCGTTAACCAGCGGTTTCAGGCCGTCAAGCTTTTTAATCTCAGAGCCTAATCTAGGTACAAGGTGATTATCTATGGCAGATGTAAGCAACCTTGACCTGGCCTCCCTGGTGCTCGTAATCGTAGGAGCACTCAACTGGGGCCTAGTAGGTCTAGGCGGATTCGCAGGAAGCGAACTGAACCTGGTCAACATAGTACTGGGCTCAGTACCTGCTGCGGAGAACCTGGTCTACCTGCTGGTCGGATTAGCCGGACTGTATCAGGTATACTTCGGCTACCAGCTTTACGAGGAGCAGTGAGAAACTGAGCCTCTACCCTTTTTCTCTTTCTTTTTATCCTTCCTTCCCGGACTCTTCTTCGGCGTCGGCTTCAGGCCCCTCGACCTCGTCAAGGCCGAGCTCCTCCGTCATCTCGTCGCCGGCGGTCATGAGAGCATCCATCTGCTCCTCCAGGTTCCCGATCTGGCGTTTCATCTGCCATCTCAGGTAGAGCAGGGCCGCTCCGACACCGACAAGAAATCCCAGCAGAAAGCCTCCTGCAAAATAGGCCAGTGTCATACAGATATTAAACCCAGGATGATTGAAATAAATACGGACTCCTCCAGCCGTCAGGTCGGGGCCGTTTCGAGCCTCATATCCTCTATGTAGTCGCCGACCTTCAGCACCATCTCCGAACCGTCATCGTGTCGGTAGGTGGCTATATCGTAGGTCTCACCGTCTTCCTCCACCAGCCGGCGGCTTTCCGGCGTCCAGGAGCCCATGTCGTATCCCAGGACTTCTCGGGCGTAGGTATCAAGGTGGTCGAAGAAATCCTCCGAAACCTGTTCGGTGCCGAGGTCTCTCGGCGTATAGTCTACCTTGACCTGCTTGTATTCCTTCTCCTGCATCTCGCCGTCGAAAATACCAGAAACCGTTCTATCCACGACCTCGTACTCGGTGTCACCGGTCATCACAGCCTTCGCCATCATCCTGCTGCGGCTGTGGAACCCGGTGTCGTGGTCGGCCTCAGGGTTGTAGCTCATCGCACCGCTCTCGTGGAAGTGGTGTGGCAGCATCAGCACGGAGTGGCCTGTCTCATGGTTCACGACGTGCCTGTTCGCGTCCTCGTTCTCTCCGAGCTCGACGAATGCGACGCCGGTCATGTAGTCGGAATGGCCTCCTGCATCCAGCAGAAGGTCGTTCTCGACCAGGAATACTGGTTCTTCCCCGTCTTCAGAGTATTTTGCCTTCAGGTTTAGATCGGCCTTCATGCCCTCGAACTCACCCGAGGATATGTCTTCAAGCGCCCTGAGGTCCTCCTCGTCCGGCTCTACTTCATCGACCGCCACTTCCAGGTCGATCGACGGTTCCAGATTGTGGAACGCCTGTCGGAGGGATTCAGCATAGCTTTCAAGAGGTCGCTCACCTCCATCAGAGAGGTAGACAAGTCTGATATCTTCCTCTCTCGTGCGGATCACCTCTCCGCTTTCTCCACCCGAACGCTCCAGCTCCGGGTTGTCCGACTCCACGATTTCTTCGGGCGTCATGCCTTCCTCCAGCATCCTGTCGACGTCATCGAAATCCTTGCTGTCGTAGACCTGTCCGCCGTCAAAGTCTCTATCAAACGAGTCAACGCTGCCAAGATAGATGGTCTGCCCCCCGTTCTCGCTCCTGTACTCCCGGCGCTCTTCCACCAGCTCTTCCAGTTCTCGGAAGTCCTCGTCAGC
>JBDGRD010000004.1:0-4178 GCA_042218425.1 Candidatus Nanohaloarchaea archaeon
CGGCTACGCCCTGTTCGCCCACGACTACGACGTTCGGGAGGGAACGCTCCACTGAAAGACGTTTTTAACCAGCTCTCCCAATTATCCACTAGAGGTTCTCATGGCGCTGATAGAGCTGGAAGACGTACGGAAGACCTACCTGATGGGCGAGACCACGGTTGACGCTCTGAGAGGCAGCGATGTGGAGATAGAGGAAGGCGAGTTCGTCGCCATAATGGGCCCGTCCGGTTCTGGAAAGTCGACACTGATGAACATGGTGGGCGCGCTCGACGTCCCGACATCGGGCCGTGTCTTGCTCGACGGCCAGGACATATCTGAGATGACGGAGTCAAGGCTCGCGATTTTGAGAGGTTCGAAGGTAGGCTTCGTGTTCCAGCAGTTCAACCTGATAACCAGCATGACCTCCTGGGAGAACGTCGCGCTCCCCATGATATTCCGTGGCGTCCCCAAGAAGGAGCGGCGGGATAGAGCGGACGAACTGCTTGAAAAAGTCGGGCTCGGCGACCGCACCGATTTCCGGCCGACCGAGCTGTCGGGAGGACAGAGACAGCGCGTCTCCATAGCGAGGGCGCTTGCGAACGACCCGGACGTTATCCTCGCCGACGAACCGACGGGAAACCTTGACACGGAGACCGGTGGAAAGATAATGGAGCTGCTAAAAGAGTTAAACGAGGAGGGCAAAACGATAATCATGGTGACGCACGACCCTGATGATGCGGAGTACGCTGACCGCATCGTGGAGATAGTCGACGGCGTCACTCATCCGGGTGAGGAAAGATGAAGAAAACGATGCTTGTGGCACTGCTACTGCTCCTTCCCGCATTCGCGGCGGCACAACCCACTACACAGGTAAAGGCGGACCTGGTGAAGACCGAGCCGGTCCCCCTGAAGACGTCGGAGTACGCCGACGTATGGGTCAAGTTCCGTAACACGGGCGATACTGAGATGCAGAACGCGAGGATAGAGTACGTCCCGAGCTTCCCGTTCTCGGTCGACCCGGACGAACAGACCAGCTGGGAGCTTGGAACCATGACACCGGGCGAGGAGTACTACGTCCACCTCCAGGTAAAGGTCGACGAGAACGCGGTATCCGGCAACAACACGCTGAAGTTCAGGACCTCGTCATCCAGCTCTGACGTGTCGGTGACCCACAAGGTACCGGTCGAGGTCAGGAGCGACAACAACATACTATCGATAGAAAACGTCGGATTCCCCGAGAAGATCGGCCCGGGCGAGACCCACGAGATGACGCTGACACTGGAGAACATGGCTGACACCCACCTCAAGAACGTGGAGGTCGAGCTAGACCTCTCCGGCAAACCGCTCGCCACGCAGGACACGACCTCGAAGGTCGTGACCGACATACCGCCTGGCGAAAGAAGGAACCTGACGTTCGACCTGAGCGCTGACGAGGACGCAGAGAACGGGGCCTACAGGGTTCCTGTAACGCTTACATACGAGGACGAGTCGGGGACATCGTTCACCCGGGAGACCCAGACCGGTGTGATAGTGGGAGGCGCACCAGAACTCGAGGTCGGCGTCAACCAGATGAATCTTCTGACACCGGGAACCCGGACCACGCTCACGCTCAGGATAGTCAACCGGGGCGTCGGCACCGCACGGTTCGCCGAGCTCTCGGTCAACGAGACCGGTTCCTTCGAGATACTTTCAACCGACAATGTCTACCTCGGCAACATGGACTCGGACGACTACCAGACCGCGGAGTACGAGCTGTACGTCAAACCGGGTGCGGACCGCCTCCAGATGCCGGTAAAGGTGTCCTACACGACACCTGACGGGGTGGAAGCCGACGTGTCCCAGACGCTGGAGCTAGAGGTCTACTCGGCGGCTGAGGCCCAGAAGTTCGGCAAATCCGGCGGGCCCGGGCTCGCTGCGGTGGCGGTCATAGTTCTTGTCCTGGCGGCCGGCGGCTACTATTACTGGAGGAGACGGAAGCGGGAGTAGAAGATGATCCTGGACTTCTTCGGACTGGCGCTGAGGAACATCGTGCACAGGAAGAGGCGCTCCTGGCTCACCATAATCGGCATACTTATAGGCATAGCGGCTGTCGTCGCCCTCGTCTCTCTCGGACAGGGCCTCGAGGACTCTGTCGAACGCGAATTCGAGAACATCGGCAGCGACAAGATATTCATACAGCCCGGCGGAGGCCAGCAGGACCGTTTCACAGGCACCAGCGCTTTGCTGACGGACGACGACCTCGCAACGGTCAGGAGGACGCGCGGCGTGGAAAGGGCGGCTGGAACCGTCTTCACCTCGGTGAACGCTGAGTTCCGCGGAGAATCCGAGTTCGTAACCCTTATAGGCACGCCGACAGGCGAGAACAGGGATCTGGTCCTGGAGAGCTGGTCTCTCGAATTCGAGTCCGGCCGGACGCTGCGAGAGACCGACCGGTCCAACATCCTGGTGGGTTCGAGGGTCGCGGGCGACGTCTACAGCAACGACGTGTCGGTCAGGAGCAAGCTCGATATAGAAGACAGGGGTTTCCGGGTAGTGGGCGTACTCAAGCCGTCGGGAGACCCGGCAATCGACAGGGGTATATTCATGCCCATAGACCAGGCCCGGCAGATAACGGGTAAAGACCGCGGCTACGGCTACATAATCGTGCAGGTGCAGGACGGCTTCAGGCCGGACGATGTTTCCCGGCGGCTGGAGCGAAACCTCCGCCAGGAACGCAACCTGGACGAGGGCGAGGAGGACTTCACCATCCAGACCCCGGAAGACCTCCTGCAGTCGTTCCAGAACATCATAGGCGTCGTCCGCGGCGTCGTCATAGGCATCGCATCCATCTCGCTTCTCGTCGGCGGAGTCGGCATAATGAACACGATGTACACCTCGGTCAGCGAGAGAACCCGGGAAATCGGTGTCATGAAGGCGGTCGGGGCCACCAACCGGCAGATACTCTCCATCTTCATACTTGAATCCGGGCTGATAGGCCTCGTGGGTGGACTGCTCGGCGTCACGCTCGGCCTCGCGATGAGCACCGCTGCCTCGTTCTTCGCCAGCCAGGCGGTCAACCTGGACGTCCGGCCGTACCTCGGACCGGAACTGGTGATTGGCTCCCTTGTGTTCGCCTTCCTGGTCGGCACTTTATCCGGCGTGTTCCCGGCGAGAAAGGCGGCGAAGCTCCAGCCGGCGGACGCTTTGAGGTACGAGTAGCGAAAGAAATATATGGTTTGGTACATCATTACTGCTCTCGTGCCGCTCGAATACCTTGGAGACGTCTCGGACCGGGACCTGGTGTACCTCAGCGGCTATTTCTCACAGGTCCGGGAAGGACTTGAACAGGTGGACGACGAGTTCACGGACACGGATGTCGCGAGAGCTCTGGACGGCGAGGTCGGGGAGAGGACTGTAAGCCGGGTTCTACACGCCCTTGACGAGTCTTCGGCGGATATAATACACAACGGCGGCCACATACCGGGCGGGGTCTCGATGTACGAGAAGAACGGCTACGACCCGGAGATGGGCGACGAGATAGAACAGGAGATCGAGCAGCTGAGGCCGGAGCTGTAGCAAAACTGTGTTATACTCTCCAGGCCGCATAATATAACTGATGTCATCCAGGATGCGGAGGCTGGCCGAGGTCTTCTTGGGCGGACGTGACTGGGAGGAAAGGATGCACGAAAGACTGGACTGGGACGCCGTCGCCAACATGCGGGTCCAGGCCGACTACGGCACGACGGAGTTCGAGACGGATGACAAGAACGTTTTCTACGCCACTTTCCAGCACAGGGACGGCGACCACACCATATACGTGCCTCTAGCGGGAAAGGTGGGCGGTGAAGTCGTCTTCGTGGATGAAGAAGTGAAGAAGGAAAAGTACGTCTAGGCCCCGGATTCGACCTCGTTGCCGGCTTCTTTCCATCCCTTGAGACCGATTTCGAAGTCTTTCACGTCCTCGAAGCCGAGCTTTTCAAGCTTCTCCGCGGCCTTCGGAGACGCTCCGCATGACTCGGAGCCGCAGTAAACCACCATCTCTTCGTCCTTGTCGAACCTGTCCAGGACTTCGTGCGCCAGCTGGTCCAGCGGGATGTTGATAGACCCTGGTATGTGCTCGTCCTGGTAGCTGTCCTCGCCGAGGACGTCGATAAACACGAAGTCTTCATCGTTTTTGAGCTTCTCTTCAAGTTCTTCAAGCGAGATGGTCTCGACCATGA
>JBDGRD010000040.1:0-3180 GCA_042218425.1 Candidatus Nanohaloarchaea archaeon
GAGAACAAGTCCAAGTCCGAGGACAAGCTGAACAGGCACCAGCAGGTGCTCTACGAAATCATAAAGGACGCGGGAGAGATAAAGCCCGGAGAGCTGTACGAGAGGTACGAGGAGAGGGTCGAAGAGCCGAAGGTCAAGCGCACACTCCGCAAGTACCTGCAGAAGATGGACCACTACCGGCTGATAGAGTCAGAAGGCGAGGGAAGATGGCGCAGCTACACCGTCCAGGGATAGCCAGATCGTTTATAAATGAAGGGCCGTTCCCAGGTGTTGTGCGCCCGAAGCCATAAAGCCCGCAGAAACCTTCTTGAACGATTTTAAACGATTAGCGCCGTTTTCTGGTATAGGTTTATAAGCTTCGGGGGCTTAATTCTGACTTGATGGACACCGATTTCATGGACGACACCGGGCACCAGATCTCGGTAGAGTTCGGACCCAGGGGAACCCTCCCAACAAGACTCTTCAAGAGAGTCTTGAACACCCTGAAGTAACGGTGGATCAGTAACCCCCATACATCTCTTCTTTATTATCCCAGATCTTCCAGGAAATCGCGCTGCACCTGGGCTATCTCATCAGACTTCTTCTCGACCGCCAGGACTATGAGAGAGCCCTCATCGAAACCGGATAAATCCTCCCTGTCGACGAAACGCGCCACTCCCGCATTTTTCTGCGGCGAACAGATGATGAACTCCAGCTCGTAGTCCCTGTCCTTGCCCCCGAAGCGGACCCTTATGACATCCCTGTCGACCTCGAGGTGGTTCCTGACAGCCCGGACCGCCCGGTCATCGAAGCTCTTGAACTCGTGGACCCTCCAGTGGTTGCCGTCTCTAGTCCTTTCGATCGAGACATCGTAGAACTCGCACCTGTCGCCGTACCTGCCCTCGCAGAAACCGGTTATCTTCTCGGCAAGTTCGGCGATATCGCCGCTGAACTGGGTGTAGATAGCGTTCTTTTCAGGGTTCTCGTATAGCATGTAGATAAGATAGTTAGAGAAAGGTATAACCGTTGCGGTACGCCTACTCGTCGAGGAGCTCGGCGTTGACGACTCCGTTCTGGCCAGGCCTTGAAGTAATCCTCGCCTTGCCTTCCGGAGTGTCGATGACCGTGCCCTTCGTGAGCAGCGACCGGCGGACATAGTTCGGGTTGGCTGGGTTGTCCTCGACCGCCTCTATCTCGACGTTCTTGACCTCTCCGTCGACTGCGAGGTTAACTGTCTCTGCTCTCCGGGCGACATTCTTCTGGTTGCCACCGCGCGTCCTTCTCTTCTCGACTCTCTTCTCGCCGACCTCGGGCTCCGAGAACTCGGAGCCAAGGTCGTATTTCCTTGACTTCCGGTAAGGACGGGTTTTGCCTCCGGTCTTCTTGGTACCTGATCTTTTGTGCCAGACTGCCATACCCTAAACACGACCTCCAAATTTTATAAAAAGAACTTAGACCTGGAGACGACCAGAGGGTGCAGAATCACCGGAACGACGCCCTCCAAGTAGGTTTATATATCTTTTTCAAGTATTGGAGGCATACAGGTGTCCTACAAAGATGGGAGATGATTCTCAAGGAAAAAGGCCTTTAGACGTACTTGACAGAGCAAAAGGCGACAGAGTAATCGCAAAACTCAAGAATGGTTCAACAGTTACAGGCGAACTGAACGCGTTCGACCTCCACCTCAACATGTGGCTGGAAAACGCTTCTGTTGACGGCGAAGACGGCAAGACTGACTACGGCAAGCTGCTCGTCCGGGGAGACAACGTGATTATCGTCAGCCCTGAGTGATTTCCATGGCTTCCGAAAAAGGCGTTGGAAACCAGAAAACTCACGGCAAATGCCGCCGGTGCGGCAAAAAGTCCTACCACCTCAGGAAGGGCGAATGCGCGGCCTGCGGCTTCGGCAAGACGAAGAAACGCAACGACTTCAACAAGGCGATGCCCCGTAAAGAGTGAAGATGCCTGACCAAGAGTTCTCGGTTATAGTCCTGACAGATGCAGGAGACTTCCTGCTGGAGGAAGAAGAACAGGTCGAGCGGCAGCAGAAAGGCATCGAGATACAGCAGCCGTACATCTTCAACGAGGAGGAACAGGCCCAGGAAGTCCAGTCGGAACGCATATTCATACCCTACGGTTCGATAGAGAACATCCAGTACGGCGACTTCCAGCACGAAACCGTTTAAAACATTCTTCGATTCCAACAATTATTATTGAAAGCCACCGGGTTAGCAGAAGTGGCTTAACCGCTCGGATTTGTTAAAATCCGGGCCCGTAGCTCAGTCTGGCAGAGCATCGGCCTTTTAAGCCGAGAGTCGCGGGTTCAAATCCCGTCGGGCCCATCGCTTTCAGCGCTGGTTGAGACGGGAATTGAAACAAAAATCCCGTCGGGCCCAACTCGTTACCACATCTTCCATTGGAAGAATGTTTGAGCAGACATCTCGGGAGAGAAGTCTGCGACGCTGAGTTGGCACGCAATGCCGGGTTCCGATTGAACCTGGCCTGAAGAA
Source organism: Candidatus Nanohaloarchaea archaeon (assembly GCA_042218425.1). Classification (GTDB taxonomy): domain Archaea; phylum Nanohalarchaeota; class Nanosalinia; order Nanosalinales; family Nanosalinaceae; genus JBDGRD01. The sequence continues at coordinate 2,489 of JBDGRD010000040.1, forward strand.
TCTAGACGCTTCTTCTGAGTATCCGGGCCATCCTTGTCAGCTTCGCCGCGTTCTGGGTCGTAGACATCAGCTGTGTCTGGCCCGCCATGAAACGGCCCACCATGGGCGCCTCAGCCATCTCAAGCGCGTATCGGCCGGCCCGTATCTCCCGGAACATCGAGAAAACCGGGACGACCAGAAGTATGTCCAGCCAGTGCTGGTGCATGAACTCGTGGTGAGATCTCGAAAGCCGGAAAGCGACCGCAAGCCGGAGCGTGAAGTAGCTTATCAGCGCCCAGTTAGCCCGCGTGATCCAGATCTCCATCCTCGACGTTATAGGGACGACGAACTCGAATACCAGGACAAAAGCTATCAGGAGAAGAGTGAAAGGCATTATATTGTCTAGCGCAACTTTGAGCCGGTGCGCACGGTGCCTCGAAAACCTGCTCTTCAGAGAGGACTCGACATCCTCCACTTCTTTCCGGTACTCGTCTGTAAGCCCCACGGACTGTACTTTACAACGCGCGATTAAAAACAAACCGCAAGCAAGGGATTAAAAATACTTACATACCAACCCGTTAACACCACCTTGAAAGCCGTTCTATGAACGGCTTGACTGCTACAACGAGTCTTCGTTGGGACCGGTAGCTTAGCCAGGTTAGAGCGCCACGCTGATAACGTGGAGATCCCCGGTTCAAATCCGGGCCGGTCCA
>JBDGRD010000041.1:0-18393 GCA_042218425.1 Candidatus Nanohaloarchaea archaeon
GGGGCGAGAGGAAGGTCGTGGAGACTGCCGGCCCGACCCCTGGAAGCACGCCCGACACCAGTCCGGAGAAGAAACCGATGACGCCTCCTCTCGCGGATGTCTCGATATCTGCCCCAGGACTCTTCTGGTCCGGTAGATCGGCCTCCTGCTGGAAGACCCTGAAGAGCGCCGGTACCGCGAAAAGGCCGGAGAAAACCGGCATCAGGACGAACTGCTGGTTGACCGGCATGCGGAAGGAAAATATGCCCAGAACGCCCGCGAGCCCCGCCAGGAAAACTGAACTCCTCAGGTTCGGTGTGTTGAAGACGATGAAGGCCAGGAAGAACAGGAGCACCCGGAACATGAAACGCTCAAAAAAGGTGTATATCGGCTCCAGGAAAGCCACGAGCAGGGGTGAAAACAGCAGGAAAACAAGGATGGCAAACATGCCGCCGTAGACCGTTACATGGAACGCTGTCAGCCCTTCTCCTCTCGCCGCCATGTCAGCCCCGGGTAGCGAGGAAAGCGCCGATTCTGCCTCGGGAGCGCCGAGAAATATGGCCGGTAAAAAATCGTGGAAAGTGTGGGAGACCGAAAGACCGACTATAAAGCTTCCATAGATGAGGTAATCAACACCCAGACCTATATAGATCGGCAACGACATGAAAACAACTGTATTCGGATGCAGACCTGGAACAAGACCTGTAAAAACTCCGAAAACAACTCCAGCGAGCAAAAACGCCAGATAGAGCAGCATGTATTCCGTCAGTCGCCACCGATATAAAAAACAGGGCCGTATCCTGGCACATGTTCGGCGGCAAGGACATGACGAAGATGATGAAACAGATGGGCGTCGATATGGAGGAAATCGACGCTGAAAAAGTCGAAGTGACAGTCGGCGACAGGAAACTTGTCTTCAGGAGCCCGGAACTTTCAAAGATAGAGGCGCAGGGCCAGGAAATATTCCAGCTCCAGGGCGACTACGAGGAAGTGGAAGAAGTTTCCAGCGAAGACGTAGAACTCGTGATGGAGAAGACAGGATGCAGCGAGGAAGAAGCCCGAGAAGCACTTGAAGATGCAGGAGACGTCGCCGAGGCAGTCATGAACCTCCAGTAGTTTCTGTCACGTCAGAGTTCTCAAGCGAGTCCAGAAGCTGGCGCCCAGTATATGATTCAAAAGTATCTCTATACGATTCTATAAACTCGGAGAGCCTGTCCTCTCCAAGCTCCCGTGAATACATATAGGCCTGTAAAATGGTCTCGAGCTTGTCGCATTCTCTCGCGAAGCTCGCGAGCCGGGTTTCCTCCGCCTGGAACTCCTGGAAAAGCGACCTGAACTCGTCGCGTATCTCTTCAGGGACGTCCCGGATGAGTTCTTCTGCGACCTGGTTCTCCTCTTCCCGCTTCGAGTCGAAACCCTCGTCTTCCGGCGTGTAGTCGTCGACGTACGCCATAACGAGGTCGTGCATCAGGAGCATCTTCACGAGCCGGTCGGTGTCGAAGCCTTCACGCTCGCCGAGCACCCATGCCATCATCGCCGCCCCGAAGGAGTGCGATGCGATAGTGTCTCTCGTTCCCTCGACCCCTATCTTCTTCCATCCTTCCCGTTCGCGGTGTTTCAGGGAGTCGATGTCCCGGAAAATTTCAAGCAGTTCATCCATGGTTGAATCAGCTTCTCTTACATGGATAAGTGTTTGGAGTCAGTTCTCCAGCTCTTCAAGTATCTTGGCGTACGCCGGCCTTGTGAGAGTTATCCCGACCATGACTCCGAGGATCGTGGTTATCGCGAATCCCTTGACCGCCTGGAGCGCGAACGCTGAAGGATTCATGAACCAGGCGAAAGTCGACACCGTTACTGCGAGTCCTCCGATGACAAGGTAGTGTGGGTTGGTTCCCTTGGTGTAGAGCGTGTAGCTGATAAGGCCGAGTCCCGCGGCACCCACACCAAGCGATGATATCTCGGGCGTCACCAGAGGCATCATCGCACCTATGGTCGACGCCGCCGAAGTAAAGATGACAAAGAACGCTCTCTTCATCCTCTTCTTCCAGCTGCGTATCTTCTCCCGGCCGGACTCGTCAGTTATTATTATCTGGTCGTCCACCCCTGTCCCCACCGCGGCTATTATACCGGCGATGGAGGCAAGGTCGAGTGTCGCGACCGTGGAGAACCATACCCCTATCAGGATGAAGACCTCGGATGACCCGGTGAGGACTATAGGTAGCGCGATTTTCGGGTTGCTGTAACGGACGAACACGAGCAGTCCGACAGCTATCAGCGAGGCGACGATGGATATGAACGCGGCGGCCATGAACTCTTCTCCAAGCGATGCGGAGATCGTGGATATGGATTCTATCTGGACCGGATAAGGCAGACGCCCTGATTCAAGTATAGACTGCAGCTCTCGCATCTGCGCCCTAGCCTCCTCCGCGGTCTGTGCACCTCCAGATATAGTGGGCTGGGTGACGACGTTCCTCTTGAACGACGCCGCGATGTTAAGAGTGCTCTGCAGGTTGCCGTCCACGTAAAGCCTGAGTTTTGCCGGAGACCCGTCCGCGAACCCAAGGTACGCCTGTTGCTGGAGGAATACTGTATCATAGTTCTGCGCCACTCTCTGGACGTTTTCAGCCGACTCCCGTGATATGACTACCGGGAACCTGAAGCTGTATCCCCCGCTTCTCGAGCCCTGGACCAGGGCGTCGCTTCTCAGCACCTGCTGGACATCCCTCCCGTCGTACATCACGACCTCGAGATTCGCCCGGGTCTCGGATGCGTTCTGGAAGACGAACTTCGTCCCGTTTTTCTCCGTCCCCTCCAGGTAGAACACGTCTCCCGGGCTGTAGGCCGTTCCATCAACGACGACGCCCGCATCAGTCTTCCTGAAGGTATGGGGGTTGCGGAGAGTGAAGTTCTCGGTACCGGTTATCCGGACCGGCATCCTTGATTCAAAGCTTCCTTCCCTTGATATCAGTTTCTCGAGTCTTGTGCGGTTGGTGTTCGCGACCTCCACCTGTATCTTGTAGTCGTCCCCGAGGCGCACCGTTCTTACATCGGTCTGGGTCAGCCCGAACGCCGAAATCCTTGTCTCGAGCACGCCCTTGACCTGGTTGGCAGCCGCCTCTGATTCGTTGGTGGAGTTGAGGTCGAGCAGCACCCTTGTACCGCCCTTGAGGTCGAGGCCCTTGTTGATGCTTGTGGCGATCGCCACGTCTCCATCATCCTGCTGGACATAGTGCGGGCTGAGCAGTATCAGCGAGACCATGAGGCTCAGCAGGAGCACCCAGATGCGCCACTCCTTCATCAGGGATCTCACGTCCATGGCATCATCTCACCCATGTTCTCGAACAACTCTATCTGTCCTTCCTGGTATTTCTTCAGTATTATAGCGTTTCCGAACCACGTGAAAGGCATGTCCGCCAGGAGACCTATCACCATGACACCGGCGATGTTCGTCAGTTCAGAGGGCCCGGCTATCAGGTATGCCACGGTGTAGAGAAGCGTGAAACCTGCTATACCGCCGGAGCTCATAGTAACACCTGTTTTCACCGAACTCCATATCCTCTCCTCAAGCGAGCCGCGCGTCCTCTTCAGTACGCGTGTCGACAGCACGATGTCTGTGTCGACAGAGTAACCTATAAGCATGAGAAGGGCGGCTAGCGAGCCCAGCGTCAGCGGTATACCGACTAGAGACATCCCGGCGGCCGCGAAGACTATGTCTCCTGTCGCCGCGAAGATAACCGCCAGAGATGGTATGATATCCTTGAAGGCGACGAATATCACAAGGCTCATTATAGTAAAAGCCATGATGAACGCAAGTCGCGCCTGTGAGAAGAACTCGGCCGAGACCGCGGCGGATATCGACCGGAAGCTTTCCACCCTGGCCCTGTAACCAGCATCTGCCAGCACTCTTTCCGCCTCGGTCGAGTTCATGCTCGGCGGCGGCACCTGGACAATCAGCGAGGTCGCGTTGCCGGAGGACTGCCGGACCGCCTTGACATCTTTCCTTCCCGCCCTGGAGAAAGCTTTCTCCACCCGGGTCGGGTTGAAGTCTCCCTGGATAGAGTAGACTATCTCCGTACCCCCGGTGAAGTCGGTGCCCTTTGCCACTAGCTCCCCTGTGGTCGCGTAGTTAGCCGCCAGTACAAGTATGGCAAAAGCCAGGAGAGCAACCGGGATAACGAGGTAGCGGTCGTAGTTGCTGTAAATCCTGGAGAACTGGTTTTCGAAATCCACGGGAAAAGTTCTTGTTAAAATGCTTTTAAACGCATCGGGGGCCGGCCTAGAAATAAAAAGTCTCCCGCATCAATCACTTCCTAGATGCCTGATATAGAAAAATACGTCGAGCGGGTTGACGACTTCTTCACTGTTGAAGGCCTGAAGAACAACTGGGCCGTGCTTTCAGTCGCGGCGATAGTGTTCTTCGCGGTCTGGCTCCGTTACCGGCCAGCAGAGGGTATGAAGTACCTCCAGGCGCTCGATCCCTACATGATATACAGGATGTCGCAGCACGTGGCGCTCGACGGCAACCTGCCCCAGCTCGACTTTTTACGCTACACCCCCTACAACGTCCCGACTTACCTGCTTAACCAGGGAGACATAGTATTCCCGGCGATACTTTACTGGGCAGGACCTTTCCTGTTCTTCCAGAACTTCATGGGGTGGGCGCAGTTCTACCCGGCTCTCATGGGAGGAGTCGGTGTCCTGTTCGCATACTTCTTCGGCAAGGAGGTCTGGAACAGGGTCGCCGGGGTTTCGTCAGCATTCTTCCTCGCGACCATCGCAGGAGCGATGCACAGGACCTCCGCGGGCTTCTTCGAGAAGGAGCCGATAGGCACCGCCTTGATGATGATATCGCTTTACTTCTTCGTCCGGGCCTGGAAAAGGATGGACTGGAAGTCCGGCATGGTATCGGGCCTGGCGCTAGGGTTCTTCACCATCTCCTGGGGTGGCGCCAAGATGGTCTGGCTGCTTTACCCTCTCACGGTAGGCACAGTTATGCTCCTAGACGAGGACATCCGGTCGCTGGTAACGGCCTATACCCCGACTGTAATAATAGGTGCCGGAGTGGCGGTCGCTCTCAACCCAGCAAGCTACTGGTTCACAGATTCTCTGTTCCTCGCGAACGTCGGCCTTCTCGGCCTTCTCTGGAGCCGATACCTGGTCGAGGAGTTCGAGATACTGGATAATGAACACCTCGGATACTACGTACCGACAGTTTCCGTGGTCGGGGCTGTGGCGCTGGCGCTTTCACCGCTGTACTCCGACTTCCTCGCCACCAGAGTGATGTCGATTTATGTCAAGGCAACGCAGTCCGGGGGCGCCGTCATCGCCGGAACAGTTGCGGAGAACACGCCCGCCGGCCTGGGACAGATAGTCTCACAGCTCGGTTCCTCGATGGCTATGCGGGTCAATCCGGTTCTCGGTTTACTGGCGAACGTTGTCGGCACCTGGCCGCTGGCGTTCCTGGGAATCGCCTTCCTCGGGACCAGCGTGATGCTGATGGTGCTCAGGAAGTACGGAGTCATCGGTGAGACGATAGAGGGCGAGGACTACTTCAAGGCCTTCGGAGTTTTCTACATGGTATGGGTCCTTGCGTTCGCGTTATTCTTCAAGGACTCCGTCCTTGTCGCAGTATTGCCTGCGACCCTGGCGGCGGTAGGAGGTTTCGGACTTTTCTACACGTTCGCCGAGTTCGATACCAGGGAGATAGAGTTCAAATGGTACTACATGCTTCCGTTCCTCTGGACCGTAACAAACGTCATAGGAGCGGTGGCGAAGTCGCGGCTCGTCTTCCTCGCGACTTTCTCGGTCGCGGTATCGGCAGGTTACATGTTCTCGCTCGTGGTCAGACGCGTAAACACTATAGACTACAGTTCGTTCCTGGAAGACGGTAGCAGCAATATGGCGAGGGTAGCTGCACTCGCTGGAGTTGTTATACTCGTGTTCTCTGTCAGCGCAGCTTCCGGCTACGGCGCCACCCAGGGACTCGGCGGCTCACCTAACTCTGCCTGGATGCAGAACCTGAACTACATGCAGCAGGAGACCCCGAGAGATTCCACCATCCTTTCATGGTGGGACTACGGGTACTGGTTCGAGTCGATAGGTAGGCGCGCGGCAGTGGCTGACGGAGGCAACATGGGACATTACTCCAGCAAAAAGTTCGGGAAGGTCAACTACCCGATAGCAGACTATTTCACGTCTTCAAACCCTGGTAACTACACCTGGCTGCTCAAGAAGCACTCGGTGGACTACATAGTGCTCGACAGCACGATGATAGGAAAGTACTCCGCGGTCTCACAGATAGCGCACAGGGACAACTCCCAGTTCAATTCGATGCTTACCCTAACGACCTCCGGCAACCTGAGGAACTCGATAAGCCAGAACAACGGCCAGATGGTCGGAGAGTTCTCGGGACGTGGCTTCAAGGTCTACGCACCGCTGAACTCGACCAATGACTCCATAGGATTTGGCGGAGCGCCGGTGCTTGAGACCGGTAGAGGTCGCGCCAAGATAGGCTGCGCACTGACAGAGGAGGGATACATCGACTTCAACGTGTCCGGTTCGACCAATCCCTACTGCGTCGCAGAACACCCTTACAGGAGCTTTGAGCGCGGCCTGACGTTCAACCAGAGGTCCGGTATAGTGCTGGTTCCAAAAGAGATAATGAAGTCGACACTGGTCCGACTCTACCTGATGGACGGCTACGGCATCGACTACGTCGAGAAAGTCCCCCGCGCTTCAAACGGGTACGTCAAGATGTGGAAAGTCAAGGACCTCCGATGATATACCTGCTCGCAGCACTCCTGCTCGGATTCCTGGTAACTTTTCTTGGAACACCTTACGCCAGGAGATACCTTCTCGCCTCCGGGATAATATCCATCGACCAGCAGAAAGAGGGGAAGCCCAAGCTACCTGCCTCGGGCGGGATAGTCGTGCTCTTCGGTTTCATGGTTTCTATCACGAGCTACCTGGCGTTCTCCGCCTTCCTCGACCTCCCGGATATAGATATGGCGGTAACCTTCGCCGCGCTGAACTCGGCCGTCCTTATCGCCCTGATAGGTTTGCTGGACGATATACACATAGATCTTGGCTCCTTCATACAGGAAGAGCTGGACATCGATGATGACGATATCGAGATTAACGAGATACTGGAGGTGGAGAGACTCCCTCACCAGAGCATCATAGACCGTTTTACGGGCGACTTCAGCGGCAAGGATTCGGACGACGTGATGCGCCAGGGCCTGGGACAGGTGCCGAAGATGCTGTTCGTGCTCCCCGCGGTGCTTCCCCTGATGGCGGTCGGCGCAGGGTCCTGGACCATGCACTTCCCGGTAATAGGCGCGGTCAACTGGGGCCTGGTATACCCGTTCATCCTGCTCCCGGTCGGGCTGTTCTTCGTAGCCAACGTCGTCAACATGCTTGCCGGGACCAACGGTCTTTCAGCGGCGATGAGTCTCGTGGCGTCGACAGCGCTCGGAACGTTCGCCTACATGAACGGCGACCTTGAGGCAGCGCTGATAGCTTTCAGCCTTTCCACGGCTCTCGTCGCGTTCCTGAGGTACAACTTCTACCCGGCGTCGATACTGCCGGGTGACTCGCTTACCTATCTATGTGGCGCGGCGATGTTCGCAGCGATAGTCATCGGCAACATGGAGAAGTTCGCAGTATTCATATTCGCGCCGTGGTTCCTCGAGTTCTTCCTCAAGCTCAGGAGCAGGTTCAGGGCGCATTCCTGGGGCATACTCCAGGAGGACGGCACGCTCAAGGCCCAGCACCGAAAAAATTACTCGCTCACCCACCCTCTTATGCGGCGCGGTTTCACCGAACCCCAGATAACGCTGGCGCTCGCCGGCATGGAAACATTAATTTGTGTCGCGGGTCTAATCCTGTTCAGCGCGGGGATAATATGAAAGAATACGTAGAAGAGATGAGAACTGAGATACAGGACAGGTACTTCCTGGTTCTTCTACTGGTACTGGCAGCGGCAACTTTCGTCAGGTTCAAGTACGCCTTCTTCGACGGCATGTGGGTCGACGAGGGCAGGTACGCACGCATCGGGACCGAGATATCAAGACATCTCCTTGACTACTCCGTCCTGGAGTCGTGGCGCGGACAGATAACCGCATATCCCCCGCTATACCCTTACCTCATAGCCATCTCGAACCTCGTCCTCGGGCAGAGCGAGTTCGCAGTCCGGGTCGTCAGCCCGCTCATGGGTGTCCTGGCGGTCGGCATAACTTACTTCACAGGAAAAGAGATGGCCAATAAAGAGGTCGGGCTTGCTGCAGCCGCATTGATGGCGCTCAACCCCATCGCATGGTTCCTGAGCGAGAGGATACTGGTCGGTATAACCTTCGCCGCGGTCTACTCAGCTGCCGTCTTCTGCCTCTACTACGGGCTTGAAGACCGCGAATACTCGAAGTACGCCATCTGGGCGATAGGGCCTCTAGTGGCGCTGAACATACTTACGAAGCAGCCTGCCTACACGCTCGGCGTCCTGATACCTCTCTACTTCGTCTACAAGAAAAGAAACGAGTTCAGGGAGGTCCTGATGGACGACGTCGAGTTCGCCAAGACAAAGCTTTACGAAACCATAACCGACGTCAATTACTACATCTCAGGCGGTCTTGGAATAGCGGTGCTCGCTCCGTGGATGCTCCGCAACCAGGCTGTGTGCGGCGTCCCGCTCTGCGGTCTCGCGAGGGCGATGGAATTCGCGTCGAAGAGCACCAATCCCGCGACTTCCTCAGTCCAGGGAACGTTCTACTACCTCTTCGCGATGGGGACTATCGTGACACTGCCCGTCGCACTTCTGCTGCTGGCACGGGTGGGATACTACCTGCTCAAGCAGGTGGATGTCGACCCTGACGGACTGGTTAAGAGAGGTGCCGCAGTACTGTTTCTTACAGGAGCCGCCTACCTGGCCATACCCCGGCTTGTGCCGATGGCCCTCCTTTCATCCATCGCGTTCCTCGCCAGGACAGATTCGGAGAAGCTTCTCTGGCTGTGGATAGGCATCGGGATAGGGTTCATGTCTATACCCACGGTCAAGGTCCCTCGCTACATAGTCTTTGTCATACCCGCCCTGACGATAGTTGCGGGCATCACGCTGTACGAATTCAGCAGGTGGGCATCGGACGCTCTGGATAGTTCGATGGTGACGAAGGGCCGAGTGCTTGTAGCTGTCATGATACCTCTGCTGGCCTTCTCCTTCCTGCAGGGGAGCCAGATGGTCTCACGCGGAGGCTTCGCGCAGGCAGAGCCTGCCGGCGAGTGGCTCGCCCAGAACACTCCAGAGGACGCGGCCTTCGCGGCTTCATCGCCTGCCATACTCCGCTACTACATCTACCCGCGGATGGCGTACAGGTTCCCTGAAAACCGGTCAGAGTTCAGGGAGTTCGTCGAGGAGAAGGACATCAACTACATAGAGGTCGATGTCTACGAGAGGACACAGCCGGACTGGGTGCAGACCTCGATACCGCCCTACAGGCTACCCAACACCGTGAGGATAAAGGTTCAGCGCGGCCAGATGTCGGCCCAGCAAGCCGCGAAGATGTTCAGCAACCCCCCTGACTACCTAGTGCCGGTCAAGACAGTCGGCAAGACACGGATGCCTCTCAACCGTCAAACCCAGCCAGTCGCCATGATTTACAGGATAAACCGCTCCGCGATGCGATGATAGCTGTCATAATACCGACTCTCAACGAGGAAGAAGCCATACAGGAAGTTGTGGAATCGTTCCCTCCAGAGTACCGGGGTCATGAACTGGAGACCTACGTCATCGACGGCGGCTCGACCGACGCCACGGTAGAGCTGGCCGAGGACTCCGGTGCCACGGTTCTCCGGCAGAGACTGAGCGGTGGAAAAGGCAACGGAGTCCGCCAGGCCCTGAAAGACGTGGAAGCGGATATATACCTGATGCTGGACGGGGACGGCACGTACGACCCGGAAGAGATGGAGAAGCTTCTCGACCCCGTCATGTCCGGAGAGGCCGAGCACGTGGTAGGAAGGCGGAGCAACCGGGAGAAAGGTTCTATACCGCGTTTCAACCTTCTCGGCAACTGGATATTCAACATGATAACCCGGGTGACAACGGGAGAAAGCATACACGACATGCTGTCCGGTTACAGGGCGTTCACGAAAGAGTCTCTGGAGCACACCGACTTTACCAGACCAGGATTCGGTATAGAGACCGAGATGACATTTACCGCGCTCGAGAACAACGTCCCTATAAAAGAGGTCGATGTCAGCTACAGCGAGCGCGAAGGCGACAGCAAGCTCCACCCTATAAGCGACGGATGGAGGATATTCAACACAGTTGTCTGGAGCGTCAGGGACATGAACCCTCTCAAGTTCTTCTCCGCCATATCAGCGGCATTCCTGCTCCTCGGCGCATACCCTGCCTTCCTGACAGTCAGACAGAAGCTGGAGACTGGCTTCATAACCGACCTTGGGCCGGCGCTGGCGGCTTCCGTCCTGCTCATCCTCGCTGTCCAGTTCATGATACTAGGGATGATATCCGACCAGATAAAGAACGTCGAGAAACGGCTCAGAAATCAGTTATAACGGTCTCGTCGTAGGATACCTCACGGTCAGTTATATCCAGTACCTCGCCGTCCATGTCCCCGGGAACCTTCTCACCCATCATAGTCAGTACCGTGGGCGCTACATCTGTTATCCTCGCAGCGTCTATCTCTCCTCTACTGTCGACGTCGGGACCGGCGGCGACGAAAACCCCTCCAAGCCTGTGGTGGCCGGACTCCGTGTTGAAAGGCTCGGAGAAAACCCGGTTCGAGCCGAACTCGAAGTAGCGGTGCGCCTGGTAATGCATCCCCTCGGTGTGGTACACGATGTCCGGCGCCTCCTCCTCGTTCCGGCCGCTGAAGATATCGTTGCCGCGAACTATGTTGGAAACCACTTTTTCGCCCTCGAACTCCAGGGATTCCAGGAGAGCGACGACTTCTTCTTCCGCTTCTTCCTCCAGGCAGAAAATGGGTCCGAAGTGGAGCGCGGAGTACGCCTTCGACCTTTCGAAGTCGACGTCCTGGAAGGAGAGGAACGGGAGGGAAAGCAGCTTCCGCATCCAGTCCCTGTCAGGGTTGTCGGCCGCGGACTTTACGAGGTTCTCGAGCCCGAGCTTCCTCACTACCCTGTAAACGTTTTCGAGAGTGAAGCCGAACTCGAAAGCCGCGTACCGGAGCAAGGAGACAGGTCTTCTCCTGAGCTTCAGTAGCCCAGAGTCCATAAGCATCTTGTTCGGGTTGAAGCCGTGATATAGACCTGTGAAGCCGTGGTCCGACATAACCACAACGTTGAAGTCGCCTTCCGCCGCATCAAGAAGCTCGCCCACAGCCGCGTCTATCTCCCGGTATATCTTCTCGACTTCCTCCCGGTAATCGGATTCCTCGAAATCAGGGTGATCCGGGTCATGGTACTTCCAGAACCAGTGGGATACGCGGTCACCGACCGTGAAGACAGGCATGAAGACGTCCAGGTCTCGCTCGTCCATCAGGCGTTTCGCCGACCTTTTCCTCGCGTCAAGAGTTTCGTAGCACTGTTTGAGCAGCCGGTCCTCGTTCGAGCCGTTGTACGTTCCCGGGACCTCGATGCTGTAGCCCTCCTCCTCAAGTATATCCTTGACTTCGTCATCGTTCGTCGCCTTTTCCAGCGACGGCGACATCATCCCGCCCACCATGAAGCCGTTCACATCACGCGGGGGATAAGTGGCGGGGATGTTCAGCGTTCCCACGGTGTGGTCGCGGGAAAGTATGTCGAAGATGGTATCGTCCTCGACATCGCGGAAGCTGACGACTTCAAGACCGTCCGGGGTGACGCGGGTGAAGTCGAATATGCCGTGTTCTCCGGGGTTCTTGCCTGTCATGAAAGAGGTCCAGGCGCTGGGCGTGATAGGTATCTGGGTGGATTCAAGCTCTCCGTATGCGCCTTCCTCCATCAGGGAGGCGATGTTCGGGAGCTTGCCCTCGTCCACGAGCGAGGTCATCAGCTCGTAGTCGGCGCCGTCAAACCCGATTATCAAGAGCTCCATCACCGAAGTATTTGTGAGTTATTTATTAAACTCTGAACAATCCAAGGATACCGCCCATGAGAGACGAGTTGATACGGCTCAGCCAGGTAGGCGTTCTACTGCTTTCAGTCCTTTTCATCGGCTACACGCTTTACCAGGGCTGGGACACTATCCTCAGGTACGCCTCCCGGCTTGATGCAGCGCTTTTCACACTTGGCATGGCGGTCATACCGGTCCAGATGCTCCTGAAGCGTTTCGCGTGGACGCGGGTGATGGAGCACCTGGGTGAGGATATCGGGTTCTACAAGGCCATGAGCCTGATATCGATGTTCCAGGTCGGGTCATACATACCCGGAGGTATCTGGCACTTCATAGGCATCTCCTACTGGGGTGAACGCGAGGGCCTGGAGAAAAAGAAGACTTTCTACGGCGCAGCTGTCAACGCGCTCATAAATCTGGCGGTCGGACTGACAGTCTTCGTGGTCTTCGGCCTGACCTTCTTCGAAAAACTGGGGGTGCTGCACTACCTGGTCGGTTCCGCGGCAGTTATCGGTCTGGCGGTCTTCCTGAACGCCGGTATCTACTTCCGGACCATCAACTTCGTGCTCTCGGTTTTCGACCGCGACCGGATGGAGCAGAGGATGGGAACCGCTGCACTGGTGGAGACCGCGGGCATACACCTGGTCGCAAGGGTAATCGAGGGAGCCGCCGTTTTCCTGCTTGTGAGTGCTGTACACCCGCTCGGAATCGAACTGCTGTTCCCCGTCATAGCTATGGCGGCGGGCGCCTGGGCGCTCGGTTTCCTGGTGTTCTTCATGCCATCCGGCGCCGGTGTAAAGGAAGTGTCACTGATATACCTGCTTGGCCTGGTGATACCGAGTTCTGTGGCGGCGCTTATAGCTGTCGCGCTCCGGGTCGTGTACGTTTTCTGGGAGTCTGTCATCGCAGTCGGTTTCGTCTATCTTGACCGCGGCAACCTGCGGTTCAAGTAGATCAGACGTCTATACCGAGAGAATCGGTTTCCTCTGTCTCGACATCCTGCTCCTCCTCAAACGCGTCTCTAACGACTTCGCCGTCCATGTCCCCGGGAACCGGTATATCCATTAGGTGGAGAACCGTCGGTGCGACGTCCATTATGCTCGCGCTGTCAAGAGTTTCACCGTCCTTGATGCCCGGGCCGTCGATGAAGAATATGCCGTGCATCTTGTGGTGGCCGGTCCGCAAAGGATGGGCCTTGACGACTTCTTTGGCCCCGAACTCGAAGTGCCTCCCGGGCATGTACTCCAGGTCCTTCGAGAGGAAAAGCATGTCCGGTCCGCGGTCGACACGGTGGCCGTGGTACATCTCGTCGCGGGTCTTGACCTCGTCGATTATCTTCTCCCCGGTCTCCGGGTCTTCGACAGAGTAGAAAAGCTCTTTCACGCGTTCGACGACCTCGTCGCGCTCCTCTCCTTCAAGCTCCTGGTTGAGGAATACCTGGCCGAAATTGCCTTTCACGTAGGCCCTGGTACGGTCCCAGTCAACATCGTCGTCCGAGAGGAAAACCAGGTCCTTGACCCACCCCAGTATTCCCTTGTCGCCGGATTTCATCGCGGTCTTCCGGACGTATTTTTTCAGCCCGAGCCGCTGGATGATGTGGTGGGCGAGGTCCATCGTGAACCCGGCCTTGAACAGGGCGCGCCTGAAAAGCGTTCCCGGCGTCTTCTTGAACTTGAGCAAGCCTTCGTCCGCGAGAAGGTTGTTGAGGTACAGGTTCTTGTGCACCGCGCCGTGGCCGTGGTCGGACATGACTATGAGGTGGTCGTCCTCGTCCATCCTTTCCTGGAACTCGCCGAGTATCTCGTCCATCTCCATGTATACCTTCTTCAGACAGTCCTCGTAGTTCCTGTCTTCCGGGTGATCCGGATGCGTCTCGTCGATGTACTTCCACATCCAGTGGGCCATGGAGTCCGTGTTCTGGAAGACGCTTATCGAAAAGTCGAGGTCGTGGTCTTCAAGGAGGGCGAGCGAAACCTTCCTGAACTGGTCTATCTGGTCCAGGTGCGACTGTACGTATTCCTCCTCGTTATCCCCCTTGTATTCCTTCGGGTAGAGGTCCAGCCCGCCCATGCCCTCGATGTCGTTCCAGAGCTCGCCAGGGTAGACCGTCGACTCGTTGAGCTCTGGAACCGGGATGCCGGACAGCATGAAGCCGTCAACCTTTCTCGGTGGGTACGTCATCGGGACGCCGAAGGAGCCGACCGTCTTATCCTCGCGGTTCATTATGTCGTATATAGTATCGCTTCCAACGGTGTCGAGGGTTGCGACGTCGAACTCGTTGTCCTCGTTCATCACCGAGAAATCGAATATGCCGTGCTTCCCGGGGTTCTTGCCTGTCATGAAAGAAGTCCAGGCCGCTGGCGTCACAGGCGGGAAGATGGTTTCAAGGTCGGCGTAGACCGCGCTGTCTCTCAGTTCGCGGAAGTTGGGCATGTCGCCGTCCTCGATGTACTCCCGCAACAGTTCAGGGCTGGCCCCATCGAGTCCGAGTATGTAGACAGTCATAGAACGGGGTGCGTACTGATAATTTATATGGCTTGTAACCGGCCTAGAAGTCGCCCGGAACGTCGCTGCCCGAGAGTCTCAACGAGGATTCCACGATGCCGATAGCTTCTCCGTCCGCCTCGAAGTCCAGGCCGAAAAGTTCGGCTATCGTCGGCGCCACGTCGTAGAGTGCGCGGTCGTCTCTTTCTTCACGCGTCTCGAAGTTCTCGCCTGCCGCGACCAGGAAACCTTTCCGGCCGTGGTGGTTGACCTGGTTGGCGGATGTCAGGCGGCCGTAGATGGCGCGGGAAATCCTGTACTCGTCCTCCCGGAAAACTATGTCCGGCGCCTTTTCCAGGTGCTCGCCCGAGTAGACTTCCTCCCGAGGTATCGGCTCTACGTAGTCCGGAAGCCTCTCGATGATTTCCTGGCGTAGAGAATCAGGGTTTTCAGCCACACCTTCGAACCGTTCATCGTTGATGTAAATACCGCGTATCCCCGAGCTCGGGCAGAACGCTTCCGAGCGTTCCATGCAGATGCCGTCGCTCAGCGCCGCGTTGAGTCTCACCTTGACGTTTTCCGGCAACGGTAGCACCGGTTCAAGCACGGTGTAGAGTTCTCTGGCAGCTTTCCTGCTCAGGCTGTTGCCGGACACCAGCTCAAGGAACAGGTTGACCAGCCGGTTATCGCTCCAGTTAGATTCCATGGCGCCAGAGCTTTCGAGGAAGCCTTCGCGCCGGAGCCATTCGTTTACGTAGAAAACTCCGTCGAACGCCCTGAAACCGTGGTCGGAGAGAAGTATGACGTTCTCCGACCGCTCCATTACCGTTCCTATCGCATCGTCCATCACCCTGAACACCTGGAAAGCTCCATCATTTTTTCCGAGTTCCATCTCACGGTAATGGTTGTGCATTATCCAGTCCGGGGCCGAGAAAAGGGTGTAGAAGAAGTCCTGATCGTCCAGCAGGACATCTATAAGTCTTTTCTTGTCGGATGCTGTTTCCGTCGCCGCCTCTATCACCCGGAGGCTCTTGTCAACCGCCGAGATAGATTTCGTGTAGCCTGAGAAATCAAATTTTTCCTTCAAGGCTCCCGGCCTGACGTAGTCATCTTCCGGGGCGAGAAAGCTGCCGACGAACTCGCCGTCGAACCGGGGAGGATAGGACAGGGGAAGGTTCACGACCGTGACCTCTCCCTGTTCAGCTATCCGCTCGTGTATGGTCTCAGAGTCGATATCGTGCGAGCTGTACGGTCGGCCGCTTTCGAGGTGGTCGACGAAGTCGAATACTCCGTGTTCTCCAGGGTTGTCGCCGGTCACTATCGATGTCCAGGCAGGCCCTGTAACTGAGGGATAGGTGGTTTCCAGTTCCGCGGTGTACGACTCTTCCAGGACTGATTCGAGGTTGGGCATCAAACCCTTGTCGATGGCGTGCTCCAGTATCCTCCAGTTAACTCCATCGAGTCCTATGACAGAGAGCTTTGGCACAGGAAAGAATCGGTCTCTCAGCTTTAATAGAGTTCTGCGAGGGTGTAAACCTGCCTCCAGGAGACAACTATGCTTTTAACTCTCCCAGCCCTCCCATTACTTGTTGGGTTGACCGATGGAGAACATCTATCAGGCGGCGCTCTGGGAGAAAGTTCTCACTTCTCTGTATGACAGGTTCTTCTACATCCTTTATGGCCGGGGCGACGACTTCATGGAGGAGGCGTGGGACAACCTGGTCATCCTTGATGCCTGTCGGTTCGACGACTTCCGCCGGGAGAATTTCCTGGAGGGAGAGCTTGAAAGCAGGATATCGCCGGCGACCGACAGCCCGGGTTTTATCGAAAAAACCTTCAACGGCAGAGAACTACACGACACCGTCTACGTGACCGCCAATCCTCACGTATACCGGGTTGAGGACGGTGTTTTCCATGCCATCATCGATGAGCCTCTGAAAGAGTTCGACCCGGAGCTGGGTACCGTGCCACCCGAAAAAGTGACTGAAGCCGCCCTGGAGGCGAACGACGAGTTCCCTGATAAAAGGCTCATAATCCACTACATGCAGCCGCATGACCCTCCTATAGGCGATAAAGCCGGTGAGATACGGGAGAGTATAGAGCTTGGTGGCTGGAGGCCGGACCAGGAGGAGGACAGAGAGAAACGCCTGATGAACGCCCTGGCGCGCGGAGATATAGAGCCGGAAACTGCCAGAGAGGCTTACAGGGAAAATCTCAGGATAGTCCTTGGAGAGGTGGAAACACTGCTGGAAAAAATCGACGGCAGAACTGTCGTGACCGCAGACCACGGAGAGATGTTCGGCGAGTATTACCCTCTTCTGGGCTCTCTCTACGAGCACTGGAAGAAGCCGAGAACTGTCGAGCTTTGCAAAGTTCCATGGTTCAAGGCAGGAGGCAAAATGCGCACTACAACCGCAGAAAAACCTGTCAGGGGCGCCACAGTCGATGAAGAGGATATAAAGCAGCAGATGAAGAAGCTTGGTTACGGCTGAACCTCGTCCCGGTGATCATTCTTCGGGGGTCTCTCCCTGTGTCTCCTCGTCTCTTTCCTCGGCGTAAGGGTCTTCTACCCTGACTATGTCCTCTGGTATGTAGGGGAAGGATATCTCTAGTACCTCGGCAACGTCGCCACTTATGTTCTGTATCTGGTGTTCTTCGCCGGAGCGTACTACCGTGGCCTCGCCTTTTTCCAGTTCCTCCATCTCGCTTTCCCGCCGGATGATGACGCTTCCCTTCTCGACGTAGATTATATCCGCCTGTTTCTCGTGGTAGGCGTAGGAGGTCATCTCGTCGGTGTTGAAGACGAACCTGTGGATGCCGAGCATCCCGACGCGGTCGCCTATATCTATCTGCGTGGACAGGATGTGCTCCTTGTAGCCCCAAGGCTTTTCGATTCTTCCCATGAACTCCAGATTGTCTCCAAACTTCTTATACGTGATTATTGTAGTACTCCACAGTTCGCCTGAGACCCTCCTCAAACGTATATTCAGGCTCGTAGCCGAGTTTCTCCCGTGCCCGGGATATATCGGCTTTCGTCCGCTTGACGTAGTTCTCTATCGGGTTGTCGACGTGTTCAGGCTCTATATCCTTCCCTAGCACCTCGTTAAGAGCGTCGACGACCTCGTTGAAGGGCGTCTCCACACCCGTGCCTATGTTGAAGTAGTCGCCGTTGATGTCCTCGTCGCGTTCTGCGGCGAGCATGTTGGCCTTCACAACGTCCTTGACATATGTGAAGTCGCGTGTCTGGGTCCCGTCGCCGAATATGACAGGCTCCTCGTCTTCCTGCATCTTCCAGAGGAACTGGGTCACCACGTTGGCGTACTTTCCCTTGGCGCGCTCATGCGGTCCGTAAACAGAGAAGTAGCGCAGACCGGTAAAATGCACGTCAGATATCTTCGAGTAGACGCTGGCGTAGAGTTCACGTGACATCTTGGTAGCGGTGTAACGGTTCGTCGGTTCTTCCCCCATATCTTCCCTATGAGGTGGCTTGACGCTACCGTACATCGAGCTTGTCGAGGCGTAGACTATCTTCTCGACCCCAGCCTCTCTCGCGGCCTCCACGGTATTGATGAATCCTCCTATGTTGACCTCTGCACCTTCACCGGGCTCTTCCTTGTGCATCGGGGCGCTTGAGCGGGCTGCCTGGTGGAAAACGGTATCGCATCCTTCAACCGCTTCTTCAACTGTCTCGCGGTCTGTCACGGACCCCTCTATGAACTTTATCTCGTCCCTGACATCTTCTAGGTTGTCTTCCGTCCCGAGATAGAGGTCGTCTAGAACCACGACTTCGACACCTCTATCGACGAGACCTTCCACTATATTCGAACCGATAAAACCCGCGCCGCCAGTTACCAGTGCTTTTTCCATGT
>JBDGRD010000042.1:0-22296 GCA_042218425.1 Candidatus Nanohaloarchaea archaeon
CCTGGATGTAGCTTTTTTCTCCTTCGATTTGGATAACTTCTCCCATCAGACCCTCGTCGCCGACCCGTACAACGTCGTACATCTGAGGGTCCATGCCGGTCGCGACAACGACCGGGCCTGTTACCTTGTAGATTTCGCCATCTGACATCACTGCTCACCTCGAGCAGTTATGTCGTCAAGAAAATTTCTAATTTTCGAGTTCATTTTTGATTTCACCTTTGATAGTATCGATTTAAGTTATGTCCGCCCCGATAACTTTCCGGATTTTCTCGTTTAGACGCTCTGACTCCGCCTCCTCTGAAAGGCTGACCACGACCGGGTCAACGGATTCGTCGACCTGCCTCCTTATCCTGTTCGGAAGGTCGTGAAGGTCGGTTTCCTGGACTATCACTATACCGAGGTCGTCTCTTTCCAGGAGGTCCTGGAGTTTTTGCCTGTAGTTTTCCTTGCCGAAAGTTTTCTGTATACCTGCGAGCCTGAAGCCGAGCGTGAACTCCTCGCTTCCTATGACCGCGATCCTCTTTTTCTCTTCTTCGTCTACCATCTCTGACACCTCAGGAGTAGACCAGGTTTCGCCTGATGGTCTCCAGGTTTTGTATGCCGGTCTCCTTGGCTCTTATGAGCATCCGGAGGTTCTTGACCTCGATTATCTTCGCAACGACATATCCCAGGATGGACGTGGTTCCAAGCGGCTCGGTGTGAAGCATGGTCAGGGCTTCCTGGAGCCGTTTCGCGTCCATCGCGTGTTCAAGGTCTTCCAGCATGCCGTCATCTACTTCCCCGGCCTTCCCCGAGTCGATGACGAGCTGCATCGCATCCTCTATATCGTCTGCGTTGATGACTTCTTCGACGAGCTTTGAACCGTTCCTCGTCGCCAGGTACTGTCTTATCTCCCCCGGGTCAAAGTCGTATTTCTTCAGGCGGAGCGCGGTTCTCAGGTTCTCGTTCTCCAGCTCGTCCTCTATGAACCTGCTGAAACGGGGGCTGTCAACTTTCTCCGCGAGCAGGTCGAGTTCATCGTAGTATGCCTGGTCCAGCGCGCCTTCAATCTCCGCGAGGTCCTGTTTGCCTTCCACGTATCCCTGGTAGTCTATCTCCGAGTCCGGGAAACGTATCTCGTCCAGTATCTGTCCGAACTCCATGTCCGCCATCCGCTCCAGTTCGTCGAACGTCAAGCTGCCGACCGGTATAAGCAGGTCTTCGATATCGTTGTCTTCGTCGCTTCTCTTCCACCGCAGGAGCCGCTTGATGCTCATGAGATCGTACTTTCTCAGGTATGCCTTGATGACTTTTTCCAGAGGTTCTGGCGCTATCTTGCACATGTGCGTGAATACCCTTGACAGGTTCCTGTTGAGCGCGAGCTCCACCAGTTCCACGCCTTCATGTCTTGCACCGAGCTCGTCGATATCTTCGCGGTACTCCCGTTCTCCGAGGTACCTTGCTATCTCATTAGGTTGCATCTTGAGCAGCTTCTCGTAGTCCTGGCTGTCAAGCAGCTTGGCGCGCTTCGCGCTTATCCTGGCGTACATGTAAGGATATTCGCTCATGGTATCAGCCGAAAAGCTGTTCCGCAACCTCCTGGCGGTGGTCTTCCCTGTACTGTTCCACGATTTTATCGAAACTGAAGTCCTGGCGTCTTTCCCCGTCCTCTGATACGACGATTATGCCTTCCAAGTCGCCTTCCTCGAAGTCGTATCCCTGGTCGTCGACAGCATCCTCAAATCCGGAGCCGCCGATGACCTTTCCGACCTCGAAGCCGACCTGGTCAAGACAGTGCTCGACGTAGCTGCTCCTCTGGTCTTCGTCGAGGTCTGCGAGCTCCTGCCTGAACGTGGAGAACGCCTCGTCAAGTTTTTCCTGCTTTGCCTTAAGCTTTTCTTCCCTGGCCTTCATCCTTGCGTTGGAGAGCGCCTTCCTGCGGAGGGAGTCCTTCCGGTTCTCAATCTCTTCCTCCGTTTTCTGCTCTATCTTCTCCGCCTCTTTCTCTGCGTCGGCGAGGATTTCCTTCTTCTCCTGCTTCGCCTCCTTGACTATCTGGTCGGCTTTTTCCTCTGCCTCTTCAAGGATGTCGGATTTGACCTGTTCA
Organism: Candidatus Nanohaloarchaea archaeon; assembly: GCA_042218425.1. Classification (GTDB taxonomy): domain Archaea; phylum Nanohalarchaeota; class Nanosalinia; order Nanosalinales; family Nanosalinaceae; genus JBDGRD01. The sequence continues at coordinate 2,087 of JBDGRD010000042.1, forward strand.
AGTCCCACTAGGTTATCACCTTAAGTTAACCGTTGCTCTACATCCCGCAGAGCGGGAGTAGGCCTCGAATTTTCGTGTCGTTTTTCGCATAGTATTCTTTTCTCACCTCTGTCTTGGAATAAATGAATGAAAGCGGGGAGGAGTGTTCCTCCCGCGGTTTTGCTAGATGAATCCTGTGGCAATCAGTGCGACTACCAGGCCAAAGATGACCGCCGTCTCCGGGATAACTGTCAGGATAAGTGCCTGTCCGAAAAGGCTGTCGTCCTCTGCGATAGCTCCTACACCGGCTGCGCCGATCTTTGCCTGCGCGTAGCCGGTTGCAAGCGCAGAGAGTCCGATGGCCAGTCCTGCACCGATTGCTGCCATTCCTTCTACTGCCACTCGAAAATCACCTGATTTTCTGCGTGTCCAGCAAATCGTTGATTTGCGTTCATTTGTTGATTTTCACCTCAAGTATCATTTTTTGCCCCCGAACGGGGAGTACCTTATGCCGCCTCCTTCATAGAACTTCGTGAACAGCTCCACGTAGTGAAGCCTGATCCCCTGAAGGAAGCCCTCCATGATTTTGATGAACGTGTTGAAAGTATGTCCGAAAAGCAGTACCGTGAATCCCAGCGCGAAGCCCGCGGCTCCGCCCATCTGGAAGAGCGGTTCCGCCATCGCGTTGACGACGCCAGCAAGCGCCACTGCAGCGACCGCGACACCGAATATCCTGAGATACGACAGGACGTTCGAGAGGAGCGACGGTATCTCGACCACGCCCTCGACCCCCTCGCCAAGGTAGAGGAGCACTACCGATAGCGCGAGGACAGGTGCTCCGGCTGTGGCACCGAACAGGTACCAGAACGCGGCACCTATCTCGAGCACTATCCAGCTTCCCTTCTCAAGGAACGCCTCTTTCACGCCGTGCGAGACGTACTCGTTGTAGGCCCCGAGAAGGTAACCCACGTTGACGTGGAAGAGGCCGAATATGGCTGCGACCTCGAACACAGCTCCCAGGTGCTCTGCACGGTGGAAAAGTATCGGTATCTGCTCGAAGAGGTGGATGCCTGTGGCGTGTGCGAGCTCTGAATGCGAGCCGAAAAGCACGTAACCGAAGGCATCGCCGAAAGCCAGCCCGAATATTATGGTCGCCACTGAGGCGTACATCAGCGACTTGAATATGTCCTGTATCTGTGGGAACATCCTGTAGCCCGCGTAGAAAACCATCAGTGTCGTCACTCCATAGCCTGCGTCGCCGATCATGAAACCGAACATCGCGGGGAAGGTAAGGAATATCATGAAAGACGGGTCAAGCTCGTGGTACCTTGGTACAGATATCAGGTCGGTCAGCGATTCGAAGGGCTGGACCACGCGCGAGTTCTCGTGCTTCACAGGAGGTTCCTCGCCTTCCTCTCTCTGTACGTGTATCGTCCCGTCTGTGATATCTATAAGCTCTTCCTCTATCTCCTCGTATCTCTTCGCAGGCACCCATCCCTCAGCGATGAAGGCGCTGTCCGTCGTTGCAAAGCTTAGAGGTGCCTCGGCTTTCTCAACCTTCTCGGCCAGGAACCTCTCTGCCTGTTCCAGCTTGGAGCGCCAGTCCTCCGCGAGCTCTCTCATCTCGCTTTCTACATCTTCTCTCTCGGCTTCAAGACTTTCTTTCTCGCTTTCCAGTTTCGCGATGACTTCCTCCACGCTACCGCTGTAATCCACTTCAACTATGTTTACATCGGAGGCTCCTATCTCGCGGAGCGCCTCCTCGACATCGTCTGAAACCCGGGAATCGTAGAAAATCACTGTAGCCGACTCGCCGTTGAAAAGGTCGAAGCGGTCGGTCTCGACTACCTCCCTGAAGTTCTCGGTGTCGAACTCTCCGGCGTAGACCTCGAGCGTCTCGGAGCCCTGGAGCTCCTCGTACCTCATGTCTATGCCCCTGAACCGGGACAGGGTGCTGATATCGTCCTCTATCTCGGATATCCTTGCCTTGACCTCGTCTCTCCTGTCCTCGATGTTCTCAAGCTGCGACCTGACATCTTCGAGGTTTTCCTGCAGCTCGTTCAGGTAGAACTCTTTTTCCTCGCCGTCTTCGACCTCCGGCAGCTTCGAAAGAACCGCGCGGACATCGACCAGCATCTGGGAAAGCTCCTCGCCTTCCTCGAACGGTTCGCCGGTTTCAAGCTCCCCGTCGTAGTCCTCGATGTGCAGAAGATTGAGCTCGTAAAGGGTATCGATAACGCTCTGTAGATGATGCTTGGGTCCAGTTACGGATATCTTGGTCATCTCTGCTGGCTTGATAGGAACTCACCCGAGGAACTGTTCGTCGAATTTCTCCATGAGAAGCTCAGTGGCTTCAGAAAGGTTCCCGGAGGCCTTCTCAGCTATCTTCTCGGCATCTTCTCGGCCTTCGTCGATTATCTCCTCCTTCTCTTCTTCAAGGTCGTCGCGGAACCTGTCGAGTTCTCTGTGCTTCTTCTCCGAGGCCTCTTTCTCAGCTTCCGAGACAATCATCTCGGCCTCGTCTCTCGCATCCTCAAGAATCTCCTGCTTTTTCTCCTCAGCTTCCTCGATTATAGAATCCGCATCTTTCTCGGCTTTCTTCACTTCTTGAACAACGTTAGCCACTTCTTCTCACCGTTATTACCCGCTAAACTCAGGAAACTTATAAAGTCTATGAAACCGCTGACCGATACTTCATTTAAAAACATTTCGCCTTTTATTTTCGGGTATGGAGGAACGCGGATACGAAGTTTTCGCACCCGAGGAAGACGAGCCGGACAGGGACTCTGAAGTGTTCTTCAACGAGAAGATGCTGCACAACCGCGACCTCTCAGAAATCGCGGGCCGCGTCTTCCGTGAAAAGGCGGAGAAAGAAGAGTTCAGGGTGTGCGACCCGCTCGCAGGGTCGGGCATCCGAGGGTTCCGCTACTCGGGCATCACCGACCGGTTGATCATCAACGACGCCAATCCCGCGGCGGTCGAGAACATCGAACGCGGACTCGAATCAAATGATATAGAGGCCGAAGTCCAAAACGAGGGCGCGAATGTCCTCCTCTCGGAGTACAGGAACTTCTTCCATCTGGTGGATGTCGATCCTTTCGGTCCTTTTACTCCTTTCCTCGACTCGACCGCGAGAGCCGCGAACCACGAGAGCTTCGTCGGCCTGACCGCAACCGACAACGCTGCACCTGCCGGGAGCTACCCGGAGGTCTGCCGGAGGCGCTACGCGTCGCAGCCGCTGAAGAACAGCTTCATGCATGAGACCGCGCTCCGCATCTATATCAAGACAGTATTCGAAAACTTCGCCCGGTTCGACAAGTGCTTCGACCCCAAGATCTGCTTCCAGGAGCGGCACTACGCCAGGGTCATGGGCCGGGTTACGGAGTCCAAGCGGAGGACGAACCGCGCGCTTGACAACGTCGGCCACCTGAGCTTCTGCCCGGGCTGCCGCTGGCGGACCCTGGAGCGGGAAGAGACATGCCCCGAGTGTGGGAGCAGGACGAACATCGCCGGGCCTCTATGGACAGGGAAGTTCGTCGACCGCCGGTTTACCGGAGATATGATTGAAAAGATGCCGGAGGACTGGGAGGAAAGCCGCGAACTGCTCGAACGCGTCCACAACGAGGCGGAGATACTGACGCCTTTCTACGACCTCCACGAGCTCTGCTCGGTGCTCGGCGTCCAGGTCCCGAAGCGCGACGAAGTCATCGACGCCATCCGGGACAAAGGATACCCTGTGGCACGCACGCATTTCGACCCGAACGGCTTCCGCACCGACGCGCCGATAGAAGACGTCAAACAGCTGATCCTTGAGAAGTCGGACTAGAGGCATCCCAGTACTCAAGACCCCGGTTCAAAACCTTTGCAGCGGCTTCCGGTTCGCTAACAGCTCCGGCATCTCTCAGCATCCGGTACTCATCTATCAAAACCTCGGTCATGTTCCTGACGTTTCCACCGTATTCATACAGCGGATGGCCGGTATAGTCCCGGTCTATGTTTTCAAGAGCTTCTTCAAGTCTGGGATGGTATCCCTCCCGCGGAAGGTCGTCAAGTGCCTCATGCCGGAAAAGGGTCCAGAACTGTGCCTGGGCCTCCAGGAAGTCGTCACGCATCCCGGGCTCATGCCTTGAAAACACAGGCTCCAGGAACTCAAGGGACTCAGCGTCTCTTATCCTGTCCCAGTTCTCCTCCACGTATGTATCGACCTCCGGTATGAAGCCGAAGTTGTTGTCAGCTAGCTCCATCCCCTCCAGGAGACCCTTCTTCATCTCCTCGTATCTTCCAGGCGATACCTCGGACTTCTCTGTATCTCTTATTTCTCTCTGGCGGCGCAGGAGGTCCTCCGCTCTGCCCTTCTTCTCCTGGTATATCCCGTATATCTCCTCGACCACATCTTCCTGTCCAGAGAGAAGGGCGGCAAGCCTCTTGAAGTTACAGCTGGATACGCGGCCTCCATCTATGTATGCCTCTATGAAATCGTGGTCGCTAAAAAGTTCCACTGCCGCGGCTTCTGCCTCTTCCTCGAAAAGCTGAACACGGTCCAGGAAGTCATCTCCGGGTCGTCCAAGGTAACGGTTAAGCTGCTCGGCATGTATCAACTCGTGCTCCACCGTTATGACCGGCTTCCGCGGGTCTTCTTCAAGAACAGCTACGGTGCCAGCCGATATGAACGCAGTATCTGCGTCGCTACTGTACATGCCGGCGGCGCTCGAGAAACCCTGTTCGTGAACAGTCGGGACGTACCCAAATATCACTCTGCTAGGCGGGGAAACCTCCGCACCCAGCACATCAAGGTTCTGGAGGGCCGCCTCAACAGACTGGTCAAAACGTTCTACTGGAGGAAAAACATCCATGCATACTACCCTCGAGATGGTTACTTTCAGAGGAAGCAGAGAAAATAAAGAGAGAAATATGTGCCGCGTTAACGGCCTGGAATTTTAGTTGGATTTCTCCTCGAGCTCGTCTTCAAGACCGAGCTTTTCGGCGAGTTCCTTGTAGCGGTTCCTGATGGTGACCTCGGTGACTCCGACTACGTCTGCGACTTCTCTCTGGGTTCTCTTCTCGCCTTCGAGCACCGCGGCGATGTAGAGTGCAGCGGCCGCGAGTCCTGTCGGACCTTTACCCGAAAGCAGGTCTTTCTCGCGCGCCTCCTTCAGGATCTGGCGGGCGCGTGCCTGGACTTCACCTGATAGCTGGAGCTTTCCAGCGAACCGCGGCACGTAGTCCTGCGGCTTCGCAGGCAGAATCCTGAGCCCGAGTTCACGCGCAACGTAGCGGTAGGCGCGTCCTATCTCACGCTTCTCGATCCCAGATGCCTCGGATATCTCGTCGAGCGTTCGTGGCGTTCCCTGCTTTCTCGCGACGATGTAGAGAAGCGCAGAGATGATGGATTCCATCGACCTTCCGCGAACGAGTCCCTGGTCAACCGCTTTCTCGTACAGCCGGGCGACTTCTTCGTGGACTGATTCAGGCAGGTTCAGGTTAGAAACCATCGAGTTGAGCTCGCTCAGCGCGAAGCCGAGGTTGCGGTCCTTGGACTTCGTGAGCCGCTTGTGCCACTTTCTCAGCCTGTAGTACTGGGCACGCTTGTTGCCGGAGACCTTGTAGAGCTCTCCGGAGCCTTTACCTATCTCGGTCGAGACTCCCATGTCGTGCTTGGTGTAGGTAAGCGGTTGGCCTGCGCGAGCCTTCTTCTCGCGCTCCTGTTCGTTGAACGCGCGCCATTCAGCGGATTCATCGATACGGTTCTCGTCGACCACAAGTCCACATTCAACGCAGACCAGCTGGCCTTCAGCAGAATCTTCTTCGAACCTCTGTGCGCCACATTCAGGACATGTAAGGACCATATCCCCTTCTTCGGCTTCTTTCTGGACTACTTCGTAGCCTTCGCCCTGAGCCACGGTTTTTTCTTCTGTTTCTTCAGAGTCAGATGCCTCTTCGGATTCTTCATCGTCTTCTTCCCATTCCTCGGGCACCTGGTACTCGTCAAATTCACGTCTTGGAACGTTCTGAGGTGCTTGGTTTGACATAGTATCTTTTTCTGGCATAGAAATACACCCTCCCCGATACAGCAATGCTTATTAACCCTTAATCTTAAATAACTTAGGGGCCGATGATTTATTCCTTAGTGACAACACTCTTCGGGCACAGCTAATAAAATAGCTCTAGCCCATATCTACATACATAATGGCGGAAGAAAATCTGCGTTTCAAACGGGAGATTCTCGGGGTCGCCATCCTTCTGTTTCTTGGGAGCGCGGTAATCCTTTACCCGTTCCTGGATGCGATTATACTTGCTGTCGCGACATCCTATATACTGAGGTTCGCGCACAAGATAATAAACTCTAAACTGGAGAACGACCTCCTGGCGTCGATAATAGTGGTCTCCGGCATACTCGCGGTCCTATCCCTTGGAACCTACTTCTTCATAAACAACTTCTTCGGCATCATCAACGGGCTTAACAGCCTGACAGGCTCCCTCCAGGAAGGCGTGCTCAACATAATAGAGTTCTTCAACCTGTCCGAGGCGTTCAAGCAGAACGTGGTGCAGGTCATCGACCAGCTTTCGCAGCGGGTCAACAGCCAACTCATAAGCATATTCGCCGGTATACCCTCAGCCTTCATCGACCTCGGTATATACCTTGTCACGTCCATCTACTTCTACAAGGACGGAAAGAAAATCGAGACCAAGCTGCTTGAAATCGTGGACAGCCTTCCAGAGGACGAGGGCAGGATAATCCGCTCCCTGATAAGGTCTGCGGACTCTATCTTCCGGGGAGTTTTCGTCACACAGCTGCTTGTCGCGGTCATAATCGGTCTCGTAACAGGTCTCGGGTTCTACGCGATATCGCTTGTCACCTCACCGATGCCCCTGATACCGCTCTGGGCTTTCGTCATAGGCATCGCAGCACTCCTGCCTCTTGTAGCCGCGTTCATGTTCTACGGGCCTATCGGGCTATACTACATCATAACAGGCGCGCCCACGAAAGGCGTACTGATAATAACATACGGCATCCTGATGCTGAACATCGTCCCCGAAGTCCTGATAAGGCCGTACATCGGGTCGAAGCAGATGGACGAGCACCCGCTGATAATATTCACGGGATTCATCGCAGGGCCTCTCACACTGGGACTCAAGGGCCTGGTGCTCGGACCGCTTATCCTGATACTTACCAAGGAGTTCGCACTCAACTATACTGACCTGGTTTCCGGCGAAGCTGACTAGAGCCACACCTGTCGCAGCTGTCGCCTTCTACCTTGGAGCCACAGTTCTCGCATACCACCGCCCAGCTGCGCTTCTCCTCCACCGGATCCTGCATGAAAGAACGGAACTCTGCGTCAAGATGGAGCGCCAGGTTCTGGACGCCCCTGTCATCTGTCACGACCGGTTCACCCAGCTCGATGCCAAGCGCCAGCAGCTTTTCATCCGCCTCAGAAGTCCTGGCATTTATCTCCTCCGACTTCCGCCAGACCTTCTTCACGTACTCGCTGGAAGGCTCCCGGACCTCTATATCGTTGGTATCGAACTTGATGCGGGCCTCTGAGCTCTCCATCTCATCCATGACCTCGGGCACCGTATACGCGGATTCAAACCTGTAGCTGCCGCGGCCGTGGATGACAACGTTTGCGTCGATAACCGGAGGCATGCGTCACAAAGGCGTTTTCAAACTGAAAAAGGTTCTCTCGCACCCATCCCTATTAAAAATTGTATCAACCATCTCCTGAATGTGATAAGATGAGTCTACCAAAGGCACCTATAGAGCGTATAATAAGAAGGGCGGGCGCCGACCGGATATCCGAGGACGCGGTCGAAGAGCTGCGGGGCGCAGTCGAGGACGCTGGCGCGGACATCGCCAGAGAAGCCATCCAGATGGCAGAGCACGCCGGAAGAAACACTGTAAAAAAAGAAGATATCGAAATGGCAACCAAGTGATAATCAATGCCTCAACAAGTAGAAGCATCGAAACTTAAAAGCGGGAGCTACGTCATGATCGACGGAGAGCCCTGCGAAGTACGAAGCGTTTCCAAATCCAGTCCAGGAAAGCACGGCTCCGCCAAGTGCAAGATCAAGGCGCGCGGAGTTTTCGACGAGAAAGACCGGCACATAACCAAGCCGGGAGACTCCATGATGCTGAGCCCTGACATCGAGAAGAAGGTCGGGCAGGTCGTTTCACAGGACGGCAACATAGCACAGGTCATGGAAATGGACACCTACGAGACCGAGGAGATGGAGCTACCTGAAGACCTCGACGCCAGCGAAGGCGACGAGATCAAGTTCTGGCAGATAGAGGACCGGAAGCTCGTCAAAGGCCTCAGGGACTGAGTTCCCTCATTTTTCCCCTCTTTCTATTTCTGACGGCCCAAGAAAGGATTAAAACCTGTACAGTGCCAAAAACTTAACGTGAACTGGAACCGTCTGGAAGAAAAAGTACTGGAAGAGCACTATCCAGAAGAAAAGGAACTGGAGAAGACACGGCAGAAATACCGGGAGATAGCCGGGTACATAGAGTCAGAGTTCGGCAGAGAAACACACTTCGCTGGCTCCTCGGCCCGCGGCACATGCATGAAAGGCGACCGGGACATTGACATCTTCGTCCTGTTTCCGGAAGACACAGATAAAAAGGAACTTGAGGACCGCGGACTTGAGATAGGTAAAAAGACGTTCGAAGAGTTCGACGGCGAGTACGAGATAGAGTTCGCAGAACACCCTTACACCCGGGGAAAGATAAACGGGCACGAAGTCGAGATAGTTCCCTGTTACGACGTTGCACCGGAAAAAATCAAGAGCAGCGTCGACAGGACCCCGCACCATTCCCGCTGGGTAAAACAGGAACTCGACGAGGAACAGAAGAAAGAGGTCGTCCTGCTGAAAGTCTTCCTGAGAGCGGCCGGCATATACGGCTCGTCTCTCAAGGTCAGGGGTTTCTCGGGCTACCTGTGCGAGATACTGGTATCCGAATACGGCAGCTTTGAAGAACTCATCTGGGGCGTGAACGACTGGAACGGGAAAGAAGTCATCGACCCCGAGAACCACCACGAAAACGGGCTGCCGAACGAGCTAGAGGAAAAATTCTCGGAGGACAACCTGGTCGTCATAGACCCTGTAGACCCGGAAAGAAACGTTGCAGCCGCTCTCAGCCGCGAAAACTACGCGCGGTTCATCTACCAGGCCTGGAGACTGAGGCAGGAACCCGGCATGGACTTCTTCAGCCCGGAAGAACCGGACTACACAGAGTTCGACCTTAAGCAGGAGATAGAGGAAAGGAGTGACTTCCTCGTCCTGAGGTTCGAGAACGTCGATGAGGTCGACGACATCGTCTATCCCCAGATGAGGAAGACACTGCGCAGACTTGAACAGATACTGGAAAAAAACGATTTCCGCGTATTCAACTCGGGTTTCCACGTCGGCGACGAGACAAGGATATATTTCGAGCTGGAAAGAGAGCTACCCGGTATAAAGGAGAAGAAAGGACCAAAGGTGTTCCACGGAGAGGACCATCTCGCCCAGTTCACGGGGAAGTACGACAACGTCTTCGTGAGAGACGACCGGGTGTACGCGAAGACGGAGCGAGAGTTCACCGACGCCAAGAAACTGGTCCAGGACTTCCTGAAAGGCGACCTCAAGGAGAAAGGGATACCCGGACACGTAGCAGAAAAACTGGAGGACTACAGCTTCGTCGACCCGCTGGAGGGCGACGAAAGATGGTTAAATCACCTGGCCAAAAAACTTCACGTGAATCAGGATGGGTGAAGTAAACATAATCGTCGGACTTTCAGGAGTAGGAAAATCAACCGTTATCGAAGAAGCGATGCTTCTCGCAGATAAAGACTACGAGGTCATCAACTACGGCGACCGGATGCTCGAAGTAGCGAGGGAACAGGGACTTGTCGACGACAGGGACGAGCTCAAGGAAATGGACAGCGAGACCCAGAGAAACGTGCAGCGCGACGCAGCGAAATCTATAGTGGAAGACGCCGAGGACCAGGACGTACTGGTCGACACACACGCCGCCATAAAGACGCCATTCGGCTTTATACCGGGGCTCCCAAGGTGGACGCTTGAGAACCTGGAACCGTCGAAGCTCGTAGTAATCGACGCCGACCCGGAGGCCATCTTCTCCCGGAGCCAGGGGGACGACGACAGGGAGCGCGAGCACGACTCCGTCGAAGACGTCGAACTCTACCGCGACGTGGCGAGAGAGATGGCAGTTGCTGGAGCAGTCCAGACAGGCGCCTACCTCCAGGTCATAGAGAACCGGGAAGGAAAGGCGGAGAAGGCGGCCGAGGAGCTTGTCAAGACCCTGCGGGCCTAGCTTTCAAGGTAGTACTTCGGGCTGACCACGAAGATGTAGGTGGTAACGAGACCCGAGGTCAGCCTGCCGAGCACAAAACCCGCGTACCCCAGGCTCTCAAGAGTTCCCTGCGAGAAGAACGCCATAGCCAGAAGCACAAAGGAGAACAGTGTCAGCGATAATACTTCTGCAGAGTTGGATACCGAGGTATCTCTCGATTCCCTGTACCCCTCGAAGACCGAGCCTCCCTCGAGCAGCGTGATGGGGAAGAAGTAGAACACGAAAGTCACCGCGAACGTCAGCACAAGTGTAAGGAGAGCTCCTGTTGCAAGCATCAAAGAAGCGCCGTCGACCAGGTACAGGTAGTAACCGAGCGATGCCGGCAACGCTATGACCAGGCTCAGAACCAGAAACAGGAACGTGGCCCCCAGGACCTGCCGGATGCTGTGAACTGTAGTCCAGAAACCCTGCCGCAGCGAGAGTTCCTCGCCCTCGCGGACCATCCCGGCCACCATTACCGAGACGAAGGCCCCGACAAAAACTATGAGCGGCATGGAGGCCATGTAGAGGAACGGCGACCCCACCTGCTCCAGGAGACCCAGTACCCAGAGGGCACCGAAACCCGTCGAGAACAGCTTGGGGACAAACAGCACAGGCCGTTTCCGCAGCAGCTGGAAGCTGTTGACCAGTATCTCCTTGAGGCGCGAAAACCGGCCCGAAACATTCATAATATTCGTACCTCCCTTGGACTATTACAACTCATCACTGTTAAGTGTGAGCAGCCGACCCGAATCACCCAGTTACATTTAGCTATCCGGTAAGATTTTCTATGGGTTGTTGTTATCGAGCCTTAGGTACAATAAACTATTCTCCGGGCGCGAATCCTTGTCTCGGATAAGCACAATGTTAATAAGAGTTAAAGGGGCATGGTCCAATATGGCGAGCATGTGGGATATCGGCAAGAGTTCCAAAGAAAAGCTCGCCGATGAATGGGAGGACGAAGGCGTTCTCGAAGACAAGGTAGAACAGCATAGAGACAAATTCGAAGAGGAATTCAGGAAGAACATGAACAAGGACGTCCCGACCCACCCATACAAGATCTACAGGAACATAGTGGAATCAAACGAGCTGACAGACGAGGAGAGGATCGCACTCGAGCACATGAAAGACGAATTTTCAGAGAAGTGGCAGACACTCAAGCAGACCCATTCCAACTGACCTGTCATCGGTGAGCTTCCTTGGGGAGGGGAGACCACCGTTTTTCTTTCGGACGACAGGCGCTTCGTTCGAGCGAGCTCAAAAAACACTGTATTACAATCTCAGATTCAAGCCCCTTGAACGGGCATCCTGTATTACAAAGTCAGTCCAGTTCTTTGACCATGAAAGGACCTTCTCGCGCGTATCCAAACTTTCTGTAGTATTCTCTCGTTCCGACCGCAGATATTACAACAACCCTATCGCGGCCGATTTCTCTGGCCTTGTCCTCAGCTGCCTTCATCAGTTTTTTACCGTAGCCGCGGTGCTGTACCTCGCCCTCCTTACCTATCGCGGTCGATGAGCCGAGCACCTTCAACTGCCGGACGATAAGAGTTTCATCGTCTATCTCCGGCCTGATGCTCTCCGGCGGCACCCGGAGACGGGTGAAACCCAGTATTATGTCCTTTCCCGGGTCCTCGTAGCTGAGGAAGAACTCCTTGCCGCCAGAAGCATCGTAAGTCCTTTCCAGCAGCTCGATATTCTCCGGTTCCTCACCGCGCTTCTGCCTGACGTGACCGACCTCGCGGCACCGGATGCAGCGGCAGCGCTCTCCCTCTTCATCCAGTTCCTGAAGCGCCATCTGCCTCATATTGGTCAGCTGCGGCCCTGCGTCAACCTCTGTCGACGGTATGTCCCTCATCACGCGCTTGATGCGGACATGCGGCGGTATGACATCTTTCTGCACCTTCTTCAGACGCTCCTTGGCCTCTTCATCTGTTATGGGGTCGAACTCTCCCTCCTCGTACCGCCGGTATAGCTCGGTTCCCTGGATGACCTCGCAAGGGTATATCTTGATCTCGTCCGGCTGGAAATCAGGGTTGGAGAACGTCTCCCGGAACTTCTCTATGTCGTCCTCATAGTCCTCGCCGGGCAGCCCGAGCATCAGGTGGTACGCGACCTTGAAGCCCGCGTTTTTGAGTCGTTTCGTGGCCTCTATGACCGGTTCCATGCCGTGGCCGCGGTTCGTCCGTTCGTGGGTCTCCCCGAATATGGTCTGGACACCCATCTCCACGCGGGTTCCGCCCATCTCAAGTATGCGGTCGATGTGCTCTGTCTCGCAGATATCGGGCCGTGTTTCAAAGGTCACTCCGACGTTCCGGACATCGGCGGTCTCGTTCTGTTCCTGAGCCTCCTCCAGAGACTCTGACTCGGTCCCATCCCCGTAGGTGTTGAGGCCGTCAAACGCCCGTTTCAGGAACTTGCGCTGGTAGTCCGGGTCCTGGAACGGGAAGGTTCCTCCCATGATTATCAGTTTTGACTTGTCGACCGGGTGCCCGTTTTTCTCGTACTGGTTGAGCCTGTCGTGGACCTGGTCGAAGGGGTCGTACTGGATCCTGATAGCCCGTCTTGTCGCTGGCTCCTTGCCGGTGTAGCTCTGTGGGGCGCCCTCTCCTTTCGGACAGTATATGCAGCCTCCGCCACAGGGCGCCGGGCGTGCCATGATAGCCACGTTCGCGATGCCGGATATCGTCCGCATAGGCTTCGTCTTGAGCACTTTTCTCGCGCGCTCTTCGTCCTCCTCGGCGAACTGTAGTATATCACTGTTCTTCGGCATCCCTGAGAAATCAGTTTCACGGCACAGCTCCTTCTTCCTTGCCTCCACATCATCCTTCGAGTCGATGTCCCCGGACTCTATCTCTTCTATAATAGTACGAGAGAGCTGTTTTAGGCCGGACATATGAGGAAAGTCGGTATCAAAAGTTAAAAAGAAGAGTCACAAGGTTCTGAAGTGTGAAACTCAAACTCTTTCTGGCCGCCCTCCTCCTGCTGACCGTGAGCGGTGCGGGAGCCTGGCCTGGTTTCGGACAGGGCAAGGTGGCGATTATCGAGCTATCCGGCCCTATCACCCCCTCAGAAGATAGTTCGGTTCTATCGGCCGGGGCCATCACTCCGGGACAGGTGCGGGAGCTGAACAGGAAGGCGGAGAAACAGAACGCCGACGCCGTGATATACGAGATAAACTCTGGAGGCGGCGCTGTAGTGGCCTCGAAGGAGGTGATGCGCGCAATCGAGGATGTCGAAGTCCCGACCGTCTGCCGCTTCCGGGATGTGGCAGCTTCCGGCGCCTACCTCGCCTCCCTTGGCTGCGACAGGATAGTCTCGGATTCAGCGTCCTTCACCGGCAGCATCGGTGTTAAAGGCTCTTATCTCGAGTACTCAGGCCTCCTCAGGAAGCTTGGTGTCGAGTATGTCAACGTGACCGCGGGCCGTTACAAGGACACCGGTTCGAGGTACCGGAACATCACCAGTGAAGAGAAAGAGCTTCTCAGGCAGAAGATAGACGCAGTTCACGAGGAGTTCGTGTCGCTAGTGGACAAGCGCCGGAACCTGTCAGACAGCCAGGTCAAAGAAGTCCGGACCGGCGAGGCTTTCCTGGGTGGGCGGGCAAAAGAACTCGGCCTTGTCGACAGTCTTGGCGGCCGGGAAACTGCTGTGGGAGAGGCGGAGAACCTGACAGGCAGAGAACTCGAGACCTTCCATGTCAAGGAGCAGGGAGGCTTCAACTTCTTCTCGCTGCTGAACGCCAACTCGCTCCTGAGCGATTTCCTTGAGGCAGAGTCACCTCTCGTCGCAAGTATCAGGTAGAGAAGTAGAAAACAGAATTTTTTACTCAGGGCCTTCAGGTGTTTCGGGACCGCTCGGCTCTCCGGGTTCTCCGGAGTGATGCCAGAGCATGTCGAAAATCGGCTCCATCGTCTCCTTTGAGGCGTGGTCGCTCTTGGTCCAGAAAGCTGTGTCCTGGGTCGAGTGGACTTCGTCGTGCGTCATCGACATGGTCATGTCGTCGTCCACGATGGCAAACCGGCCTTTAGGCAGCTCGAAATCGTTTCCTTCCGTGTCCAGGTGCCTTACCTCTGCGACCTGGCTGACATTCTCGTATGCTTCAAGGTTTTCATCTGTTACAGGCGCCAGTATCCTGACGTTCACACCTTCTTCGCGGGCCTCTCTGAGAAGGTCGGAGTGGTTCTCCTCTATGTCCTTGAGACCCTGTTCCGAGGTCACTATCTTTATGTTCTCTTCAGCGTCCTGGAACATGGTTCCCATGTGCTGGTGGATCTGGTGCCGTCCTTTCAGCGAGCCGGACATCTCTGCAGGGTCTACAAGCTCGACACCCTGGTCGTACAGGTCTTCAAGCTCCTCAACTGCCTCCGAGTCCTTGAAGGAGTCAAGCCGCCTGAGCTTTTCCTGGAACTCTCGCTCATGCTGCTTCTTGATGTTCTCAATCGCCTGCTGTGGCGGGATTGCGACGTATTCCATCGGTTGAGAAGACTTGATAACCGAGAAACCTTTTTCCGCAAGAGACTCCAGTACATCGTAGGCACGAGAGCGGGGCACGTTGGTCATCTCCGAGAGCTCCCCGGCTGTCGACACTCCTCTCCCGAGAAGAGCCGAGTAAATTTTCCTCTCGTACATATTCAGTCCGATATCTTCTAGTTTGTCAAGAGTCTCCTGACTTGCGACCATCTTTTCACCACTCCTATGAAATTCTATCATTATGGGCAGTTATAAACCTTATCCGGCGTCTAGGACGGAACCGGTATAGATTTAGTATCGCCCAGTGATAATTATATCGGGCTGAAGATTTATAAAATCTCGCGGAGTTTTCGGCGGAACCTGGAGACCAGACCCGAACTCTTTTTCCCGTATATCCGTTTCTCCTCTCGAATCCCTTTCCACTCGACCTGGTCGAACATGCTGGTCACCTGGTTGTCGTAGAAATCGTAGTAGCAGATATTGTTGAGCTTGAACTTCTCCTCCTCTGGGACACTGTCGTCGCTGTAACCAAGGATGACGACACCCATCGGTATCTTTCCGTCCGGTATGCCGAACTCGTCCTGTACCGCCTGCTCCGGGAATCCTCCGACCCAGCAAGAGGCCAGACCGTTCTCCTTTGCGACGAGCCTCATGTTCTGGGCGGCGACAGCAGCCTCGGCGCTGCAGAAATCCCGGCACTTGTCTTCCTCGACCCGCCGGGCCATACGCTCGTAGTCCTCTATTATAATCACAGAGTCCGGGGCGCTCTCTATCCTGTCATCGCCGGTTATACGGGCGAGCGCTTCTCTCTTCTCGTCATCCTCGACCACTATGAACTCCAGCGCATCAACGTTTCCGGGCGAGGGAGCATTGCTCCCTGCCTCAAGTATCATGCCCATGAGCTTTCTCGGTATGGGCTTGTCCTCACAGTCCCTGAAGGTGCCGAGACTGGTTATATCCTCGAAAATCGACATCCTAGGAAATAATTGGAGGGCATAGTTTAAACCTTTCAGCCAAGAAACTCCAGTCATGAAGTACTCAAAACTTGTAGAGGTATACCAGGAGCTTGAGGAGACGCAGTCAACGCTTGAGAAGACCTCCATCCTCGCAGAGCTTTTCGAGGAGAGCGGCGAGGAACTGGAAGAAGTCGTGCTACTGGCGATGGGACGTGCTTTCCCGGCCTGGAAGGACTACCAGATAGGTATCTCCAGCAGCACGATGGCGGATATAATCTCGCAGGCGACAGGCCGGAAAGAGAAGGAGATAGAGGAAGCCTGGAAAGAAGAAGGAGACCTGGGAAGCGCCGCAGAAGAGATGGCAGGGAAGAAGACCCAGCAGAGACTGATGCAGCAGGAACTTACCGTTGAAAAAGTGCTGGAGCGGATACGGAAGGTCTCCGAGATGAGTTCAAGCGGGCTCTCACAGTCCGTCGACATGAGCAAGAAGAAAAAAGAGATAGCCGACCTCGTCTCATCCGCTGAACCCAGCGAGGCGAAGTACGTCACGCGCACGGTCCTGGAAACCCTGAGGCTTGGAGTGGGTGAAGGAATCGTACGGGATGCGCTTGCAGAAGCCTTCTTCGATGGCGAAAACTCGGAGGACATCCAGCGCGCCTACGACTTCACCAACGACTTTACAGAGGTGGCGGCGGCGTGCGTCGAAGGAATCGAAGAAGTCAGGAAGCTAGATATAGAGCTTTTCCGCCCGATAAAATCCATGCTTGCGAAAAAAGTGGAGTCGATAGACGAGGGCTTCGAAGAGGTCGGGAAGCCGGCGGGCATCGACTTCAAGTACGACGGAATGAGAGCCCAGATACACGTCAATGAGGGGGAGGTGAAAGTCTTCACGAGAAGGCTGGAAGACGTATCCGAGCAGTTCCCGGACGTGGTCTCCGCAGTCAAGGAACACCTGGACGCAGAGCACTGTATCCTTGACACCGAGATCGTGGGTTACGACCCGGAGGACGGGTCCCCGATACCGTTCCAGAAGCTTTCCAAGCGCATAAAGCGGAAGTACGACATACAGAAGATGCAGGAGGAGATACCGGTCGAGGTCCGGCCCTTCGACCTGATATACCTGGAGGAGAGCATGATAGAGAAACCCTACCAGGGAAGATGGGAGAAGCTCGGCGAGATAGTTGATGAAGAGGAAAAAGAACTGAGACTAGCCGACCACGAAACTATAGAGACTGAGGAAAGAGTCCAGGAGATGCAGCAAAAAGCGCTCTCCGAGGGGCAGGAAGGCATTATGATGAAGAATCTTGAGGCCGAGTACAAGCCAGGCTCGCGGGTCGGGTACATGGTCAAGCTGAAACCTGTGATGGAGACTCTTGACCTCGCGATAATAGGCGGTGAATGGAGCGAAGGCCGCCGAACCGGGTGGATAGGGTCGCTGAAACTGGCGTGCTACAACCAGCAGGAAGAAGAGTACCAGGAAGTCGGGAAGATGGCGACCGGGCTGACCGACGAGCAGCTGGAAGAGATAACCGAGAAGCTGAAGCCGCTGATAGTCAACGAGGACGGCCGCGACGTCGAGGTGAGGCCCGAAGTCATCGTCGAGGCAGAGTACGAGGAGATACAGGAGTCACCGACCTATTCCTCGGGATACGCTCTAAGGTTCCCGCGGCTGAAGCAGTTCCGCGAGGACAAGGAAGAAGCTGATTCGCTCGAAAAGGTCCGTAACCTGTACGAGAACCAGGACTGACTCCAAAATAAAATAGTGAAGAAACGCGGGGGTTGTTTGCTACTCGTGCTTCTGGGCCTGATGGATGTGAAGACCTCTCTCGGTATCGAACGACTTACCGCACTGAGGGCACTCGAATCCTTCGTCCTCCTCTTCCTCTTCTCCAGTTACTGTTTCATCAGCGGTAAGCTGCCTCTGGATACCCTGGGCCTCTTCAGTCTCCCTTCTCATCTTCCACTCATCGCTCTCGAGCCAGACTATGAAGGCTCCCACGAGCACAAGCAGAGGACCGACTCCCGCCTTGACAAGTAGCAGAAGCTCGTTCCAGAAGGTAACTGAAGTATAGACACCCACGATAACCATCAGGGCGCCGACTAAAATCTTGGCAGCTGGATGCATGGTATCACAAGACAATCATAACACATTGATGTTTTATTAGTTTCGCCAGAGCGAACCGGAAGTAGACAGAGTTTATAATAGTTTTGCGATATTTTATCGGTACGAGGTTCAAAAGAAAATGTCATACTACAAGTACGCGCGAGAGCAGTACGAGCAGCCCAAGGAGAATCTTGACGAGCTCTGGCAGCAGAGACTTGTCGAATGGAGAGACCAGGAATCAGTGGTCGAAGCAGAGAACCCTACCCGGATACCAAAGGCACGGTCACTCGGATACAAGGCCAAGAAAGGGTTCAAGGTCCTGCGCTCACGGGTCAGCAAAGGCAACACCAAGAGACAGCGACCGAGCGGCGGCCGAAGACCGAAGCGCGCCGGACAGAACCGGTTCTCGCCCAAGAAGTCAAAGCAGGACATAGCTGAAGAACGTGCATCCAAGAAGTACGAGAACCTGGAAGTCCTCAACAGCTACTGGGTGGCCGAAGACGGCAATTACAAGTGGTACGAGGTAATAATGGTCGACCCCGAAGCACCGGAGATCCAGAACGACGAAGACGTCAGCTGGATAACCGAACAGCGCAACCGCGTCGAACGCGGCCTGACACCGGCGGCAAAGGAAAGCCGTGGACTAAGTAACAAAGGTAAAGGCGCCGAAAAAGTCCGGCCCAGCGGAAACGCGAACGACGGGAAAGGCAAGTAGATTTTTCTCATTTTCCCCCTAAATTACTTCCATGACAGAGTTCTACGACCTCTGCCTGAGAGAAACTTCTGAAGAGATGGAACAGCTGGCAGAGGAACTGGGCTGGACAGCCACGAACTGCGGCTTCGATACCGTTTTCCTTGAAGCCGACGAATGGGGCGAACTAAAGCGAAAGATCGGTGAGGCGCGGAGCGACGCCGACGTACTCGTCTTCAGGGGCGGCGACGAAGAACTGAACCGGAAGGCCGCAGGCGACAGCAGGATAGACATCCTGCTCCACCCGGAACGCGGCAGGAAAGACTCCGGCATCGACCACGTCGTCGCGGAAAAAGCTGCGGAGAATAGAGTGGCGATAGGTTTCGACCTCCAGCGACTGAGAACCGGACAGAAAAAACAGAGCCACGTCCTCAAGCACTGGCGCCGCAACCTCAAGCTCTGCGACAAGTACGACACACCCTACATAGTCACCAGCGGCGCCAGGGACAGGTTCGACCTCAAGGCTCCCAGAGACCTGGCCGCCGTGATAGGCTCTCTCGGGTATAAGGGTAGTAAAGGCGTCTCCAAGTACCCTGAACAGATTCTGACGCGGGCGGAAGAAGTCCAGGATGACGGTTTCGTCAGGCCTGGCGTAGAAAAAGGAGGTGAGGGATGATGAAGAGGCTGCCTCCAGCCATCAAGGAGAAGGAGAGATACCTGAAGTTCAGGGTCCGGACAGATGGAGACCCGGGTTTCGGCGACGTCGTGGACGCCATCTGGGATTCGGCGCTCGACTACCTTGGCTCGAAGAACGTGAGCGAGGCCGATTTCTGGATAGTCAAGAACAGGTTCGACAGCGAGAACATGACCGGCGTGTTAAAGGTCAACCGGGACAGCGAGCAGGACATGAGAGCCGCGCTCGCGCTTGTTGACACGGTGGGCGGCGACAAAGGCTCCATATCCGTGGAAAAAACTTCCGGGAGCATCAAAAAGCTGGACTAGGTCGTGGCGTTCTTGACCGTGCCTATATCCTGGAAAAGCTGGGACCATCCCTTGAAAACTGGCTGGAGAGCATCCGCTATAGGCTCAAGAACGTCGATGCTGGGTGGCCGCACCGGGTCAGGTGCGTAGACCGAGAGGAAAAGCACTATGGCCACCAGGAACCCCATCAGGCCTGCCAGCACGACGCTTTCCCTAGTGTACTTGTCCATCTTCTCCGGCCTCAAGACAACATTGTCGGAATCCTATTATAGTGTTTTGGACCGCAGACAGGCTTTTTGCAAAGACCACTTTTAAAAGAGTTTATTTATAAAGGGAGAATAGGCTATTTAAAAAGCCCTTCAGAGGGGCGGTGGTTACCAATGAGCGAAGAAGATAGGCTTAAAGAAAAGGACATCAAGATCGAAAACGTCGTTGCTTCTACAACCCTTGACAGACGCATGCCGCTGGACCGCATCGCGATCTACCTGGAGAACACGGAGTACGAGCCGGAGCAGTTCCCCGGACTCGTATACCGACTCGAAGACCCCAAGGCCGCAGCACTGATATTCGGGTCGGGTAAGGTAGTGTGCACAGGAACCCAGAGCCCTGAACAGGCGAAGGAAGCGGTGCACAAGATAATCGACGAACTCCGCGAGGCGGATGTCGACATAGAGACCAAGCCGGACATAACCGTCC
>JBDGRD010000043.1:0-12212 GCA_042218425.1 Candidatus Nanohaloarchaea archaeon
CATGACCGACGACTGTGTGTTCTGCAGCATAATCGAGGGTGATATACCAGCGCATAAAGTCTACGAAGACGAAAAAGTGGTCGCGTTTCTCGACGCCAACCCGGTCTCTCGTGGCCACACGCTCGTGGTGCCGAAGGAGCATGTCGAGACTATTTACGAGGCCGATGGCATGGACTACATCTGGGACGCGCTCGTTGAGGTCTCCAGGGCGGTCAGGGATGCGTTCGACGCAGAGGGCATGAACATCGACCAGAACAACGGCGAGCTCGCGGGGCAGGAGGTTTTCCACCTGCACTTCCATGTCACGCCCCGGTACACCGGCGACGAGCTGGAGATAGATTACGACCGGGACGAGCTTGAAGACGGCGAGGAGATAGCCGAGAGAATAGCTGAAGAGCTTTGATAGCTGGATTCAGGGCCCAGAACGGTTTTTTAGGCCGGCCTAAACCGCCTACAGGGGTAAAAGTTCATAAGACTGATAGACACAGTTTAACCCGATGGCTCTACTGGCGGATCTTTTCCTGGTTTTTATCGCAGGACTTATCACCGCGCTTGCCACAGGTCTCGGTGCGCTGCCGTTTTTCTTCTTCGATGACATAGGGAACAGGTGGACCGGAGCCCTGTGGGGCATCGCAGGCGGCATAATGCTGTCGGCGTCGACCTTCGGACTTATACTTGAAGGCGTCCAGATCGGGACGCTTTCAGAGGTTGCCCTGGGGCTCTTCCTTGGAGGTGTGTTGATCGCCATCGCTGACAGGGCCATCCACGACTACGAGTTCCAGCCCCGCGAGATCGCCGAGGCAGATTTCAAGAAGATGATGCTTATACTGGGCGTCCTTACAGTGCACAGCTTTCCCGAGGGCGTGGCGATAGGAGTGGCTTTCGCAGAGCTCGGGCTTGTCGGGGGCGTACCGTTCCTCGGTTTCTCCATCCCGCTTCTCGCTATCTTCATGACCCTGGCTATCTCGATCCAGAACATCCCTGAAGGGCTCGCGGTTTCGATACCGCTCCACACCTTCGGCTACAGCAAGAAGGACATGGTCGGGGCTGCCATATTCTCAAGCCTTCCGCAGCCTATAGGAGCTGTACTGGCTTTCTACTTCGTCATACTCGCCAAGAAACTGCTCCCGATAGGGTTCGGCTTCGCGGCCGGCGCCATGATATACCTGGTCTTCGACGAGATGATACCAGAGGGACTCGAGAGGACTGCGGGCTCGGATTACGGAAGGATCATAGTGGCGGTCAGCACACTGGTTGGTTTCTTATCTATGCTTCCCCTACTGTTTATCGGATGAACACGGACGGCATAGTCGAACTCGCGGGCAACGTGATAATCGAAGAAGGCGAGATCCTCCTGGTACACCGTGAAGATGAGGGTTGGTGGGATTTGCCCGGGGGTAAAGTCGAGGAGGACGAGTCTCCGACTGAAGCTGCTGTCCGCGAGGCACGTGAAGAGATAGGCGTAGAGGTGGAACTGGAAAAACCGTTTTTCTCGGGTGAATTCCAGCATTCTGGGGAACTCTTCCTCTGGCACGGATACCTGGCGAGGCTCGAGGAAGGAGTGCCGGAGGCCCATGGGGAAAAATTCTCGGACGTGGAATGGTTCTCCGGCGAGGAGCTGGACGAGCTGGAGCTGGCGCCCAACCTTGGGCAGATACTTCCGGCGCTGCGGGACATCTAGATATTTTAAGCAGCGGCCGGAATCGTGGTACATGCTCGGCTTCTTCCAGGATCACACTATAGACCAGATCTACGCGTACGAGATGCTGCAGAAGTTCGCCTTCGGGCTTATCGGGATATTCATCCCGATTTACATCGCGTCTCAGGGCTCGCCGCTGCAGTGGGTGTTCCTGTTCCTGCTCGTGGACACTGTCACGTTCATGGTGGCGGCTATACCGGTTTCGTACTTCATAGCCAACATAGGCTTCAAGCACAGCCTGGTCGTCTCTTACCTATTCTATCTGCCGGCGTTCATCGCACTGCAGAAGTTCGGCCTCACGCTGGAACTGGTGGCTTTCTCGGCGTTTTTCCTGGGGATAGGCAAGGCTCTCCACTGGATAGCTCTCCACGCCGAGTTCGCTGTCGACAGTGAAGAGGACACCCGTGGAAAGGCCTCCGGCCGGCTTCTCGGGCTACCGCGTATCTCAAGAGCTATAGCGCCTTTCCTTGGAGGTCTCATAATGACCCTGTACGGTTTCAACCTCCTGATATCGGTATCAGTTTTCTTCATGCTGATGTCGGCTATCCCGCTTCTTGCCTCTCGTGACCACCGGGACCCGCTTGAATACAGCCTGAGAAGTCTGGTAAACAGGAAGCACGCCGTTTTCGGCAGTCTATTCGTGCTGCGGGGAGTTACTATCGCTGCTGGCGCCTATCTTTTCCCGCTTTTCGTGTTCTATGTGGTCGGAGGAACCGTTAACGCGGGAGGGGCGAAATCGCTTGCCAGCCTTGGCTCGGTCGCTTTCGCACTTTTGATAGGACGGGTGACGGACAGCATCGAGAAAAAGCACATGATACTTGTCGGGACTATCGCGTCCGGCATACTGTTTGCGCTGAGGGTCTACGTGACAGAGCCTGTCGAGGCTTTCCTGGTATCTTTCGTCGCTGGCCTGATGTTCATGGTTTACTACGTGCCGCTTTACTCCACCATGGCGGACTGGGCGGAGGATGAGGACGTGCTGGAGTTCTACGCTTTCAGGGAGGTATTCCTGTGCATCGGGCGTATAGCTACCTATGGGCTTGCGCTGTACGTGGCGCTCGCTTACTCGATAGCTGCGGGACTGAAGGCGGCGTTCATGCTGGCTGCAGGTGCGGCAACGCTGCTGGCGCTCTATTCGCGCTGGATAAAGTAGAAAGAGAAAGGTGTGGTGACCGCTTTCAAGCGATCTTGTGGTCGGCGACTTCGTCGATGGTGTCGACGTGGGTCAGGAAGATAGTCCTGCAACAGTACTTCTCGAGGCCGATGTCGTCGAGGACTTCTTTCGGTTCCTCGCCGTCGTCGACTCTCTCCTTGTACTCCTCCCACTTGTTGCCGATGACCTTGCCGCAGCTGAGGCATCTGACGGGTATTTGCATCTATTGTTCCACCTTTAACGGTAAGATTTCTGCTGTTTGTGTCGGGCACCTTTGCTCGACTGTGAAGGTTTTCTGGTCTCCGTCCTTCTCGGGTCCTCGACCAGCATGTTCCGGTCGTACTCTCTGAAGTCGCGTTCCAGGTCGTCGCTATCAGTGTATTCGACGAGTGCACGGGCGATGGCCATCCTGATGGCTTCTGTCTGGCCCTGGATACCTCCGCCTTCGCTGTTGACCTGGATGTCAACGTTTTCTACTATATCGTTTCCGGCTATCGTCAGAGGCTCCTTGATGCGTTCCTGCGACATCTCCGGCCAGGCATGAAGCGGCTCGGAGTTGATTCTCAGCGTGCCCTCTCCTTCTTCTACGGAGGCGCGTGCCTTCGCCGTTTTTCGTTTACCTGTCGCGAATGCCATCATGCTTCACCTCTGGGTGTCCAGCCGATGAAACGGGATACTTCACCAAGTTTTACATAGTTCCTGTTCTGGAGGTCTTCTCCTTCCTTCGTGTCGACTTCCTCGTAGTCTTCAAGGTCGTCAGGCACACCGATGTATGCCTTGACCCGCTTGAAGGCCTCTCGGCCCTCCTTGTTGTCCGACACCATACCCCGGACAGTCCTCTTCAGTATCCTCGCCGGTGACTTCGGGTAGTGAGGCCCTGTGTAGCGGCCGCCCCGGTCGTACTTCTGCTTGTAGTCGGCCTTGACCTGTTCTTCGTCGCCGGATATGACTGCTTTCTCGGCGTTGACGACCTTCACTTCTTCTCCGTCTCTCGCGTTGCTGGCTATCTCTGATGCGAGCCGTCCAAGAACCTTGTTTTCTGCGTTGATTATCATTTTACCACCTTTACCTCGCTTCCTTCAGGGTTGTCATCGACCAGGTCACGGATGTACATGAACTCTCCTTCCTCGTTTATCTTGTCTCTGGCACCGGAAGAAGCCTTGAAAGCCGCGACCGTGACGCCTTTTGTCAGCCGGCCGGCCCCGAGAACCTTGCCCGGGATGACGACCGTGTCGCCGTCCTCGGCCACTCTCTCGATATCTGAGATGTTGACCTCGGGTCGCTTCCTGTTAACTTTTCCAAGATTTTCAGCTACGGTATTCCATACTGGTGCTTCCTGCTCCTGGAGAGTTTCCAGGGTTTCGAGAAGCACCGGGTTCGTTGGGTCTGCTTTCTTGTCCATGATAAATCCACCTCGCGGGTCAAGCAGGTTTCACACCTGCGTCGCCACTTAACGGCTGTAACCAACCAGTCGAGACCAAGCTTTATAAATCGCTTCCAGGTGGTTGGAGGCTTTAAACCGTATCGACACCAATCTCTCTACAATGACTATACGGATGGAGGAAGAGGTCAAGAAGTTCATAGAGAACCCGGATGCGGTCCTGAAAAAAGTCGACTGGTTCCGAAAGAAGACCACTGGTCTTCTGGAAGAGCTCTTGAGAGATACCGAGAAAAACATAGAGAACAGCCTTGTGGGCACTGAAAGAGAGCCCTCCATATACCTCGTCATAACCCCGAACATCACGGAGGTCAGGAGAGGTATAGAGAAAATCGATCCGGACAGGTTCTTGCTCGCGCTTTCCGTGGCGTTCTTCGAGTACTCGCAGGGCGGTGGAGAGCTTTTCGACCTTTTCAGGGGCACGCCGGAGTCCGAGACAGGGAAGGCTGCGGAAGGGCTCTACAACGCGATGGAGCAGGACATGTTCGGCTACTTTGCGAAGTACGGGGAGGAGGACGGCTCCATCTGGTTTAACGAGTTCCCGCCGTCTTTCCTGCCGGACCCTGACCGGGATGAGTTCCCTCCCGTACTGGCGTTTCTCTGGAACGTGCTGAACACCAACGTGGATGCCGGTACCGGAAGGAACTACGGCGTCAATCCCGCCAACATAGAGGTCAGCCTTGCCCACGAGATGACCCACGCCTACAACGACGCGAACACCCATCCCCGGACTAACGCGAAGACAGAAGCCATAGACGAGGCCGCGGCGATGGCGACCTCTTACGCTATAGTGGGGAGGATGACGGACGATGACTACGAAGATATAGGCCTGGACCCCGGGAAGATGGCCCTCGCAAAAGAGT
This sequence comes from Candidatus Nanohaloarchaea archaeon, assembly GCA_042218425.1. Taxonomy (GTDB): domain Archaea; phylum Nanohalarchaeota; class Nanosalinia; order Nanosalinales; family Nanosalinaceae; genus JBDGRD01. The sequence goes on from JBDGRD010000043.1 coordinate 5,154, forward strand.
TCTTCGCCGACCTTGCCGATTCACAGGGTTCACGCGGAGAGAAGATTTCTGCGTTGCGAGCCGAGTCCGTAAGACTGATAGAGTACTTCAACGACAATCCCCGGGCCGACTTCGGCAAGATACTGAAGAAAGAGCACGGATAGTGCCGGGGCGGGTATTCGAACCGAATGGCATTTGCTCTGTTCGAGCGAGCTTTCTCTGGCAGGCATTCTTTGAATGCCTGGTGTTGCTCAAACTGACAGCAGTTTGCCGGGGCGGAGATTTGAACTCCGGAACCCCTGCGGGACAGGATCTTAAGTCCTGCGCCTTTGGCCACTTGGCTACCCCGGCTTGGCTTTGTCCTTCGTTTTTGGCGGGGTTGGCAAGGTTTAACTTGGCTACCCCGGCAGATTGCAAAATCTGCCTATGGTACAGAAACTCTTGCGAGTTTCGCACCCCGGCCTGTGTCGAAGTCTAGAACCGCCTGTTAGAGTGTTCTCGGGCCACAGTTAAAGTTCTGAGGTATATTGGAGAAATCCTGGTCCGGAAAGTCTGGCGGGCGCCCGTCTAAAGGTCTTCTACAGCTTCTTCGAAGTCGTCGAGTTCTCCGAGTGCTTCCTCGATAGCCTTGTTGAAAAGCTCCTTGTTGGAGTAGCCCGATGTGGACTCTATCCTGAACTCGTACTCGCCTTCTCCGACCTTTTCGTAGCCCACTGTTCCTCCCTGGTGCCTGGCGTGTTCCTGGCCGGTTCCCAGCTGGGCGACGCCCTCGAACTCTACTTCCTGACCGTCCTTGAGGTCGACTATAACTGTTTCCGGGTGTACCGGTTCTGCCTCGTCGTTGTCGGCCTTGAGATCCTCCGCGAGAACTGTTCCTGGACCTTCCTGTTTGAGCGCGATATGCACGTCGTCGTCTTCCTCAACGTTCGCAGGAACGGTGAACGGGACCTGTCCTACGCGGTGTGCAAGGACTTCATCGAAGATGCCTGACTGGTTCTTGGTTATGTCCAGGTGCTGGACGCTCAGGGTAGGAACCTTTGAAACCATGAAACGTCTTAAAGTATTCGCTATAGCTTCGTTGGCGTCTTCAAGTTTGAGCTTGAGAACATCGTCTTTTTCTTCTACAACTTCTACATCCATTTTTCCACCTTAAACTCTTCGTCCTCTCTTGCCGCCCTTGGAACGGCAGCCGTCGTGAGGTACGGGGGTTACGTCTTCGATGTTGCCTACTTCCAGTCCGCTCCTTGAAATCGCTCTGATAGCGGGCTGTGCGCCTTTACCAGGCATCTTCTGCTTCTGTCCGCCGGGAGCTCTTACCTGTATGTCGACTTCCTCGATGCCTTTTTCCATGGCCTCTTCCGCCGCTTGTTTCGCGGCTTTCATTGCGGGGAAAGGTTCTCCCTGAAGCCTTCCCTTGTCTGTCACCATCCCTGAAGATATGCGGGAGATGGTCTCGGCACCTGTAGAATCCGTTATGTGGATTATCGTGTTATTGAAGCTCGAATAGATGTTGACTATGCCTTTTTTCGTCATTCGTCTTCACCTTCTTTTTCTTCAGTCTCTTCTCCGGTTTCTTCTTCAGGCTCCTCTGTTTCCTGTTCCTCGTCTTCTCCGGCGTCTTCTGTATCTTCTTCGCTGTCTTCTTCAGTCTCTCCGGCTTCGTCCGCCTCCTCTGTTTCCTGTTCTTCGGAGTCGTCAGGTTCCGGCATCCGGATCTCTATCTTTTTCTCTTCTTCCTGTGGGACGAGGTAGCTCGGGATGGTGACTCTTTCGCCGTCGACGTAGACATGGCCGTGGACCACCATCTGACGTGCCTCCCTGGGTGTATCGCTGTAGCCTCTCCTGTTGACCGCGGTCTGGAGTCTGCGGTTGAGTATGTCGGTCACGTTAAGTGATAGTATATCTCCGAGTTCCGCGTCTTCCTTGGCGAGGCCGAGTCGGTTGGCTTTCTCGATGAGTTCTCTGCGTTCCTGTTCGTTTTCCGCTGCCACGAGCTTCCGGGCCTCTCTTCGCAGGGCTCTTAGCTGGCTCTGGGCCTTGTAGACTTCTCTCTTGTTCTTCAGTCCGTATTCTTCCATCAGCTCGTCTTCACGGTTTATCCGTTCTTCGCTCCAGCCTTCGTTCGGTGTCTCGTACTGTTTCTTGAGTTTCTTTACCATGGGCTATTCCTCACCTTCCTCGTCGCCGCCTTCGGCGGCTTCTTCACGGAGTCGTGCGCGTGATACACCGACCTTGGAGCCTGAGCGGAAAGAGGATTTTGTCTTCTGTCCGCGTACAGGCAGGCCGATCTCGTGTCGCCATCCCTTGTAGGAGTCGATTTCCTTGAGGCGTCTGATGTCGAACTCCTGCTTCAGTTCAAGGTCGGACTCTATGAGGTGGTAGTCCTCCCCTTCCTCGCGGTCCTTCCGCCTGTTCCTGAGCCAGGTCGGTATGTCATAATCTTCAGGGTTCTTGATGACTTCTTCTATCTGGTCGATTTCTTCGTCGTCCAGGTCTCCTATCTTGGTATCTTTCTCGACTTCGAGGGACTCCGCAACGGCGTTGCCGTACATGTCGCCTACGCCGCGGAGCGAGCCTATAGCTTTGGCTATCTGCTCCGTCCCGTCGATGTCGGTTCTTGCTATCCTTACAACTTCACGCGTCTCAGACATGTTAACCCGTACCTCATGAATCCCTGTTAACTCTTATAAAGGTGAATACGGTGGTCGCCCTCGCCTATTTCAGTCTCCTTTTCGCTCCAGATATTTCCTGTTGACCAGAAAACCGGCTGTGTACTATCGCTCGTCGGTTTTCTTGATCAGGTGCCAGCCGTACTGTGTCTGGACAGGGTCGGATACCTCTCCCACGTCAAGGTCGAAGGCTTCGCGCTCGAACGGCTTGACCATGTCGCCGCGGCCGAAGAATCCGAGGTCGCCGCCGTTGTCGGCGGAAGGCCCTTCAGACTTCTCCTCCGCCAGTTCGGCGAACGATTTATCCGACCTTTCAAGCTCGAGTTTTATCTGGTTGGCGTGTTCCTCGTTGTCGACGAGGATGTGCGATGCGCGTACTTCTTTTGCCATATAGCCCCCCCAGGATTCGAACCTGGGTCAGCGGCTATCTTCAGCCGAAGATCGGAGATCTTCTACACCCGCCATCTCCTTTCGGAGAAGCCGGAGGCTGCCAAAGGCCGCTATGATTGACCACTACACCAGGGGGCTTTTTCGCCTCTGCGTGTTTCCAGCAGATCTGAATCTGCGTCTACACCAGGGGGCCTTACGGTTAACTTAGGGCCGCCAACTCTTAAGAAATCGTTCAGAGGTCAAGCTCCTTTATCTTCTCGATGGCTTCCGTGGAGAGCGAGTCGCTGATGGCGCTTGCGTCTTCGCTGGCGCTTTCAACGCCTATCTCCGAGAAGAAGTCCTCCAGTACGTCCTGTCTTTCCGCCAGTTCCTGGGCTTCCTCGCGGCCCATAGGGCTCAGGGTGAAGCCCTTGTAAGGCGCGCGGCAGACAAGGTCTTTGTCCTCCAGCTTCTGTATGGCCTCTGTAACGCTTGCAGAGGAGACCTCCAGATGGTCGGCTAGTTGGGAGGTGTTGGTGCCTTTGTCTCCTTCCTCTGTGAGTTCGTAGATGGCTTTCAGGTATCTTTTCTCCGAGGACATAATCTTCTTGTCGAGGTCAGGAATTAGAAGTGTTTCGGGTCTCCCTGAGTAGATTTTTATTCGAAGCTTTTCCAGTTAAACCTATGGAGCCGGCAGAAAGAGATGAAGGACTGGGAGTCCGCAACCGTTCCAGGGGTAGAACCTCCGAAGGCTCGCGTCGTTTCCGGCTCCTGGACCCTCTCGACGAGGAAGAGAAGGAAGGCCTATCTGTCAGAGAGAAGGCGGGTCTGCTGGCCGACCAGATCCTCGAGGACACCGGCCAGAGAGTCGAGCGCAAGCTGATAGTTGAAGGTTTCCTTCCAAAACAGGCTGAGATGCCTATAGACGAGTTCCAGGAAACGCATGACAAGCTCCAGAGCATCGAAGAGGAATGGGAGGCTGCGCTGGAGCGTAAGGATTACAGCGAGGTCGACACCGGGGACCTGGAATCCCTGCAATCACTGGTCGAGCAGATAAGGGACGCCACCGAACTGGAGAGAAAGGCTTCGCGTTACACCGAGCTGGTGCATGAACACCTTGACGAGGTTGAGATAAGCCAGGAAGACCTGAAGGAGATACATTCTTTTGAACCCGAAGAGGAAGAAGAGGATAACAGGGTCGGCAAGCACCTGAGCAAGGTCAGCAAACCGGACATGGAAGGCGGTCTGAAGGCCGAGAAAGAAAGGATAAGATCGGAGCGAGAGCAGATTAAGTCGATAGTAGAGGAGCGCATAGAGGAGGAGAGAAAGGAGCTGGCCCAGCACCTTTCCCAGTACGAGGAGCAGAAGTTGCTGTACGAGAACTACCTGGAAATCCTCCAGGCGATGGAGAAAGAGCTTGAAGCCATAGAGGAAAACGCTGAGGAGGATGAGGTAAACGAGATGCTTGGCGGTATAAAGGACGAGCTGGATGTCTGCATCGAGAACACCCGGGATATCATCGACCACAAAGAGGAAGTGGTGAAGAGGATGAAGACTGCCGAAGGTATGAAGGAGACGGTGTCCAAGGTTTTCTACCGGGGCTTCCTGAACTAGCCGCCGCATCGTTTATATTACTGCGTGAGACTCTCTTTCTTGGAGGATAAACCATCATGGGTCTTTTCTCAAGCAGTAAAAGCCCTGACGAGGTGCTTGTCGAGCACCAGGAGCTTATCAGGGAGCATATAGAGGCCATAATAGACAAGATGGAGGCCTACGATGAGGAGATAATGTCCGGGGTCGAGAACTCTGACAAACCACTCCAGGTAAGGGCAAAACAGGCTTTCAATGGCCTGGACGGGGTGGTCATAGACTTCGAGGAGAAGGTCGGAGAGATAGAGGAGAATACGCGCAGCGTGGAAGAAACCCTGGAATCTCAGGCAGAGAACCTGGAGAACAGGGAACTGGCGCAGGTCACGAAAGATAACCTGATGACTATCGAGACCGTGCTCTCACACCTCGAGGAAGAAATCGAGCGTCTGAAAGCTATACTCCAGGACACCGAGTCCCACCTGAGAGATGAGGAGTACGAGAAGGCTATCCAGGAGCTTGAGGCTGCTGAGAAAAGCGATGAGAAGAACCTTGAGCAGTTAAGAACGACTTTCGAGAACAACTGGAGAGAGGTCCAGGGCTGAACTTTCTTGACCCTGTCAGGTTAGCCCCACCAGGATTCGAACCTGGGTCCTCGCGCCCAGAACGCGAGAGGATTGACCACTACCCCATGGGGCTTTCCGGTATCTACTATACGCGGACGCAAAAGTTAAGAATGCGAGACCTATCCGAGCCTGTCGATGACCGTGTAAAGTATGACGATCGTCAGCGTGGTGAACAGGACGGCAGGTGCGAATATCTGCAGTATCTCGTGGCCGTGGAAAACTCCGAGATCGATGCCGATGAGCAGGATAACGAGCGTCTCGATATCCAGGCTCAGGAGCGACGAGGCGACGGTTAAAGGTTTCTTGACTTCGTGGGCCTTTGCGATCGCGAACCCGATGCCGAACTTTGAAACAGTGGATAGAGCGAACAGGAAGGTCGCGGCCTTCATGTTGGCCAGCATGCCTGCGTCTCCGAAGATCTTCAGCCCGAGGCCGAACCATGCGAAGAACAGCGGGATGAAAAGACCTTCTCCTATAGCTTTTATCTTCTCCTGGAAGGCTCGTGAATCCGAGAAGTCGGAACGCGACACGATTACGCCAGCAAAGAATGCGCCTATGACACTGGAGAGGCCGATTATCTCTGTTATGTAGGCCATCGAGAGCAGCAGGGCGAAGGTGATGGCGAACTCGGCTTCTGCCTCCTCGAACATTATCACGTAGTCATCCACCAGATGGACGAACTCGTGCAGCAGGAAGAACGCGAAAGTGAAACCGAGGATCCCCCCGATTTTCATCGCAAGGCTTTCCAGCGTCGTCGAGGTCAGCAGGACGAGCATGGTCAGTACGGCGAGGCCAGCGGTCACGTTGATGACCGCGGACTTGATAGTGTATTTTCCGATCGGTTCACGGAGCATTCCTCTTGAAAGCATGACTTTCGAGGGAACGCCGATGTCAACCACGGCGTAGGCCAGCGCTATGAAGACGAACTCTTTCAGCCCGGAGTAAGGCAGGAAGTTCTCCCCGACAAGAAGGAGGGCGGCCATGATGAACGTGAAGCTACCTATCAGTACTCCGAGGCCCATGTCAAGGCCCTGTTCGTGTCGGAAGATATCCGCCGCGTTCTCCTCCCTGAGACCGGCCTGGAAAAGTATGAGTGTTGCACCGATGGTGCCGAATCCTATAACGTCAGACGGCGTGATGATGTTCAGCATCGCCGGGCCCAGCATAAGACCGGTGACTATGTAACCTATTATCGATTCAAGGCCGATCCTTTCGAATATCTCTCCGACTATGAAAGATGAGGCAAGCAGTATGGCGACGTTGAACAGGATTCCGCTGCTGATACCCGCCATTATATCTCCTCCACGAGCTGGTCCTCATGAACGACCCCTATCACTTTCCCGTCCTCTCTGACCGGGACTGAACGCACGTCCTCCTTCTCCATGAGGAAGGCGATCTCCCCGATTTCTTCATCCGGGGATACCGTTACTTCGTGCCGGGTCATGAGGTCTTCGGCTTTCTCGGCGACATAGCTCCTGTCGAATGAAAGCCCGAGGAATCCTATGACCTTCTCCTCGTCAAGCTTCTCCTCTGGGATGAGAAGCCGCATAAGCGAGTTCTCGTGGATTTCTCCCACGAAGTCTCCGTCTTTTCGGACTATAAGAGTGTTCTCCGCGCCCTCGAACTCTTTCTCCACCTCTTCTACAGACGCCTCGACATCGATAAAATCAGGGTCAACCATCACATCACGTGCGGTCTTCACCATGTCTAAATAATTACAGCAGACCGCTTAAATAAAGTATCCGGGACCGAACGACAGGCGATTCGAAACTCCAGAGGAGTTTCTGTATCTCCAGAAAATCTCCGGATTTTCGAAGATTCGTTCGAGC
>JBDGRD010000043.1:12312-24686 GCA_042218425.1 Candidatus Nanohaloarchaea archaeon
CGTTCGAGCGAGCTTTATTGCTTTTTGCTCGAACTTTTTCCGAAAAAGTTCGGTCGCCGGGGCTGGGATTTGAACCCAGGAGGGCCGTCACAGCCCACCGGTTCTCAAGACCGGCGCGTTCAGCCAGGCTCCGCCACCCCGGCAGAAGTATAATTGATGGTTCGCCTGTCCATCTTTTTATGTGGAATCCCTGTTTCCTGTTACTGCTTCCACCGTTTCGGGTATGTTTCCGGGTCCATGTGTACTGATTCAAGGCTTGCCGCGGTGCCGTCGGCGTCGTACATCTTTTCCGAGGTCATCTCGGCCTCTGCCAGGGCTACAAGTTCTCCTTTCAGTGTCATGATGGCGATTGTCTCACCCTTCTCTATACCATCCTGCAGTTTCGATATACCGGTGGTTCCCAGGTCGGAGCCGTTCGCCACGGCGTTTACTGCAGAGTCCTTCACGACGACTTTTTTCAGGTGGTTGACCGCTCTTTCAACCGGATGAAATACCTCTCTCAGGGCTTCTTCGTCGTCTTCCTCGATGTAGAAGTGGTAGGCGTCTACTATGTCCTGTAGGCTGTGGGCGTCTTCTTCGTCCAGCGGGCCCTGCCGGGTGCGCCGGAGTTCTTTCATCTCTGCCTCTGTACCGAGTTCTTCTCCCAGCTGGTCTATCAGTACGCGGACGTAGAAACCGGATTCGCAGTTCAGCCTGCCGAGGATTCTTTTGTCTTGAGCCTCCAGTAGCTCTATCTCGTATACTTCGCGCTCCCGTTCTTCCTGTTTCACCGCGCTTTTCTCGGGCGGGACCTGTTCGTTCGTCCCTTTGAAGCCTTCCAGTGCCTTGCGTATCTCGTCTTCTTCGATTTCGTTTCCGAGTTCGGCCTCGAAAACGTATTCCTTGTCGCTCTTTGAGAGCACCGAGCTGAGCCGTGTACCGCTGTCTATCCCGACGGGCAGTACTCCTGTTGCGTTCGGGTCGAGCGTGCCGAAGTGGCCTGTTTTTTTCCTGTCGAGTTCTTTCTTCAGCCAGCTGGAGACCTGGTTGCTTGTGGGTCCGAATGGCTTGTCAACTATGACTATGCTGCGCTCCAGGAGCTCTTCAGGCGGCCGTTTCTCGGGGATGGTGCCGTACTCGTCCGATGGCTCTGCCTCTTCCCGGGTGTACCAGGTCCTTTCCATGTGTAGAAGTAGCGGCTGAAGTTTTTTATGATAGTTCAGGCCACGCCCAGTACTTTCCTGAGCCCGTAGGTAAGTGGCATCGCTATCAGGATGTAGAACCCGAGCCAGTTAAGGGCGCTCCCGACAAGCGGTAGGGTGAAAGGCAGCTTCACGAACTCCGCATTGAGCTTGAGAACGGTGCCGCCCCCAGATGAGAACAGTCCGCCGCTCTTTGTCCCGAAGCGGGCTACCTGCCAGTTTATACCCAGTGCGTCTATCTCCTCGTTTATCCTGGCTTCTTGGCCGTCAAGCTTGACGACCGGCGCGGCTGAAGTATTGTCGACTGTCAGTGCCTGGGTCTGACCGGCGTATTCGAGCTGACCGGTGTAGATACCTGTGTCTGTCTGGTTCATCGTTACTGTCGGTGCGTAAGTGGCTCCGAGCCAGGGGAATATCAGGATGACGAAGAGCATGGTGCCTATCATGGGCCGCATGTTCAGCTTCATCAGTTCCTGGTTCAGCTTCATCGTTTTCTGCATGTGGTCCGAGGCCTTGTCGGAGTTGTTGTTGTCACGGGCTTCCTTCATCTTGTCCTGGTGCTCGGATAGCTTGTCCTTCAACTCATCCGCTCTTTCGATGTCGAGCAGGTGCCAGTGTATAAGCGAGAACATGCCCGCGAGTGCAGCGGAGAAGAAACCCAGTGATACGTACGGTCCGGCCGCGAGCAGCGGTTGGAAGAGCGTATCGTAGAAACCGAATAGGCCGGTCAAAATCGCCTGGATCCCTGTCGCCATAAAGAAATTCTTTCGGGGAATCCTTTTAAATTCTGTATCGGTTTCTGCTTCAGGCGAGGAAGTCCTTGAGTGCCGGGTGAAGTTCTTCCATGTGTTTCTGGGCGAGCTGTTCGTAGAGCCTGTAAAGTATCATGACTGTAAGCAGGATTCCGGTTCCTCCTCCTGCGGCTCTTGTCATGTTCGCGAGGGCTGCGAGAAGTCCGACTGCTGCCCCTGAAAGCACTGTCAGTCCCGGGATGTAGCGGTTGAGGACTTTCTTGATGACTCTCTTGTCCTTCCTGAATCCAGGAACTTTCATCCCCGTTGACTGAATCTGCTCGGCTACCGAGTCCGCATCCTGGCCCGAGGTTTTCACCCAGAAAATCGAGAACACGATCGAACCGAAGGTGTAGACCGAGATGTAGATGAACAGGTGTACAAGGTCCATCCCTGTCAGGGCAGTGAAGCCCGAGGTCAGGAAGTTGGTGACTATCTGTGTAGGTGCGCTCAGCCAGAGGACGAGCCCTGAAGACGCGGTGCCTCCTGAGAAGCATCCGAGGATGGAGCATCCGCTTCTACCGGCGAGTGTGGTCCCCATTATCTGGACGTTCGACACCAGCGCCGCGATGAGGATGACTGGCATGTTGGAGGTGTAGAGGAATTTGAGCGGCCATTTCTGTCCGAATCCCCGGACGTTGCCGAACGTCAGCGGTATCTCGACTCTCATCGACTGCATGTACACGACCGCCATGAAAACTAGTACAGTGGATATTATCGGCATCAGCGCAGTGAACTCGAGTGTCGATGCGAACTGGAACAGCGCTCCCACAGGGTTACCGCCTGATATCCAGTAGAACTCTCCTGTCGAGGTCAGCGGGGAGACAGCGGAGATGTAGACTGCTTTCGAGACTCCTGCGGCGATGAAAAGCCCGACTCCCGAGCCGAAACCCCATTTCTGGATAAGGTCGTCCATCAGGATTATCAGCCAGCCACCCAGTGCTATCTGGGAGGAGAGCAGCAGGATAAGCGCCGGGTCGCCTGCGACGTTGCCAAAGGTGCCTGAGAGAACGTATCCGACGGCCTCGACTATCGCCAGCGAGTAGGCGGCGACCTTCTGCGCGCTCTGGAACTTTATCTTTCCCTCCTTTGTATTCGTATCCCAGGGCAGGAGTTCAGACCCGACCATCATCTGGAGGACGATCGACGCGGTTACGATTGGTCCGATACCGAGTGTTATTATAGAACCTATCTGCGCCCCCAGCAGGGTCTGGAATGTTTCGAGCTGTGCCAGCGCCTGTTGAACGGAGGCGGCGTGGGCCCCGTAAAGGTTTATGGAACCCAGTATGAAGTATATGACAAGAATGATACCCGTCCACGTCAGCATCTCCTTGAGCGTCTGCTCCTTTTGAGGTTCTCTGACGCTCGGGAGGTAACCAGCTATCTTGACGAGGGCGGAGTCGTCCATGTTCTTATTCCTCTATCTTTACTGCTTCACCGCTTTCTTTTATCTTTTCTTCAGCTGAATCCGAGAACTTCTTGGCGTGTATCTCTATCTCCTGCGTCAGCCTCCCGGTTCCCAGTATCTTGTCGTATCCCGCCTCGTCGGCGTGGAAAACGTATCTGGAGTCTTTTTCCTCCGCGTATCCTTCTTCGACGAACTCCTCTATCCTCTGGTCGATGTCCCTGAGGTTGATGCCGTTCTGCTCGGTCGAGCCTGTGAAACCTTTCTCTCCGAGCTCGTGGATGCCGTCTTCCGTCATCTTTTTCTGGGCGCCCTTCTTTCCTCTACCAGAGTTGCCGCGTCCTCCGCGGTTTCCTGCACCACGGTTCTTCTTGCTTGAGCCGTATCCGTGCGAACCGGATTTCTTTTTCTTCTTGCGTCTCTTGGTCATTTTTCTCACCTCAAACCATGCTGTCGAGCAGGTCGTCCATGTCGCCACGTTTTCCGGGGCTTCCTCCCTGTCCGACCTGTCTTTTCGTGCTCCTGTATCCGCCTGAAGGCGGTGTCAGTGATATAACATCTCCGTTTTCGATTTCGTCGCCCTTCTTTTCTTCGAGCTTTTCGACGGTGTCTTCGTCGATTTCCCCGTAGGCTATGTAGTCCTTGGCGACGTTAAGCATCCCTTCGATTGCGTCGCTTTCCTCGTACAGGACGCACTGGTTCTTTTTCCTGAGCTTGAGATTGTCGAGAGTCCTTGAAACCTTCTTTGATGCGTCAACGCTTCCTCTCACTTTTACTGCGGCTATCATCATTCTTCACCTCTCTTCATCTCGTTGACTTTTTCCAGCGCTTCGAACGCGGCTTTAATCAGGTTCTCTCGTGTCCGGGTCTGTCCACGTGCCTGTACCCAGACATCTTCGTATCCCGCAAGCTCCAGAAGCTTTGCGACGTCGTCGCTTGCGGCCAGTCCGATTCCCTTCGGTGCGGGTTTCAGCGTCATCGTGACGCTTCCGGACTTGCCTGTTACCTTGAACGGCAGACTGTGGTCTTCGCCACAGGCGCATTCCCATGAACCGCAGCCCTTCTGGACCTCGGTCAGGTTGAGCTTTGCGTCCCTGTTGGCGGATTCGATCGCTGCTCTAGTATCGTTTGCGTGCCCGGTGCCGACGCCGACTACCGAGTTGCGGTCGCCGAGCACTGTCATCGCCTTGGTTGAGTACCGTGCGCCAGACTTGTGCATCCTTGCGGTTCGCTTCGAGACCGTTCTTCGCTTGCCGCCTCCCTTGCCGGGAGTCCCGCCGATAAGTATAACTTCTTCATCAAGGTCGACCAGCTGGTCGATTATTTGGGGTTCCATTATCTTTTCGTCGGCCCTGAGAGCTTCCTTTACATCGGTTACCTGTCCGTTCGCTACTTTTCTGCCCAGCTTGGTCTTCGGGCTCCATATCTCGTCTTCTTCCTGTTCCTGTTCAGCCATTGATCTCACCTTCGATGTTTTCCTTGACTTCTTCGAACGTTTCAGTTATGTCGGAGTCCTTCATCTCTTCGATGTGCTCGCCTCTTATCCGGGATTCCTCCGGTATCACTTCTTCTCCTACCGCGATGTCGACTCCGGCATCCCTGAGACCCTGGACAGCCGCGAAGATGCGTCCGCCCTTGTTGAGAGGTCTCAGTCCCTTGTCCAGTATCGCTTCCTCGATATCGGTCTTCATGCCTGCCAGGTATCCGGTCAGGTAGGCTGCGGGCAGGTTGCCTGTGTGCTCGTCCCAGCCGTGTTCTTCCAGTTCCCTGGAGATTGTCTGGGCCTTGTTCCTGTCCCCTTTCTGGTCAAATACCGACAGGTGAACCCTAGTATGGTTGTTAGACAGTCTCACGACTGCTCGTGGCTTGCCGGACTTGACCAGGTCCAGTCGCTGGTCGTAGTCTGTTTTCTGCTTCCTTCGCCTTGCGAAGGGCACCTTGTAGTTTGATGAATCTGCCATAGTATCACTCAAGCTTGTTCTCGACAAAGTTTTCGAGGTGTTTGGTGTCCCTGAAGAACCCGCCCTTTGCCTTGTCGTACAGGTTCCGGTACTGTTCGTTCGTGATCTCGTCTTCGTCTCGCATCTCCTTCAGCCGGGCGCGAATCGCGCGGATGGTTTCCATCCATTTCTCCTTGGAGTCTTTCCTCGCGGTCTTCTTTCCTTTGCGTGAGCCGTGGCCTTTTCGTCTGCCTTTCCGCTTCTGCTCCCGGTTCTTCCTTGTTCTTCCGCGGGAGTTGCCTTCTTCCTTCTTTTTCTGGATGGCGCCGCTTTCCACCAGATTCCTGATGTCCTGCCGGGTGATGGCTTCTTCTACCCTTTCCATCTGGTCCGGGTCAATCCATACCCTGTTCTTGCCTACGTCAAGAACTTCGGCAGCCATCCGTCGCTGGGATTTAAGATCGGTCATTTATCCTCACCTGGATTGAGTACCTTGATATCAAGGTCTTCTGCTTTCTCGATTATCTTTTCGCGCTTCTTTCCGCCGACTGTCGAACCTATCCTTGCTGCTTCTGTCTCCGGGTCGACTTCTTTGAGGTCGTCCGTGTTGTGTACGAGGACTTCCTCGTATCCGGAAGGATGCTTTTCCCGCACTTCCCTGTCGGTCCTGTACCCGGCTTTCGGCTTGGCTGGCGCACCCTTCTTTTCCAGCCGGGTGTCGTTGTGCGTTCCTTTCGCCTTTCTCCAGGAGCTCTTGTAAGACTTCTTCTTGTGGGAGTCGTATCGTTTGAAGTCCTTACTCACTTCTATCACCTTTGACGATGTAGACGCCGTCCTGGAAAGTTCTCGGGTCCCGGTCGCCTTTTTTGCATGCCTGCTCTATCCTTGCTGCGGTCTGTGCGACGCTGTCCTTGTTGGCTCCGGTCAGTTTCAGGTCGTCGCCGTCTATCTGGACATCGACGCCGTCCATGATATCTATCTCTCGTGGCGCTCTTTCACCCATGAAGTTCTCTATCAGGACCTTTCCCGATTCCTGCTTGATGGTCATCGGGAAGTGGGCGTAAACTCCTTTCATCGTGTAGACGTGTGGTTCCTGAACGCCTTCCACCATGTTCTCAGTGTGGGACCTGAAGGTCCCGAGTATGCTTGTTACATCTCTCTTCGTGCTGTCGGTCGAGAAAACTACTTCGTCGTCATTTATCTCTACCTGTATCTTCGGGTGTTCAAGCACTTTCTCTACCTCTTCGCCGTCGCCTGTAACTCTCAGGACGCCGTCCTTGTATTCTACATCGATTCCGTCTGGTAGCTGTGCTTTTTCTTTCATGGTGCTGACCTCAGTAGACGTACCCCAGCAGTTTTCCGCCGACGTTTTCCTCTTCGGCTTCTTCGTGTGTCATAACTCCTTCTGGTGTCGTCACAAGCAGGTATCCGAAGTTTCTCGCGGGCAGGTATCTTTTCGCCCACTTGGTGTATTCGTCGCTTCCGACGTAGAACTGCGGCTTGATGGGCTGGCACTGGTTGATGTCGGGTTCCACCTCTACCTTGAACTTGCCGCTCTTGCCGTCCTCTATCAGCTCGAACACGCCGATGTATCCCTCCTGCTGCAGTGTAAGCAGTACGTTCTTCACCAGGTTGCTTGAAGGGTCGACCATGGCGTGCTTCTTGCCCGTCCTCGCTGCGTTGTTGATGGAGGAAAGGGCGTCGCTGAGCGTGTCTTGCTGCATTATTCAGCCACACCTCGCGTGTTGTTGGATCGAGAAAATCTCTGCATTTTCGTTTTCACCTACTTGAGCTGTTTGAATCCGAGTTCCTCGGCGATTTCGCGGAAGCACTGCCTGCAGTAGTTCAGGTCGTACTGGCTGATGATGCCTCGTCCTGTTCTGCCGCAGCGCCTGCATTCTTTCTTGGATTTTCCGTAGTCTCGCTCCTTCGGAGCATTATGTTTCTCGAATTTCTTCCGTTTTCCTTCCTTGTGCCTTATCTGGTCAAGTACTTTCTCGTATGACATCTATACCACCTCTACGCCGAGTTCTTCCTCGACGAACTCTATCGCGTCCTCGTCGCTCACCAGGTGGTCCTTGCCGATGTCGTTCGGCTTGAAGTCCCGCTTCTTTACGCGGTAACCTGGTCTTTCAAGGGTCACGGCGACTTCGAATCCTTTCATACCGATGTCGGCGTCGTAGTCCACTCCCGGTACGTCGATGTACTCGCTTACGCCGAACGAGAAATTGCCGTTCCCGTCGAACGCGTTCTTTGATATCTCGTTTCCTGCCGCGGGCAGCACTTTCTCGATGAATTCACGGGCTTCTTCTCCTCTGAGGGTAACTGTCGCGCCGATGTTGAGCCCGGACCTGAGCCCGAACGTCTTGGATTCATCCCGTGACTCGGCTCTTACCGGGGACTGGCCGGTCAGCTTTTCCAGTAGCTGGACAGCTTTTTCCACGTCTTCTCCGACCTGTCCTTCTCCGATGTTGACGGTCACCTTGCTGACCTTTATCTGTCTCATCTCGTTTTCCGCCATCATCATTCACCTAGCTCGATTCCCTTTACTGCTACAAGGTTTTGGAGCTGTGTCTCGAACTCTTCTTCTGCCTCGACGACTCCTGTATCGTCGTCCATGCCTCTCTCGTGTATCTCTTTCAGCTCGGCGGTCTCTCCAGCGTGCTGGCCGGAGATGACTATCACGTCTGCGCCTTCTTCCAGTGCGACCTCTTTCACGGAGTCGTTGAACACGAGCGTGTTGCCTGTCTCGTACTCGTCTTCAGTCCTGTAGTTCTCTCCGTTGTGGAGCCTGTAAACGTATTCTTCGTCTTCGACCCGCTTGCCGACTATCTTCGCTGCGACCTTGTCGGCGTCTTTCACCGGCACGAAGCTGAGATTTCTTCCTTTCCGGATAACCCGGTAGGATTCCTCTGTCTCCGGTATCTCGACGACATCAAGTACGCCGATTCCCTGCCTGATATCTGTCACCGGTTCACCGTTCCTGTACAGGTTCCTGTCCTGGACGATTTTCTTGGCCTCTTTCTTCGAGTCCGCGTAGTCCAGGACCTCTCGAAGTAGTACAACTGCGGGTATCGCGTTTTCAGGGCTTCGGGAGCCCTCGATGGATGATACGTATGTCAGTCCTTTCCTTGAAATCGGGTAGTGCTTCGGTGCCGGTAGTCTTTTCCTGTGTGTCATGGTTTATTCCTCTGCTCTGGTTTCGAGCCAGTCGATGAATGTGGTGCGGTTTTTGTTGTCCTTTTCTGCCTTGAGCGCGGCCTTGTAGTCGACGTTTTCCATCTCTTCGAGCGTGTCTTTGGCGTCTGAGATGGTGCCGGAGACGATCTCTCCGTAGTCGCCGGCTGCTCCTGTATCTTCTTCAGCTTCTTCGGCGCTGGTCTCTTCCTCAGATTCGTCGCTTTCCGTCTCTTCGTCGACTTCAGTTTCATCCGTCTCTTCGTCCTCTCCTGTTTCTTCCTCGTCTTCGCCCTCTATCTCTTCTCCTTCCTGCATCCTCTGCATCATCTCGGATTCTTCGTCCTCTTCTTCGAGGGCTTCCTCCATCTCTTCCTCTTCGACTCCTACCGCCTCGATGTCGTCGATTTCGTATTTCTCAAGCCGGTAGTCGTCTTCGACGTTGATGGCTGTTACCTGGAGGTTGGAAGGTCTGAGAGGAATAGCATGCGAGCTTCCGTCCTGACGCTCGGTCTCTATCCCGTTCACGTATACTTTTGTGTTCTCCCTGTCTATCCGGGAGACGATACCCGAGTCTCCCTTCCTGTCGCCTCTCATTACCTTTACACGGTCGCCGGTCCTGAGAGAGATGTTCCGCGTCCCGAGCTCATCTCTGAGTTCGGGGTCGAGGTTCGCTGATACAAGTTCGTCTTTAACGTGGAGCGGAGCATTTTCACGGTACTTCCTCTGCTTGGAAGGGTTCTTACTCGACTTCCATTCTCTGCTCCAGTTCTCTGTCTTGTCCACCATAGATTAAACCACCTGTGACGCGATCTTTCCGATCGGGCTGAAACGCTGGACCACTTCTTTTGCGATAGGTCCTCGCGTCACCGACCCTTTTGGAAGGCCGTTCTCTTCGACAAGCACCGCGGCGTTGTCCTCGAAAGCTATACGCATGCCCGAGGGCCGCTGGAACTCTTTCGTCTGCCGCACTATGACGGCGTCGAAGACCTGGTGCTTGACCTCCTGGTCTCCTTTCAGTATCTTTACAGTCACGACGTCGCCTACACCGGCGGATTCACGCCGGGAACGTCGTCCTTTCCTGTGCTTGACCCCGATTATCTCCAGCTTCTTCGCGCCGGAGTTGTCGGCGCATGTAAGTGTCGCGCCCTTGTCAAGCGTCCTCGTGATATTTGCGCCTACTGGCTTCATTCTTCCTCACCGTTCTCCAGAACTTCTACTACCACGGTGCTTTTGGTCTTGGAAATAGGACTGGTCTCGACGACCTTGACCTGGTCGTCTTCCTCGACTTCGATACAGTCCGGTACGTGTACAGTTATCTTGGTGTTACGTCTCTCGAAACGCTCATACTTCGGTATCCTTTCAGCGTGCTCCCACCGGACAGTCGCCGAGCGCTCCATCGCGGTCGACTCGACGTTACCGACAAAAGTACTGCCTCTGACCGGTGCCTGCCCGTGGAAAGGACAGTGCTGGTCCTCACATGTTTCTTCTGGTTCTTTCACGTCAAGTCCGATTCCCATCTCTTAGTCACCTGAGCGGTATCGACTGAAAGCGGATGCAAGTTTTATAAACCACTTGAAGCCCTAAGAACCGCGGAAAACACGAGCCTTATACCCGGTTTTCATGCGGCCGCGAAGAGTATCGTGCTCCGACCGACGCCAGGACAAAAGGCGTCGAATCCTCGCCCGACTCCAAGCGGTCACCCGCTGACGTCGTGTCTCAACAATCGAAAGTAACCTTTAAAAGAGGAATGTGCTTTCTGGTTCAGTCCACGTACTCCCACTTCCCGGGAAGCTTCATCCCTACGCGTTCCTCCGGCCTCTTCGCGATGAGTTCTCCGTCGATGTCGACTTTTTGTCCATCCGGGAGTGTGAAGCGGAATCTGGAGATCGACTTCTCGACTGTCTTGTCGCCGATTCTGAGCGTGTCCCTGGTCTCGTCCATGACTTCTCCGGAGATGCCGACCTGGTTCTCGTCCTCCGAGTCTATCACTTCGCATTCAAGGCCTATCAGTTCGTGGCGCGGCAGGTTTTCCGGCGTGATGGGCATAGAGTCTGATTTAAGATTAAGTTTCAAATCACTGTCGCGATGACAGACACCGGCGTAGTCGCGATGCATCCCTACATCGACGGGAGCGACCAGTTCGTCCCGGATAGTTTCGTCGATGAAGTTGAACGTATCGCGGAAGAATACGATGTTTACTGCGTCGAGCAGACCAAAAGAACCGGTGTCCGCCCGAGAGAGGAGCTTGCTGGACAGGAGTTTTACGACGGTTTCTTCCAGGACGTCAAGGGCGAAGGGATGCTGTCGAGGCAGGATGCCGGAGATATACAGGAGAAAGATGTAGTTTACATGCTCGGTGGGAAGGCTTCTGTATGCGTTCCGAAAGGAGCTCGTTCGCTGGGTCGTTACGGCAAGGTCTGCGTCGACCCGGGTCTGACCTACGAGCCACTTGAAGGAGAGTTCATGACGGTCGCCGAGGTTCAGGACGATGATATGATGAAGGACGAAGCGGTTTTCCGGCCTCTATACTTTTCAGGCGCCGCTTTTGAAGCCCTGGACGGGCGGTAAAATTACGCCTGTCTGTTGGTTTTGCGCCGGTGGAGAAGAGTTTTCTATGCGTTGACTTCGATGTTGGATTCGTCGAAGCCTTCCTCGACCAGAACGTCCTTGATGCGCCGGGTGTGGTCTCCCTGCAGCTGAATCTGACCGTTTTTCGCGGTTCCTCCGCATGCGAGCTTGGACTTGAGCTTGGATGCAAGGTCGCCGAGGTCGACTTCCTGATCGTCCAGGCCCTCTATGACGGTCATCTCCTTGTTGAACGTTCTCGAGTCGATTTTGACAGTTATCTTCTGCTCGCCCTTTGCGATAGAATCACAGACGCAAAGGTCTTCAGGCATTCCGCACTTGGGACACGTCTCAGCCATTAGTATTTTACTCGCGTTCGTTGAGAACAGTCTTTATCCTTGCGATAGTTTTTTTCATCTCCTTGATGCGTCCAGGGTTGTCGGCGAACCCGCCGACTTCTATCTGGCCACGTTCTTCGACAAGCTCTTTCCGGAGGTCGTTCATCTTTTCCTCGAGTTCTCCGGTATCAAGTTCGCGTATGTCTTCGGTCGTCAGAATCGCCATCCGATAATCACCTTGTGTCTCTACCGGTTTTTATGCTTTATTGGCTTTCAAGCCATTCGACAAGCGTTTTCCGGTTTTTGTTGTCTTTCTCTGCCTCGAGCGCGGCCTCGTAGTCCGGGTCGTCGAGTTCTCCGAGGGCTTCCTTTGCCTCGGTAATAGTTCCCGAAACTATCTCGTCGTAGTCGTGGCCTTCGTCCTCTGTGTCCTGTTCTACGTCTTTTCCTGTCTCCTCTACCTCGGTTTCTACTTCGCGCTCCAGTTCTTCCTCGTACTCGAACTCTTCGAATACTTTGAGGAGCGCCTTCGACTCCTGCCGGCCGAAGCCTGTGTAGATGCCTTCGACTTCTATCTTGTCCGAGTCTATGTTGTTCTCCGCGGATATCCTGTCCACTACGTCTTCTTCGCTTGGCGTTGCTTCTCCCTCGTGCCGGAGCCTTACTTCTACGTCTCGTCTCTCCATGAGAGGGTTCTCGCGTACCGAGGTAATTTCAGCTTCCATTCGAAAATCACGCTCCGTGATTTTCTGCGTGTCCAGAAAATCTTTTATTTTCGTCCATACTATCTTTCCTCCGAAGTAATCTTTTTATTTGACCCTTATCGCGTACTTCCCGGGTGTTCCGATACCGAGCTTGTCGGCTATCTCTGAGTCCTCAGGGTCGTAGATGACGACCAGTCCGCTCCAGGAATTGGAGAGGTCGTTGTTCTTGCATACAGGGCATTCGTCAGAATCCTCTACGATACGGTTGCA
>JBDGRD010000043.1:24786-27181 GCA_042218425.1 Candidatus Nanohaloarchaea archaeon
TTCTTCCTCGTACTCCTCTATCCATTCTTCCTTACCGAGGCCGGGCTGTCTCATCGTCAGGTTGATCTTGTTGGCTTCCTGCTTCTCCAGCGAGACAGCGATGATGCGTCCGGTCAGGAAGTCCCCGACCTGGACGTTGTACTGCTCCTCGTCTGAAACAAGCATCTCGTTTTCCTCGTCGTAGTTGACGTAGTCATCCATTATCTGGCTGATGTGGCAGAGACCGTCGAAAGGCCCTATGCGGATGAAAGCTCCGAATCCTGTCACGTCGACGACTTCTCCCTGGACTACTTCGTGGAGCTCTGGTTCGAAGACGATTGCCTGGTACTCCACATCGTAGTGGACTCCAGGGTCTTCTGCCTCTATGTCGCCTCCTTCTATCGAGTTGACTTCTTCGACGCCTACTACGACGCCGACCTCCTCGAATATCTGTCCTTCGACCTCTTCTCTGAGACCGGCTCGGACGCTTTCTTTCAGGTTGTCCCCGAGGTGCTCGGGCGGTACTCTTACTGAGTCCTGTATCGTGAGTCTTTTGTACATCTATTCTCGACCTAGAACAATTACGAGATGCGACGCAAGTTTTAAGTGTTGTTTGTTATCCCCGTTACTGCTCGTACTCCTTCCTGTTCAAGGCTTCGAGGTAGTTCTGGCTGCGGACGATGACTATCTCGGCGTTTTTATCGAGTAACCGCTGCTTCAACTCCTTGTCGTTGGTCGCGACTATGAAATCGTCCGCGAGGTCAACTATAAGGTCGTCAACCGTTCCGTCACCTTCTGTTTCAAGCACTTCGATTTCCTCGGATTCGAGCAGTTTCTCGACCAGTTCGCCGTACTTCCCGGACTCGATGCTTTTCGCCTCCTGGAGCGCGTCGTCCAGCGTGTAAAGCTCGTTGTACGGGTACAGCCGGTCAAGTTCTTCGAACACCGATACTGACAGCTGGAACGGTGCGACCAGGAAGTTGGTGTCGAGCAGGATTTTCTTGTCCATCTTCCTGTTACCGGTTTGACCGGCAACTGACTTAAAACTGGAGCGGTTATACCGGGTTTAATGAAGTGCGAGAACATCGCCGTCATGTGGGATTCCGAAGTCAACTGGGATCGCAGCGTCCCTTTCCGTGAGGACATCGACCACATGAACCGTACCTACAGAGTTTTCTCCGAACTCGTGCTTGAACGCCGCTCGAAGGCGTACATCGCCAACTTCAGCTGGTACGACTCCGGGAGACTGGAGAAGGCGTACCACTTCGATGGGGATGAGTGGCGGAAAGTCGAGGATGTTCCTGTCGATGTAGTGTTCGACAAGTACAAGTTCGACGATGAGACGGTTCCCCTGAAGAAAGAGATACAGGAGGAGAAGCCGGTCCTCAACGATTTCCGGCTGGAAGAGATCTGCAAGGACAAGCTGCTCAGCTACCAGGAGTTCCCGGAGCTGCTGCCCGAGACCCGTGAAGCCACGGAGGAGAACGTTGAAGAGATGCTGGAGGAGTATGGACGTGTCATAGTAAAGCCACGGTTCGACTACGGCGGCACAGGGATAGAAGTTTTAGAGGACGCTTCCGGGTTCGAAACTGGCGAGAACAAGCTGGTGCAGCGCTTTGTCGACTCTTCGCAGGGTATCAACGAACTCGGCATCGAAGGAGTCCACGACCTGAGAGTTTACGTTCTCAATGGGGAGAACATGCTTGCCTACGTGAGGACGCCGGAAGAGGGCTTGCTGAGCAATGTCCACCTCGGAGGCAGCATAACTTTCGTCGAGCTGGAGGATGTGCCCGAAGCCGCGCTGGAGACTGTTGAACGCGTGAAAGACAGTTTCGGCAAGTATGCGCCGTCACTTTACTCCGTGGATATGCTGTTCGACTCGTCTGGCGAAGTCTGGATACTGGAGTTCAACTCGAAGCCAGGTCTAGCGTTCTACGATGACGAGGAGATCAGGCAGAGAAAGGAGCCGACGATGTCGGGATTGGTGGATTCGCTCGTGGACATGTGCTAGTTTCCGTTCCGTTCTTCACCGGCTTTCTTGATAGCTCTTTCGTGCATCCGTTCGACGAGCCGGAGCACCACGTCCTCGCCTATGATGTCGTTCATGGCCTCGTTGACGGCGAAGGCGCCGTTGACTTCCAGTATGTAGTACTCGCCCTCGATTTCTATCATGTCGCAGCCGCATATGTCGAATCCCGTGGCCCTCGCCGCTTTTAACGCGAGCTCGCGTTTCTCATCGGTTATCTCGGCCGCGGTTCGCTCGCCGCCTGCTGATATGTTTGAACGCCAGTCCTCGCCGCCGCTGCTTCTTCCGTATCCTGTCACGTAGTCTCCGATCACGATCATCCGGGTGTCGCTGCCGTCGTGTTCCTTGTATTCCTGGAGGCAGATCTCCTGCTCCAGGGATTTCATGGTG
>JBDGRD010000044.1:0-1750 GCA_042218425.1 Candidatus Nanohaloarchaea archaeon
GGAAAATAAAGAGAGAAAACATGTGTTGTGTAGGAGCTTGGCTCCGGTGTGAACCGGTTTAAGCTGCTACTACGTTGGTTGCCTTGGGTCCTCTGTCGCCTTCTTCCTGGTCGAATTCGACTTCGGTTCCTTCTTCGACGTCAAGATCGTCGTCGACTTCTTCGATGTGGAAGAATACGTCGTCGTCCATCTCGTCGGTCTCGATAAACCCGTAGTTCTTCCTGTCGTGGAAGAACTTTACTGTTCCTTTCAAACTAAACACCTCCTAGATAAAAACGGATAGATGCCAAGCTTTAAAAGGTAGTCACCGTTTTCTTCTCCGGTCAGCCGAGTTGTTCTTCGAGCCATTCGACGGCTTCTTCGTCCTTCTCCGTCGGTTCTCCGGCGTCTTCGATGGCGGCGAGCAGCAGTTTGGCGGCTTCCCGGCTTATCTCCATCTCTTCCTCCCGGAACTTCCAGGCTATCATGGTGGATGCGGAACCGGCGTCTTCCTCTATCTCGAACTCTGCCTCGCTGAAGTGGTCGGGGTCGATGCTTTCGTGGTCGATTACCTCGTCTATCTTCTCCTCCGGTATCCTGAAGGTGACGTTGTCCATGCTCGAGGCGCTGACCAGTGTTATTTCTTCGGCCGAGTAGATGTAGTATGCTGCGTCGGCTATATCCGCGTCTATGTCTTCAAGCAGTTCCTCGGTTTCCTCGGTCAGGTCTCCAAAAACGGCTCCCGTGGCTCTCTGCTCCTTGTTTTTCAGAAATTCTGCGTAGGCGTATGTCGATGCAGCGCCATCGAGATCCGGGTTTTCAGGCGGTACTATCAGTCGCATAAAGGCTTTTTCGCCCCAAGATTATTGAACCTTCCTTAGCGGCGCGCATATCTCTTTCAGTCCAGAAGTTCTTCTGCGTCGGAGAGAAGCCCGTATATGTCGTCCACAGTCGGGTTGCCTCCGGCCGCTTCCAGGCGTTCCGCGCCCCCGTCATAGGACAGAAGCCCGTCGACGTAAACGTCGTTTTCCTCGGCTTTCAGCCGGAGCAGCAGTCCTGCGTCGTGTCCTTCATGGCGGAAGGTCATCTCCCATTCTCCGAACTCCTGGATGTACTGGGGCATGTTCTCCATCTCCTGCTGGAAAGAGTATCCTCCCTCCACTGGTCTCCACTCGCCCGAGTAAAAGGGTTCGACCAGGTCCCAGAAGTAGTCGGCCATCGACTCGTACTCCATCAAATCCCGGAGCTCGGTGTCCAGCCCGTCTTCGTGTTTCTCCGGCGACATAAGGTATTTCTCGTCGACAAGCTCGACCAGTTCTTCGTCGTCCCGGGCAGAGGCAGCGCGGAAACCGGTCAGCGAGCCAAGCCAGAGGTCGAGCCAGAACTTCGTCGTCTGCAGGTAGAGATCGAGGAACGGGTTGAATGTGGACTGCGCGGTCGAGTCTCGGGTTCCCATCTATCCCCTTTTTTTCACGCCTAGAGACAAATAGCTTTCGCCTTCTAGCCGCGGAACTCGCTGTAGACGTTTCTCGCGAACGTGG
Source organism: Candidatus Nanohaloarchaea archaeon (assembly GCA_042218425.1). Taxonomy (GTDB): domain Archaea; phylum Nanohalarchaeota; class Nanosalinia; order Nanosalinales; family Nanosalinaceae; genus JBDGRD01. Next base: position 1,521 of record JBDGRD010000044.1, read on the forward strand.
CAGCTGTTCTCAGGCTTTCTGGTGGCAGACCCCGGGACCGGAAAAGATAGTCCTGTATCTCCCCGTATCTTTCACCGTGTTTCTCCTCAAGAGCTTCCATCGGGGTGTAGTCGTTCAGACGGTCGTCTTCCAGCTGTTTCTCGACTTCAGGCGCCATCTCGATCGTGATCTTTCTGAGTTCGTCCTCTACCATGCGGTCCGCCACTTTCAGCCCGACGTACTCCATTATA
>JBDGRD010000044.1:1850-16843 GCA_042218425.1 Candidatus Nanohaloarchaea archaeon
CCGGGAACTCCCGGTCATCCATCTCAAGCGCGGCCGCCACCGAGCGCCAGGTCTGTCCGTTTTGCGCTGTCATAGCTCCTGTGATGGCGGTCAATTATTTTATACGTGACCTGGGGAGGGTCCGGTCGGTTTTATTAAGTGGAGCCGGCAAAAACGGTTCGTGAAAGTAGTTTTCCATCTTAACTCGAACGATACCGGGAAGCAGAGCGAGACACTCGGCAACATCAAGAACCTGAGAGAGGACGAGACAGTCGACGTCGAGGACATCGCTCTCGTGGTGAACGCAGACGCTGTCGACGCCGTCAGGAACGGCTCGGAGGCGGCCGAGTTCCTGGAAGATTTCATCTCCGAGGGAGTCGAGGTCAAGGCGTGCAGCAACTCGCTTGACAACAGGGAGATCGGGGAAGAAGAGCTCCTGGACGGCGTCGAAACCGTTTCCTCAGGCGTTGGAGAAATCGCGAGGCTGGAGGACGAGGGCTACCAGTACATCAAGCCGTGATTCGGTTCCGGTCGAACGTTTCAACCCGGTTATTTAAACGCGGCGTCTTCATCTTGGCGTATGAAACGAACAACTATCGCACTCATAGCTTTCATCCTCATAGTTTCTGGTTCCGCAGCTGTAACCGGTTACAACGGTTCGGAGGACCGGCCGCACATAATGGGCTCCGGCTCAAGTGCTTCCGCTTCAAGAGCTGTCAGCCCCAACGGGACGAGGTGGCAGGCGGAGGTATCGATGGTCAGCCGTTCGTCAGCTTTGACGAACTCCTCGGCGACCGACGCCAACTTTTCAGGCAGCACAGTCTCATTCTCTGGGACTCTCCAGGCACCGACGCCTTGCCACGTCATCGACCACGAGGTCGAACCAGTCGAGTCAGAGGATAACAGTTTTACTATCAACATCCGGGCGGTAGAGCCTGAGACAGGGAACGAGACCATGTGCGCCGAGGTGCTCAACATGGTGAGGTACGAGGCCAGCTTCACGAAAGAAGAGCCTTACCGTCTCGAAATCCAGCACAACGGACGGAAGGTCAGGGCCGTCGAACACCCCGGCTACGGAAAGGAATCGACAGGAAGCCAGGAAGGCGTACTCGCCAGTTTCTTCAGCTGGCTTGGCTCCCTTTTCTAGCCGGGAAAGCTATTTTATCCTGCGTCAGCACATCACTGCCATGGAACTCGTACGGCCGGGCAGGAAGATGTCGAGACGCTCGTGGACGAGCTCTGGTTTTCTCTCGCCCTTGAGATGGAGAACGTTTCACAGTTCAACACTCTCGGCGACAGGAGAGCGATACGGGAAGCGTCTCTGGAGCACAAGAGAGAAAAGATACAGGAAGACGACACCCAGGTGCTGCTGGCCCGTGAAGAAGACGAACCTGCTGGCTACGTCATAGTCAGCGTGGAGGAGCGCCCTCCCATCTTTGAGATCGACAGGAAGGCCGCGGTATCCGAGATATTCGTAAAAGAGGATTTCCGGCGGGAAGGCGTCGCCACCCGGTTGATGGATGCGGCTGAAGAGTTCGGGGAGGAGAAGGACTGCGCGTTCCTGCAACTCGAGGTCGACGTCGGCAACGTTCCGGCGCAAAAGTTCTACCAAGAACACGGTTTCGAGGTCCAGAGAAAGAAGATGGTAAAAGAACTCTGATTCACTGGTTGGACGAGACTATCTCCACAACGTCGCGGTGCTCAAGCTCGTGGTCAGCGCCTATCTGGCGGGATTCGCGGCAGTCGATGGCGTGCAGGAAGCCGTCTCCCAGGTCGCTGTGTATCTCGTACGCGAAATCTTCTGCCGTTGAGTTCCGGGGTATCAGGAAGCAGTCTGGCAGGATGTTGCCGTGCTCGTCTCCAAGCCCTTCAGCACCGCCGGGGAACACTGCTATGACACCGAGCTCGTCGAACAGTGCCGTCTCAAGCGCCTCCTGTACTCCTGTGCCACCGTACTCTTCCATGAACTCCTCTATCTTTTCCAGGCCATGCATCTGTTCGTCGGATACGTCTTCTTCCACTATATCGAACGAGCCGTCTCCCGGCGTGTAGTCGAGGACACCTTTCTCGTCCGCTTTCTTCAGGGCTTTCTCGGCGTGCGCGCTGCAGGGGACGATGGTCAGTTCCTCGTATTCAGGGTCCGAGGTTATCTCCTCGTAGTTCTCTTGCGCCTCCTCAGTGTCCATCTTATTCGCAGCTATAACCATCGGTTTCGTCCGCTTCCTGATGGCCCGGGCCAGCTGTTTCCTGTCCTCCTCGTCCCAGGTCTCCGGGTCAAGCTCCAGGCCTTGTGAAAGAATCACTTTCTTTATCTCGTTCTTGTCGGTCCGGAACGCGCTCATCTGCTCGGCCAGCTCCTCCTCCAGCTTGACCTCTCCTGCCTGGCGCTTGTTCTCGAACCGTGTGATGCCTTTCTCCAGGATTTCCAGGTACCACATGTCAAGCTCTTCCTCGAGGAAGTCGATGTCCTCTCTTGGGTCGTGACCTTCAGTTGGTTCTCCCTCGATATCCGTTTTGCCGGAGAAATCGACTATGTGGACCAGGACGTCCGCCTCGTTTAAATCGGTCAGGAACTTGTTCCCGAGACCTTTACCCTCGTGCGCCCCGGGTATCAGGCCGGCGACGTCAACAAGCTTCACAGGGACGAACCGTGTCCCTTCTATACAGAAACCGACTCTCGGGTCGCATGTCTCGTCGAAGTCAGGGGCCGCGCACTGGACGCGGACGTACGCCTCGCCGACGCTCGGGTCTATCGTGGTGAACGGGTACGCGCCCTCTTCGATGTCGTTCATGGTCGCCGCGTTGAAGAGCGTCGACTTCCCGACAGAGGGTTTGCCCACCAGTCCGATTTTGTATGGCATAACCGTTTTGGCGGCACAAAAGATTATTAATCAAATCGCCCGCACCGTTCCCCATGGGCGACGAAGAAGAAAGAAAGCGGCTGCTGGAGAACATCTACGACAGGATGGAGAAGATAGCCTCCTGGAAGGCCAACCCGAACAGCGGGCAGAAAGTCGGTGGATTCGGGAGGGAGCGCTCCGCGAAGATAGATACGAACAACTACGACCGGCTCCAGGACTCGATGATGCGCTATTTCCGGAATTTCTACGATACCAACAATTCTCTCAGGATGGCCACCAAGAACTTCGTCAGCGACATCAGGGCCGGGAAGATAGGAGAGGCGTTCGACGAGGTCAAGAAGCTCTCCCGCGTGGATGAAGCGCTGGCAGGCGTACTTGAGCACGGGCTGAGAGATATAGAGAAGGCTGATAAGGCAGGTTAACGGTTTATCCCACGCTTAAAACATTCGGACTTCTATTATAAACGCATGCGGAAGCTGAAACTCCCTGGAAGAGATGTCACCCGGCCTAGGCTTGCCGAGCAGGACGTTGAACTTATACAAGAGGTCGGTATATCCGGTATCAAGGAGCAGGCCCGTGATATAGTCGAGGAGAAGCTCAGGCAGAAGCCGGAGAAAGACGGCAGGAAGGTGCCCGCGGCAGGGAACCCTGTGTACAAGGCCATGCACGCGTGTAATGCCGCCTCGCGCGAGTCGCTTTCGATGTCCCACCGCATCCCCGAGGACAAGATATTGAACGAGAACGACATCGACGCCGTGGTCAACCTCCTTGTACGTTGGATAGTCCGGGAGTACAATTTCTACGTCCAGGAGGAGAACCAGAAGCAGAAAAGCCTCTCCGACTTCCAGGGTCCCGCGAGATACTAGACCAGGCCTTCGGATTCCAGATGCTCAACGACCTCGTCTTTACCTACCTGTTCTTCCTCGCCCGAGTCCATGTGCCGGATGGTGACCTCGCCGTTTTCAAGGTCGCGCTCGCCTATCACCAGAACGCGTTTCGCGTTGATGGAGTCGGCGTAGTCGAACTGGGCTCCTACACCCCGTCCTGTCAGGTCGGTCTCGACGGTCAGCCCACGCTCCCGCAGCTCGCGGGCGTAGTCGATCGCCACATCCCGGACTGAATCGGAGACGTTGAGTACGTAGATATCGGTCTCTACATCCGCGAGCGGGTATCGGTCCTCCTTCTTCAGCAGTTCGACCGTGGTCGAGTAACCGAAAGCGAACCCGACTGCAGGAACTTCCTGCGAGCCGAACAGCCCTATCAGGTCGTCGTATCTTCCGCCACCGAAAAGCGCTCTCAGTTCGCCTTCCGAGTCGAACGCCTCAAAGACCAGGCCTGTGTAGTACGCGAGTCCCCGGACGATGGAAAGGTCTATCCTGCACATGTCAGCGACTCCGTATGCTTCGAGAGCGTCAGCCAGTTCCTCCATACGTTCCACCGAGTCCATCGCATCCTCCGGCGCCTGTGAACGCAGCTTGTCGACCTCGTCCTTGATGGGGCCGGAGATGGAGGTTATGCTGTCGACCTCTTCTGCCTGTGATGCGTCGATACCGGTTTCCTGTAGCTCTTCAAGGAACTCTTCCCGGGACATCTTCTCCCTGTCGTCCACCACTTCCATGACTTCCTCCCGGTTGTCAATGCCGTGGGCTTCAAGTATGGATTCAAGCAGTTTCCGGTCGTTGATCAGGAAATCGACGCGGTCGTCCAGGTCGAGCTTCCTGTATATAGTCGCGGCTGCAGCGATTATCTCAGCGTCCGCCTCGACCGATTCGACCCCGAAGATGTCGAAATCACCCTGCAGGAATTCGCGGTCCCTTCCTCTCTGGACATCTTCATACCGCCACCGCTTCGAAGTGTCATACCACTTCACCGGTGTCTTCAAATCCTTCCGCTGCTGGACGAGACGGGCGCGTGTCGGGGTCTGCTCGGGTACAAGCGATACTTCGCGTCCGCCCTTGTCCTCAAAGTTGTACATCTGGTCCATCAGTTCATCGCCGGACTTGACCCGGTAAAGGTCTGCGCGTTCGACGCTCGGGGCCTGTATCTGCCTGAAACCGAACTCTCTCGCTGTCTCATCGACTACCTCTCTCAGCTTTTTCCAGGTCGCGTACTCTTCCGGGTACCGGTCGTACATCCCTTTCAGGCTGTCCAGTTCTACCATCTCTGCTGCCTCCGGTAAAGGTTTCTCTCCGAGATTTTAAACGGGTTTTGAAGACCCGGCTTCACAGGAGGGCACCTCCCTCTTCGTCCACCCAGACAGGGTCAGCCGCGAAAAGTTCCGAGAACTCCTCCTCCACTTCCGGACGGGTCTCTTCTGGCACTTCTCTGTAGTCCCGGGCTTCAAGCCCCTTCTCGGACCAGTAGCTTTCTCCCTCGGCAAAGCCATAGATGGCGGGATACCGGAGGTCGCCGCGGGCCTGGTCCCTGTCGTTTACTTCGCGGTAGAGGACCAGCTCGTCCTCGTACTCGAGCTCTCTCACCTCGCTGGCAGAGATACTTACCTCCATGTGTCCAAGTATCTCACTACCCCCAGTTGGAGGGTTCACGTCTTCGATGGTCCGGATCTCAGTCATCCAGAACCACCTCCAGGAAGCTGCCAGAGTAGCTGAAGCTCTTCACATCTTCAAGCTGCCGGATGATTTCAGCGGCCTCTTCAAAACTTTCTACCTGTCTCTCTATCTTCCTAGTGTTCTCAATCGAGACCGATAGACGGCTTCCCTCTTCAAGCGAAAGAGAGCGCCTGAGAGAGGCAGGTACAGTGAGCCGGCCTTTGGAGTCCAGGGAGGCGGTAAAAGTGAACGCGTCCACCCTGGATGGAAGAGCTAGAACTGGAGCTGTTTAAACGGTTTTGAGCATCTTTATTCTGGTCGGAGGTGAACGCCGCAGATTTCTCTTCCAAGATATCTGCTTGAGCATCCTCTCTCTTCCGAGAGATGATCATATTCACCTTGCATTGTAATCACGGTATTTCTGGTTTCAGGCCCCGAGGTTTTTATAATCCGGTGGGAGAGCGGTGGGAACAATGGACGACGAACTTTGTCTCTCCAGGGTTCACCGGAATGCTGGAGGTGAATCCTTCATTGAGTTGGAGCACGCATTGAAGCCTACAGAGGAGTTCCGTGCAGATTTTATCTGGATCGACTCCCCCACGTATACTGATGGAAGCTCTATCTGGGAGACCGGCAAATGGGTGCTGAAGCTGGAGGAAGAAATAATTGACAGGGCTCATGAGAAAGTATCAGAGATGGTTGAAACAGGGGCTCTAGGAAGCGCCAAGACGTCCACGCTCAAATCCTCAGGTGCAAGGGACAGCTACATAGTGTGCGTTTACAACGACAATTTCCAGGATGTGAATACTATTGAAACCGCAGGTAAACTTCTGGATTCAATGATTGAACCAGCTGAAATGGGTTATAAGCCCGATTTCTTTACCAGACTTGGAGTTTATCCCGAGAGTCTTGACGAGTTCGGATTAGACAGCGAGTATATTTACACCCTAGAGGAGGGTGAACTGTAAGCTTGGCTGACAGAAGGATACTAAAACGTCGGGGTATTACCACGTAATATGGCGTTTCTGTGCGTCGATATCGGAGGTACCAACACCCTGATAGGTATCGGGAACGGCGACTTCGAGGTCGTGAAGAAGGTGAAGAGCAGGGAGTTCCTCGACGATATCGGTGCGTGCCTGGAGAATACTTTCGAGCCCGAGAAGATCAACGAGATCGAAAGGGTAGCGATCGCCGCCGCCGGACCTATCGACCGGGAGGAAGGAGTCTTCTATCCTCCTAACGTCGACGACCTGGAGGAGGTCAACATCAGGTCCCCGCTTGAAGCCGTCGGCGACGTACAGATAATCAACGACTGCACCTCCGCGGTGCTCGGCGAGTACCACTACGGCGACCACGAAGCGGAGAACCTGGTGTACGTCACGATCTCCTCCGGAATTGGAGCCGGCGTGATCTCTGACGGTAACGTAGTTGAAGGCTGGAGCGGCAACTTCGGGGAAGTCGGCCACATCATCCTTGAGGACGGCGGGCTTGAGTGCGGCTGCGGTAAACGCGGCCACTGGGAGGCCTACTGCTCCGGCAACAGCATCCCGCGCCTCGCGGAAGACGTAGCAGGAGCGAGTTTTAAAGATGCGAGAGAAGTTTTTGAAGCCGCGGAGTCAGGTGATGAGGACGCGGAAGCCGCACTGGAAGAGATGAACCGGTACAACAGCATCGGCTTCTCCAACATCGTAGACATGTTCAATCCCGAGACCGTTCTTGTCGGCGGCGCAGTCGCATTGAACCATCCCGGACGCGTCGTTGAACCCCTGGAAGAGGAGGTCGAGAAGCGGTCCATCAACGACACTCCCGCAATCGAAGTCTGTTCCCTTGACGAGCGGGCGGTGATCCACGGCCTCCGGGCGGTCTGCAACGGGAAATTTAAACCGTAGTCGAGTAATCTCCAGCATGGGAGACTTCTCGGAACACGTCTTTTTCGGTTTTCTTTCGGCCGCGGTTGTGGCCTACTTCCTGAAGGAGCTGCTGGTGGTCGGTTCCCTCGAGCTCGTGGCTGCGTCGGTGGCGCTGTTTGTCGGCTCGGTGCTGCCCGACATCGACAACAAGAACGCCTACGTCCACCGCGCAGTGAAGGCGTTCGTCAGCATCGCTTCAGGCGCCGCGGTCATGGTCCTGCTGCCGGCGAGCATCCAGTCCCGTTTCGTGACCGCGTCGGTCGTCGTGCTGAGTGTCTACACCATAATCTCGTCGGTGAAGATAAAGCACCGCGGCTTCACGCACACTGTATCTTTCTGTCTGACGCTGACCGCCCTGACCGCGGTAGCCGGCCTCTACTTTTTCCAGTCCGCAACGCCCGGCATAGCCTTTGGCATCGGGCTGGGCTCCCACCTGCTGCTTGACCGGGAGTTCCGGCTAGCCTAGTCCTTTATCTCTGCGACGTCCCCGAGAGTCGCCTTCCGGGAATCCGGAGAGTTACCGGTGTCGTGGTCGGATACCTCGGGATTGGTGTAGAGGTCGAGATCGAAACGCTTCGAGAGCTTCTTCGCGAGCGGCTTGTCCGGCTTCAGCTCCTGTTTCTCTATCTTGCTTATCAGGCTGGACTTCTCGTTCAGCTCGTCGGCGACCTCTTTCAGTGAGATGCCCTCGGCTTCACGCGCCTGCTTCAGTTTCTTGCCATAGTCGTTGATGAGCACCTGGCTCTCCCGCGGTCTTGAGGAGCCGCCACCCGTCGACTTCTTCTTTTTCCGTGTGTCGACGGATTCGCCGAGGTCCTCGCACGAGTTGCAAACTGAAAGCGTCGCGCCTTCGACTTTGACTTTTTTGAGGTCGTCAGATTCTTTCCCGCATAGTTGACAAGATGGCATTTGGTGGTCACAAGAAATTGGTTGGATTGGTTGTCAGAAATCTAAATGCTGTTTATCCATGATGTTTCCGGTAACACAGTATTGACGTGACAGGGTTTAATATCTTGCGGCAGACCGGTTCCGTATGCAAGAAGGATTCATCGAACTTCTACGTTCCAACCTTGAACACGCTAAAATCTTCCAGGACCGGTTCGACTCTGTGCAGGACTCACAGGAGCCAGATTTTGTGACTGTCTGCTGCTCGGATTCGCGTGTGCTCCAGGACCATATGTGGGGCAACGAGCACCCGGGACACGTCTTTACCTGCAGCAATATCGGGAACCGCGTTTTCCAGGACACTGGTTCAGGTCTCGAAGTTTCAGGCGACGTTCTTTATCCAGTCGAGCACACCGGGACCGAGACCATAGTTGTCGTCGGCCACACGGGCTGCGGTGCAGTCACCGCCGCCTACAGAGATATCAGGGATGGTCTTGAGGAGCCGGAAGGTATCGACCACTGTATATCGCTCCTGGAGGACCGCCTGGAAGACGGTGTAGAAAAGCTCCCGGAAGAACTGGAAGAAAACGAAGCGGTCAACCGGCTTGTAGAGTACAACGTGGATAGACAGGTAGAGTTCCTGTGTAAAAGCAAGGATATCCCGGAGGAAGTGGATGTAGTCGGCGTCGTGTACGATTTCCAGGACGTGTACAGTGGCAGCCGGGGAGAAGTGCACGTGATAAACATCAAGGGGGAGAACGATTCTGCCGAACTGAAGGATTCGCACCCAGAGATCCAGGACCGGGTCCAGCGACTCTGGTCTCCCTAACCTATCTTCCGCATCGCGAGACCGTACATGAAAGCGGCTATAGCTATCAGGAAGAACATCGCCCCTGCCGTGAGAGCAACTGTCTCAGGTGAGACCGCGGCTGCCTGGGAGGCGGTGTCTGCCGCGGATTTCGCGGCTTCTGTCTCCATCGACATCGCACCCATGTCGCCCGACCTCTGTGCGGCGTACTCGGCACCGCCTGAAAGCAGGTTGTCGCCTACAAGCACTGTCCCCGCGAAGGCGCTGAGTCCTGCGGAGGCCAGGGAAAACCGGACCTTGCGTTCGCGGCCATTCACTATCGCCTCGGCCTTTTTCGTCGGGCGGTAGACGACCCTTTTCCTCCCCGCTTCCTCGTCTTTCTCGACCAGCCCGGCGTTAACAAGAGTGTCGAGGTGGGAGGAGACAGTCGACTTGGTCCTGTCGATATCGTCGCTCAGCCGGGTGGGTGTCGACTCCTTCTGCAGCAGTTTGCTCAGTATCTCTATACGGGTCGGAGACGACAGCGCCTTGACCGTCGCGAAGTCCAGTTCCATGTTGAAGAAGTGCCTCTGGTTCTTTTTCATTCTATCTCAGTTCGTTCGAAGAGCATCGAACATCAGCAACCGGTTTATTAAGGAGAAGAGCCAATCTAGAGGTATGATATCCGGCATCCGGCAGCGACTGGAAAACGCTGGAAGCATCGAGATAGGCGCAGGCATCCTTTTACTCGCGATTGCAATCGGTTTCGTGGTACAGGGCCCGGGCTCTGGACAGACGATGGAGTACAGCAGCGACCTTCAGAAGCAGAGCGATGTGGCACCTACGGCAGACCTCGGCGCTTCCGGTGCCGACGCTGTTGAAAGAGACTCCGCTGGAACCGACAGGAAACAGGTCACCCGGGTCTACATGGATGTCGAGACTCCAGATGTCAGGGCGGCGCAGTCCGAGACCAAGCAGCTCGCCCGTGGATACAACGGTTTCGTGGACCAGGAGTCTTTCAATAGAGACGACGGCGAGCGGGCGAGTCTGACGGTTCGAGTACCAGAGGAGAACGTTTCAAGTTTCCTCTCAGACATAGAGGAGCGCTGGAAAGTCGAGTCCAGCAACCGGAACACGGACGACGTCACGGACAGGTACACAGAGCTCGAACTCGAGCTGAAGAACAAGAGACAGGAACTCAGGCAGCTGGAAAGCCTGATGAACAGGACCGAAGAGGTCGATTCGCTTATAAAGATACAGAAGCGCATGTCAGAGCTCCGTACAAGGATACAGTACCTGAAAAACAGCCTCGAGGATCTTGACCGCCAGGTGGATTACACCCGAGTCCAGGTAAGCTTCGAGGAACCCCAGCCCATAACATCCGACTTCGAGCTGAGAGACTCGGTCAGAGACGCTTACCAGGCTGTCTTCAGGAGCCTTAACCTGATGATAGTCGGTATCGGCTACCTGCTACCCTTCCTGGTCATCTACGGTATTTACCGCGGAGGCCGGAAATTGGTGAAGGAGAGGCAGCAGTAACCGGGAATCTTAAATCAGTACCTGTCTCTTTCACCATAACCTGATAACAAAAACCGGATTTACAGACCTGCTTAAAAAGGTTTAGAGGGAGTAAGTCCCATACCTATAAAAGAGAGGCCCGACAATACCTAATTGGTGAATAGCCATGGTAGATGTCCTTAAGAAATCTGGCGTTCGTGACGCTGCATCAGGCGTCAACGTCGGTTCTGACTTCTACGATGCTCTAGACGACGAAGTAAAGAGACTCGTCGACCGAGCTGTAGAAAGAGCAGAAGCGAACGGACGCCGAACGGTCAAAGCAAGAGACGTTTAACGTCTCTGGCTTAACACCAACTTTTTTCTCTCTTTTATTTTTGAAATGCTCAAAGCTCTTCCTGTCGCCGCTTCATCTCTTTCAGGTGAGATTCTACCTTGTCAAGCGCCTCCCTGAGCTGTTCAACCGTCTTGATATCTTCGATCGGAAGCCGGCCAAGATCACCGTCGTTGACCTCGATGACTATCTTGCCGTCTTCAGTTTCGACGCTGTAGTTGAGTATGTCGTAAGGACCGTCAGAGAACTCGTGAAGTATCTCTCCCATGTACAAACAGTCCCGCGACTTTATTTATGAGTTCTGGATGAGCTCGACCGCTTCTTCAAGTCCCTGGGCTGCCGAGCGCTCTGTCCATCCCTCTGACCGGACGCGAAGGAGAGGGCTGCTGCCGGAAGGCCGTACAAGTACCTGTGCATAGCCCGTCGAATACTTGACACCGTCGATATCCGTGATGATTTCGTACTTCTTCCGTACTTTCTCCTCAAGTTTTTCCATCTTCTCTTCCCTGTCCTCTACCTCGACATCCGCCTTCTCAAGGTGGAATTCGGGAAGCTCTTCCCCAAGTTCCGAGACCGTCTTCCCCGATTCCGCCACCAGGCCAGGCAGAAGAGCTCCGAACAGCGTCCCGCTGTCGTACGGCACGAAATCGGTGTCCATGAGGTGGCCATTCGGCTGACCGCCGAACACGAGACCTTCTTCCAGGCAGCGGAGAGCAGTGAAGACGGCTCCGACAGGGGCGTGGATGACCTCGCCACCCGACTCTTCCACGGCTTCCTCAACCATCTGGCTGGTGTTGACCGAGCAGACTATCGCGTCTTCTTCCTCGACGTACCGGCTTCCGAGCAGCGCGAGTGGGTAGTCGCCGGGGACGAAGTCGCCTTTCTCATCCACGAACATGACCCTGTCAGCGTCCCCGTCTGTCGCGATCCCGAGGTCAGCGCCGGTCTCTGAGACCCCTGATTTCAGTTCTTCCAGGGTTTCCTCGTTCGGTTCAGGACCCCGTCCAGGGAAGTCGCCGTCGATTTCCTCGTTCATGACCCTGACCTCGGCCCCGAGCTGTTCCAGTACGTCGGGAAGAGCCAGTGAACCGACCGCGTTGCCGGGATCAAAGACTATTTCAAGCCCTTCGAGGTCTGTGTCGAAAAGCTCGTCGAACCTCTGGACCACGCCTTTCCGGTACCTCTCGACCGCTTTATCCAGTTCAGCTGTACGCCCTCCCTGGTCCTCCGAGAAGTCAGGTCTCTTCCTGTAGATATCTTTAAGCTCGGACATCTCGTCGTTTGACAGTATACGCCCCTCCGAGTTGAGAGGCTTGATGCCGCAGAAATCGGGTGGCATGTGGGATGCAGTTACCTGGACTCCTCCTGTCGCATCCTCTTGCTTCGCCAGGAACGCGACCATGTCTGTCGTGGCGAGCCCGGTCTTGACGACGTCGCATCCTCCGCTGGTCAATCCCTCTATAAGCGATTCGTAGAAACCAGGTGATGCCGTTCTTCCGTCGCGGCCGACGATGACTCTTCCAGAGCCCCAGTAATCGGCGAGGCAGACCCCGAGACGGTAGACAAGCTGCTCGTCGATTTCATCAGGAACTTCTCCTCTTATGTCGTACCGCCGGAATACTTCGGGTTCGTCTCTCATGCCTCGTTCTCGTGGATATGTTCGATAAGTTCTTTTTGCGCCTCGACGTATCCTTCAGGCAGGTGCTCTTCGCGTCTGGCCATCATCCGCTCAAGGTGGTCTCTCGCCGCCTCAAGCCGGTAGTCGTGCTCTTGGCTGTCGTGGTACCATGTGAAGGGGTCGAGCGACGAGTCCACGACGCCGTTGAGCTTTGTGACCGGACCGACCTGTTTCCCGGTGTATATCAGGGTGCCGATGTCCATCTTTGTGTGGTCACCAAGCGTGGCGCCGACGAACTGGCCGACTTTCTTTTCGCCCTCGACCGGATGGTCGACCCTGACTGTTCCGTAAGTATTTTTCAGGTCCGAGTTGGTCGTCCCCGCGCCGAAGTTCACCCAGCTCCCGGCGACGCCGTGGCCGAAGTAGCCGTAGTGGTACTTGTTGGAGAAAGAGTGGATTATGCTTTCCTCAATCTCTCCGCCGGCTCTCGCGACGTTCCCGACATGGGTGTTCTCGTGTATCACCGCGTTCTGTCCCGCGCCGATCTTTGTCTCCGAGCCGATGTAGGCCGGCCCCTCGATACGGGAGTTCGGCCAGACCCTGGTATCCGAGTCTATCACCACTGGCCCCCCGCTCACGTCGATGACCGTGTAGGCGCCGACCTCGCTGTTCTCTCCCAGCTGGAAATCGTTCCTGTCTCCTACTATCTCGACTGTCTCATGCATCTCTCCTTTTATCTCACCGGTTTCAAGGCTTTCCTCCATCAGCCGGCCGTTGTACTCGACCAGATCCCAGGGGTACTCAAGATGGACAGGCTTCTCCTGGACTCTGATGTATTCAAGGTCTGTGAGGTCTTCCAGCCTCGCCATCAGCTCCTGGTAAGAGGAAAAACCCCTGTCAAAGCAGGCGGCGATGAATTCGTCTCCAGCGAACAGTCCCTGTCCCGGTTCAAGTCCCTCGATTTTCCCGGCTACCTCATCTGTCGGAACGATGGAAGAGTTGTACACGATGTCGCCGGCTTCTATATCTGTACCGACAGCTCTTTCAACTCTGTATATCTCCGAGTTGAGCCGGGTCACTTCTTCCAGGTACTCCGGTGTGGAGACGGCGTAGCTGCCGTCCCCGAGTCTTTCCCTGATGTGCTCGAAGACGGTCTGTCCCGCGACCTCGATGTCGGAGACGCTCCGCGTGCAAGTAAGTGGTTTTAGAGTTTCGTGTGCGACGTCGACAAGCACTATCTTTTCAGTCATCTTTCTCACCTTTCAGCTCCCTGACCTTTTTGACAAGGTCTTCCATAGTATGTTTTTCGCGGTCGAAATGAAAACCTTCCGCATCGACCTGCTCCAGCTCTGCCCGTGTGTCGTCCACGAGGAAATCGATGTCTCGGACGTCCTTGTCCTCCTGTTCCACTATCTCCACGTCGTCGACAAGGTCAGATGCTCCGGAGCGCTCGATTTTTTCTCGCTGGAAAACAGGGTCTCCACGGCTGACTATGAAGAGGCTGTCGACGTCCAGTTCCCTGAGCTTGTCGATATCCTCGTAGATGAAGTCGGCGGCGCGGTCAAGCAGCTCGAATATCTCTTCCCTGTCGACTCCGAGTCTCTCAGCGTGCTTCTCCGGGTCGTATATCCCGCCGGTCCTTGCGTATTTCTCGTTGAACCCAGGCAGCTTCTCCTCGAGGAACTGCTTGAACTCGTCCGTCTTGAACAGCACGCGGTCGAAATCGATGCCTACCCGGGTTTCCCTCATGACTATAGCTATATAGTCGCCTTCCCCAGGCTCCACCTCCTCATCTTTCACAATCGCCCCTGGATTGACGTAAGCGTCCTCCAGGGCGGAATCAACCACTTCTGCGCCGCTTCTCACGGTGGAGTTGACTATCCTGGAGTCCTCTATTCTGGCGTCCTCGTATATGACAGAGTTCTCCACACGGGATTCGCTGATAACAGCGCCTTCACTGACCTGGACGGAGCCTGACAGTTCGACGTTTTCACCTATCTCGGCGGTTTCCGCGACTTCTTTCTCGTCTTCTCCTGCCAAGACCAGTTCCCTGTGAGCCTCGCCTAACTGACGCGGATAGCTACAGGGAAGCCAGGTCTCCGTGACTATAGCCTGGACATCGTGTGTATCTATGTACGCTTCAAGCGCGTCTGTTATCTCGTATTCACCACGCTCTGATTTCTCGACATCTTCGAGAAGGTCGAAGAAGTCTTCCTGTACGACGTAGCATCCGATGTTCACAAGGTCGGAATCCGGTTCATCCGGTTTTTCCTCGACTCCGACAACGCGGTCGTCCTCTATAGCAAAGACGCCGAAGTTCTCTGGTTCATCGACACGTCCTGCGACAACCGCGGAGTCGTGCTGCATCGCCTCACGCACCTCCTCGCCGTAGATATCGTCGCCGTTGAGTATGACTGTCTTGCCGTCGATATGCGGCCTTGCCTGGAGAGCGGCGTGGGCGGTTCCGAGGGCTTCCTCCTGCTCGACTATCCTGACGTCGCTTCCCGAGAAGTAGTCCTCGAACTCTTCCTTTTTGTAGCCGACAACCACTATAA
>JBDGRD010000045.1:0-8891 GCA_042218425.1 Candidatus Nanohaloarchaea archaeon
TACGTTCAGCAGAACTTCAAGGCCCTGAAACCCGGACACATCGATTTCGAGGCAAAGATAGGAGAGACCTCAACAGACCTGAAAGCGGTTTTCTCCGAAGAAAAACCGAAGTCGAACGATACCAGTTTCGGGGTCGGCCACGCCCCGTTCTCACCCGTAGAAAAAGTTGTCAGGAGCCTTGAGCAAAAGCTCCACGGGGATATACCAGAGGTAGGGGAAGACGTCAAGGTGATGGGACTGAGGAACGGCGATGAACTGGAGCTCACTGTCGCCGCCGCTGTGATATCTTCGACCGTCTCCACCATCGAAGAATACCTGTCAGTGGTGGAGGAGGTCAGAGAGGTGGCGAAGGGATACGCCGAGGAACTGACCGAGCTCGACGTATCCGTGGATGTCAACGCCGCCGACAGACCGGAAGAAGACGCGGTCTACCTGACGGTCACGGGTACCTCGGCCGAGATGGGTGACGATGGAAGCGTCGGGAGAGGCAACCGTGTCAACGGCCTTATAACTCCGCACCGGTCGATGAGCCTGGAAGCCGCCTCAGGAAAGAACCCGAGGACCCACGTCGGCAAGCTCTACAACATTCTCGCGAACAGGATATCGAGAGAGATACACGAAGAACTCGGCGCAGACTACGCCGAGGTCAAGGTGCTTTCACGTATAGGCGACCCTGTAAACGAACCACAGGCCGTCGAAGTCCAGACCACACTGGATGACAGGGACGCGGTGGAAGACAGGGTAGAGCGGAACCTTGAATCGGTGGGCGATGTTACAGATGCCCTCGTCAGGGGCGAAGTAAAAACATTCTAGAGGACTTCGGAAGATAGCTGAGGCTAGGGCCAGCTACCGGAACCCGGCCCGTTTACTCTATGCACTTTCTGTGAGCGTAGCCACGGTCTGTTTCTGTGAACGACTGGTCGGCGTAGACACCGTTACCACAGACTAGACAGAAACCTACCTGGCGTATCAGTTCGGCCATCTTCCCCTTCCCCCGTGTGGAGATTTACTTTCAGAAAATAAAAGCAAAGTTGTCATCAAAACATTGTGATGGACCACATACTCCGAAGCAGGAGTGTTTAAAGCTCTCGCGCCTCTATACATTGGCATGAAGCCTGTCGACGCGCACTGCCACCTGGATTTCGAGCATTTTGATGGGGACAGGGAAGACGTGATAGCAGAAGCGAAAGAAAAACTGGAGTTCGTCGTCAACGCAGGTGCGAACATGGAACACAACGCTGCTTCCCTGGAACTGCAACGGGAACACCCGGATTTCGTGGTGGCGAACCTTGGACTTCACCCCACCTACACCGACAGCTTCGACCAGCTGCAAGAAGTGGTGGCGCAGATAAGAGAGCACGAACCCGCCGCTATAGGCGAGATAGGCCTGGACTACCACCACGTCACCGAAAAAGACGGACGCGAACGCCAGGAAGACGTCTTCCGACAGCTCCTGGCCCTGGCAGAAGACACGAACAGGGCGGTCGTCGTCCACTCAAGGGACGCGGAGAAACAGGCGGTGGAGATACTGCAGGAGTACGCGCTTCCGGACGTGATGCTGCACTGCTTCAACGGCAGGCCAGAACTCGCGGAAAAAGCGGCCTCCAACGGGATGACTGTCGGCGTTTCAACCCAGGTGCTCTACTCGAACCGGGTGAAGGATATCGTGAAAACTCTTGAACCCGGGGAGATGATGCTTGAGACTGATTCGCCTTTTCTCTACCGCGGCGAAAGGAACGTCCCGACGAACGTGCTGGAGTCCGCTGAAAAGATAGCCGACATCAAACAGCTACGCCGTGAGAAGGTCGTAAAGGCGACGACAGCCAACGCAGAGCGCTTCTTCCGGTGACCGGGAACATCCCTTTATATCTTCGTTCCCATCTTTGAAGCATGGTGCTCGAAAAGTTCAAAGACCGGCTTAACGGCAACCCGAATGTTGCTGTGTTCGTCGACGGGCCAAACGTCATCAGAAAGGAGTTCGATCTCGACCTGGACCGGCTCAGGGAGAAGATAGGAGAGCTGGGCCACATCAAGGTCGGCAAAGTATTTCTCAACCAGTACGCCTCCGAAAAACTGATAGAGGCGATAGTTTCACAGGGATTCGAACCCGCGCTCGGGCTTGGAGGCGAAAAAGACAAGGAGAGCGACGTCGATGTCTACATGGCCGTGAACGCGATGGAGGCCGTCTTCAACAGCTCCATCGACATAATAGTGCTGGTCACCCGGGATACCGACTTCCTGCCCGTCATCCAGAAAGCCAAAGAGAGAGGCAAGGAGACGGTCATCATCGGCATGGAGCCGGGCTTCTCGACCGCTCTGAAGAACGCCGCGGATAACGTTATACAGCTGGATTGATAAGAGCAGGAAGGACAGCGGATGTCATCCGCTGCCATCCTTTCACCGGCAGACACAGCCCCCCCTCAAAGGCGTCTGGAACTCTCCAGGACTATGCAAGGCTGACCTCTTCCACGCCCAGTTCGTTCCAGATAGTGGGTTCCTCCCGAATCTCGGACATCTCGATGTATTCCATCGCGACCACAGCTCCCAATTACCGCCAGCCGCTTTATAAAGAAGCGGAGGTCTTTCCGTTAATTCCGCTAGCGGTAGCTCCGGATAAGCTCCTCTATCATCCGGGCCTTTATGGCGCCTGACTCGCTGTCCCTGTCGATATCTTCGAGAAGTTTCTCTAGTTCCGCTACCTTTTCATCGTCAGAAAGCTCGTCGAAATCTTCCGGAAGCTCTGATTCTATGTTCACGGGAAACAGCCCTTTACTGGCGTCTGCCGCCGTGGCGGCCTCCCCGTGAACCTCCCTGGCCTGACTGCCGTGACTGCCCGGCATGGTCCTGGAGACTGTCGTTTATACGTTTGAGAAGTTCGATTATCTGTTCGTTCTGGGACTTCAGTTCCTCGATCTCGTCCATCGTGTCGGCGACGGACTGTCCCTGCTGGCCTGGCTGCGAACCGCCGGTGTCGAAGCCTGCGTGCTCCATCTCCTTCCTTGTCTGTGGGCTGAGCTGCGGTTCGGAACCTCCCTCCTGAGGCCGACCTGCCTGAGCGTTGGGCGTGTCGCGGCCTCCCTGCGGAGCCTGATTCGGACCCTGGGACCTGTTCATCCCGCTTCCGCCTCGACCGGCTGGTCCTGGCTGGTTTCCTCCCTGCTGATCCATACCAGAGCTGTTTCCTCCAGAACCCGGATTACCTCTTTGTCCCTGTCCACGTCTTCCCTGCTGTGGACCGCTTCGGGACCCCTGCGGACCGTTCTGTGAAGGTTGCTGCCGGGAAGAGCCTGGCGGGCTGTCCGAAAAAGAGGAGTCAAAATCGCCGTTGTCAAAACCCGAGCTAGAACCCGAACTCGATGACGAGGACTGGCTGGAGCCTGAACCGGAAATGGAGCTCTTGATATCGTCCAAAACTCCCATATCAACGTTTGATACGCGGTTGTTGTTAAAGCTTCCCCTGTGACTGAGATTTTAAGTAGAAGACCGGACAAATACACGCTGTGAGCTCACACGGCGAACCAGGAGAGACCTGTCACTTCGGACACGTCTTCGATGTATGGGACCACGGCGACATGGGAACGCCCGGAGATCTCGGAGAGGAAGGAGCAGAGATACGCGGAGCTATAAAGAACGGTGAGATACGCGACCTGTCCGAGCTCGAGGAAGAGACGGGTACAGACTTCCTGCGGCCTATAATGGGCGACTACTACAAGTCCCTGAAGGTTTCAGCAGGAAGCCAGGGAACGCCCTACCTTGTATCCTGGGCCTGCGCCGACAAGTTCGACGAGGACCTGGACTACGAGGTCAGCCGGACGCAGGAGAAGATATCCATCTCGCCCCAGAGCCACCTCCACGGTGAGTTCTCGCAGAGGAAGCAGCAGGCGGAGCAGAACGTCAGGGAAACGATGCGGAATCTTTCCGAGCTTCGGAAGCAGAAACACATGCTGGAACACGACATACGGAAGCTGAGGTCCCGGGCCGAGGACTTCGAGACCGGCGACGAGACACAGCTGAAGGCAGACTTCGTCGAGCTGGTCGACGGCGCCGGCGGCGGACAGCAGGGCGGCGACGAGGCCGCGCTCAAGTTCCTGCGAGACCAGAACCTTTACCCGTCGATAGTCGCCGATTTCAACGAGATGGAGTCGCTGGACGACCTTGAGGGAGACGGCAAGCTCGCGGACCTGCCGGCGAACGAGAAAGCGATTTTGCGGAAGAAGTACACGATGTACGAGAAATGGAAGGACCTGTACGGCAGCGAGGTGCACCGGAAGCTCAACGACCTCAAGTCCCAGCTGAAAAGCATCGAGCGCTCCATCGAGGAGACCGAGAACTGGCTGGAGCCATACGTCAAGGACATGGTGACCATAGAGCAGAAGACCACCGACGACCTCGCGGAAGACATCAACCGGTACATGACACTCACAGGCTCCTCCACTATGTACCGGGACATGGAGTTCATATGCTACAGGCCCCTGAAAAACGAGGGCGGGCAGCTACAGGTCATAAAAGATGATGAAGATACCGAGCCTACGCACTACCGGATAGTCCTGATACACTCGGTGCACGTCAACATAGCAGGGGGCGAGGAACCCCAGAGCCCTGCCGGAGGTCCTTCCGCGGCCAAAGTCTTCTGGTTCCCCGCGATAGTCTGCAAGCATGTCTTCGAGAACTTTTTCCAGGCCAAGATAGAGAAAAGCCAGAACAGGTTCAAGCAGCTTCTCAAGGACTACACTGGAGAACTCGAGACAGAAGCAGGAGACGCACTGAGAGAGGCGAGGAATGACAAGAACCTCGCCATAAGAGAGATCCGGGAGAAAGTAGGCGAGGAACTGGGCGAAGACCCACCGATACAGTTCTCCTCCTACCTCAGAAGGGTGGAGGACGGCATCGACCAGCCCGAAGTGCTCGCGGACGAGTTCGGGGAGGAGTACTTGGAAGCGCTCAAAACCGTGCTGGAAGTCGACCTGGGAGAGGACGAGGAAGGACCTGACGATGAGATGTACACCGGTCTGGACCGGAAGCTGAGGGAGTTCACCGGCCAGATAGACGAGTTCGTCGTGCCTCCGGACGCCGACCCTCTCGGCGAGCTGCTGATGGAGATAAAGTTCAAGTACTACTACGACTTCAAAATAGGACTCGGGCTATACACGATGAAATAAGATGGCATTCCTACTCGACACTCTGGCAGAGAAATTTTCGGGAGAAGAAGGGGACAGCGACGGCTTCGGCGACATGAACTACATCGTCGGGAACACGTCCGGCATGGACATAGGAGAGGTGCCGTCACCGCTTGACCAGCGCATCGGAAGGATGTCCCAGATAGGCGGTAGCCTGATGGAAGTCCAGATAACCAACCCGGCAACGTTCCAGATAGACCGGCCGGAGCTCATAAACGTCATATCGCAGCTGGACCTTGACCTGACATTCCACGGCGACCCGAACATCGGCTTCACCGCGGCCTACAGGACGCGGGGACAGGGTGTAACAGGATACAACATCGTCCACCGGTACTTCAAGCGCTACCTTGAGCAGCTGGCCAGCTTCAAGTACGAGATAGAGCAGCGCCAGGAAGCGGGAGAGATAGATGACTTCAGGGTCGGCTACGTCAACATGCACGCCTCGAACGAGATGATACCGCCGAGAGAGGAGAGACTGGCGAGCGACGTCGCCGTCGACCCGTTCGGGCTTTCCATCACCAACATAAACGATGACAAGACGCCGAACATCTACAAGAACGAGAACTTTCTGGAGAAGCTCTTCGAATACTTTTTCCTGGAAGTCGTTGAACAGCCCTGGAGGCAGTACGAGGGGATCTTCTCCGACATAGACGACGATTTCCGGGAGAAATGGACCAAGAAGAAAGGGGAGACCGCGAAAGAGGTCTACGGCCAGCGGGCAACCACTTTCGATGATAGAGCCGCGCTCCTCCAGATAGCGGCCAACGTCGACCAGGGACTTGACACATACTTCCTGGAAAAAGTGGAGGACTGGCCGCTCGAAAACCCGGTCAAGATCGGGGGTGACGAGGAAGAGGAACCTGTTACGGCCGAGACACTGGGAGAGGTGGCCGACGCCACCTCTGTTCCGATGGGACGTGGATACTTCAACTCGCCCCGCCAGCTGATGCGGGACGTGTACAACATAAAGGATGAGATAAGCAGCAGCGCACACCAGACTGTGAAAAACGCTCTCAGCGACCTTATAGACCAGATGTGGGAGGAGGAAGACGCCATATCGGTCGAGGGAAAGATAAGGTCGCTGGCGCGGCACTACGACATCCAGCAGTCAAGCATACTGGAGGAAGCCGAGGAAGACGTCCACGACGCCGCTAAAAAAGCCTTCTCGAAACCAGAGAACCACCGTATCCTTGAGAACCTGGTAAGAGGGCGCTACAGGGACGACTTCAACAAGGAATCCTCTATCTTCTTCCACATACTTCCGGCCTGGATGCAGCACGCCGACGAGCAGTACGAGAACCACGAGGGATGGAGAGGGCCGAAGTTCCTCTGGGAGAACATCGTTGAAACCGAAGACGGTGACCCTTACTGGGATAGCTGGGACGAATTCGAGGAGTTCCTCAACGAGAGACGGGAGAACGAGCTGAACGTCATAGCCGCCGTAGGCGCCTGCTTCATATGGGGCCACTTCACACAGGTCGACAACGAGTTCGAACAGGCAGTTTTCGACACCGACAGCATCGACGACCTGCCCGAACTCAAGGAAGGCGAGAAAGGAGACTACACCTGGATAGAATGGATGAACAAGTTCGGCCTGAAGCTCAACATAGAGGCGATGTTCGGCGGACCGGGCGAACTGAGACGTGTCTGGCGGCCGAAGGATATCGCCATCACGTGCCACGCTATAAACCAGACTGCGGAGAGAGAAAGCGAGGAATGGGCTGAAAGCTACGAAGGGCCGCCGGCAAAGTTCACGATAGACATGGAGCACACCTCAAGCTACGGCGTCGATCCCCTGAGAGAGGTGGAACTGCTTATAGACCAGGAGGAATCGATGGCAGAGGAAGGTGCTGTCGAGGGCGACCCGGACAAGCCGCTGGCGAACATAGTCAAGACCTACCACCTCACGAAACCGGGATGGGAACAGCAGCAGGGCCACCGGCACGGGCCTTTCGCCCGCGGAGATACGACGCTCTACAAGTGGCTGTACAACCTCGTGGACGCAGGGTTCGCCAGGAACGAGGACGACCCCGGCATAGTGATGTTCGAGGTCGGGGGAGAGTACCGGGAGGAGATGTACGTCATAAAGGTCGCGATGGACATGATACAGCGTGGCATCGAACCGGACGACCTTGACCCAAACAAGGTGCCAGTCAGCGGCGACTTCGAGAACGTCGAGCAGGAATTAATCGCGAGGTTCTTCGGTCTCGATAAACCGAATGTCAACAGGGAGTGGGCAAAGATAGAGGAGCACGCCTTTGACCCGCTGAAAGGCCTGCTGGAGGCCCAGGAGTTCGACTACACATGGAGTTCACAGGCCGCGGTGGAACAGGGAGGCAACCGACCAAACGAATGGAAAGGAGAGGAGTACAAGTAATTATCACTTCTCGGTGACAAATATCCGACAAAGGTTTTTAAAGTTACCAGACAAGGTTATACTGTGGTCGATATGAGCGGCAAAGACAAAGTAAAGGAGATGCGAGAGAAGTCTCAAGAACGACGAATAGAGGCAGTAGAAGAGTTTGCTGATGCCCTCAATGAGAAGCTAGGCGACAAGGTGAAATGCGTCGCCGTCTGGGGCTCGGTTCCCAAAGGCGAACACGGGTACGACAGCGACATCGACACGCTCGTGGTTCTCGACGACACCAAGCTTGAGAAAGACGTGCCCGACGACGCACGGAAGAAGATACGGATGAAAGTAACAGAGCTCGCGAAAGAAACCGACGACCGCATAACCATACAGTACTTCCCGTTCCTGACAGAGTTCTGGGACTCGCTGAGGAAGGGAGAGCCGCTCGCCATCGAGGCCGTGCGCAACGGGGAACCGGTGTACGACACCGGCATATTCATGCCCGCCAAGCGACTGCTGCAACGCGGCAAGATATCAGGGACACAGGAATCAGTAAGGAAACGGCTCAAGGCCGCCGCGGCAGGATACAAGAAGGCCGAGAAGAACTTCAAATCCTCCATCCCGCACAAGCTTGAACAGGCGATGGCCAGCGCCGGACAGGCACCAATCATGCTTGTCGGGAAGCAGCCGCCCGCGAAAGAAAAAGTCCCCGACACTCTTGAAGAGATGTTCGTCGAGAAGGACATGCTAGAACAGGAATACGTCGAGAAAGCGAGAGAGATATACGAGTTCGGCGACCTAGGCGAGAAAGAACCGGAGAAAGTAACGGGAGAAGCTGTTGAAGAACACCTCGAAAAATCCGACGACTTCATAAGAAGGATGCACAAACTGGTCTCACAGCTCGGAGCCCGGAAAAAGGTAAAAGGCATAGTAGATGACTACAAGAAGTTCCTGAAGGCAAACGTCGCCGCCCTCAAGTCAAAAGGTGTCGAGCCCCCCGAGGACAAGGAGGAGCTCCCGGAAGCCGTAGAGGAGCACCTCGAACTCGGAGAGGAGCACCTGGAGATGTTCGAACGCTGGGAGGACGTCGTCGAAAAGATAAAGGCCAAGGAGCTCGACGAGGTCAACGACAAGGAGATATACGAACTCAAGAACGACACCAGAGAGTTCGTCTCCCAGGTCGGGAAGGACATCCAGCAGATGAAAGAAGAGGAAGCCGAACAGATGGCGCCCGACATGGACGCCTCATCCATCTCCAAGGCCGCGGGGACAGAAGAAGTAGTCCCCAACCTCGAGGAAAAGGCCGAAAGAGAGGCAGAAGAAGAAATGGAAGAAGACGGAGACGAGGAAGAAGACCTCGAAGA
>JBDGRD010000046.1:0-8393 GCA_042218425.1 Candidatus Nanohaloarchaea archaeon
GGTTAAGAGCCAAGCGCTCTGCCAGACTGAGCTACCGGCCCGCAGAAGGGTGTAAATTAGAGATGTCCTGATAATTTTTTAACTCGTTCCCGCTAGAACCTGATGCTCTTTCGTCGCCCGGCGCGGTCGGGGTCGGGTTTGACCAGCTGGTAGGCGCTGTCCTCGACCTCGGCGAACCTGCCGCATGCAGGACAGTTCGTGTAGCCTGGATGGTCGCCTTCAACAGGTTCGCGGTGGCCGCAGCTACAGCTCATGTACGCCTGGAGGGGGTCGACCTCCAGTTCCAGGTGCTCCAGCAGCGTCCCTTTCGAGAAGTAGTTGAAAAGCGTCTCGAACTCCTCCGGCTCGCAGAGACTCTGGTTTATCTTGATGTGAGCGGAGCCGTTGGTTGAAAGCTGGGAGAGGTCCTGCATCACTCTTATTATGATGTTTCCGACTTTGTCCATTGTTTCACTTCGACCTCTAGCAACTCCCTTGCCCCCGTATCCAATACCTTCCTCACAACCTTTATTTAAGTTAACGCATCCGGTGTGGAGATTTCCCGGGAAAGTTTACGAGAGGCGTAGAAACGGTTTGAAGGTTTCCTGGTGTTTTGATGCGAACATAAGAACCAGGGCGGCGGCGAGAAACGCAGTGTTCGCCTTCATACTGTATGCAGACGTTAGAGAAAGCGATATGTCTCCGTAGAATGGAAAGAAAAGCGGAAGACCGGAGAAAGTTATTATATCGAGAGCTAGATGCGAATTATAGCCCATGAAGCAGCTTTTGGCTGACTCCCGGTCCTCGGTGTAGACATAGACCAGTCCGGCCGCGACCAGTGAAGCAAGCAGGGTGTGCATGATGCCGCGGTGGACGAAAGGATAGAGGAAGTTCATCAGGACGTCAAAATCCGGAACTATAGCAAATACAGACGCAGTTACGAGGCGCCTGTCGAGAACGTAGGCCAGAGCAAGCCCGAAGACCATGTGAGTCGAAGTAATCATGCCAGAAAGTTCTTTAACGTTAAATTTAAAGCTGGAATCCATCGAGAAATCTGGAAGTTACCAGTTCCCGGGGTCAAACTTTCAGAAGTTTGTTAGCGGGGCGTGGATCTGAACCGAACTTCAGGCGCTAAGTTCGAGCAAGCGCTGGAAGCCGTTCTCTGAACGGCTTATGATGATCAAACTTTCAGAAGTTTGTTAGCGGGGCGTGGATTTGAACCCGAAGCTCGCCTTCGTGAGCTTCTCACATCAACATCCACGCTTAGAATCCCAGATATAGCGGGGCGTGGATTTGAACCACGGACCTCCGGGTTATGAGCCCGACGAGCACTCCTGGCTGCTCTACCCCGCTAAAGGGCTATGTCTGAACTTCGGTATGAAACTTTTAAACCCTGCTTGGCTGCGAAAGGGTAATATTTACCCGGCCTCCAAAACTTGACATGAAGATTCTGGGCGTAGACGAAGCTGGCCGCGGGCCGGTCATAGGAAGCATGTTTGTCGGCGGTTTCCTCGTTGAGGATTATGAGAAGCAGCTGCAGGAGCTCGGGGTCAAGGACTCGAAGAAACTGTCCGACCAGAAGCGAGAATCGATAAGGGAGCAGCTCGACGAGTTCGGTGAATCCTTCCTCCGGGAGATAGAGGCTTCGGAGATAGACGAGCTGCGAGAGATAATGAGCCTCAACGAGATAGAGATCAAGGCTTTTACCGAGGTCATCGCGAGGACCGAGCCGGACAGGGTGATAGTCGACCTGCCGGAGCCGGACGGTGACCGCTTCATCCGGAAGATGAAGGCGGAATTGCCACCGCGTTTTGAAGATGTCGAGTTTATCGCGGAGCACGGGGCGGACGACGAGTACCCGGTCGTGTCCGCCGCGTCCATCGTGGCGAAGAGTGCCCGGGAGTCGCATATAGATGAGCTCAAGCAGAAGTACGGCTACGATTTCAAGTCGGGGTACTCCCACGAACCTGAGGCGTCAGAGTTCCTGGAAGAGTACCTGGAGGAGCATGGAGAGCTGCCGTCCGAGGCGAGAGAGTCCTGGGAGACGGCTAAACGCGTTCTCCGGGAGCATGAGCAGAGTTCGATGGGAGACTTCTGAGCGGGATTTAAAAGCTTCGTACACCTGTTTTCTCCCATGAGCTACACTGGAAAACTGACTGAGTCCCGGGTCAAGATCTGGGATGAGGAGGACGCGGAGGAGGTTCACGGGGAGAAATACTATGGGAAAGTGATGGATGACGGCCATCTTGAACTTGCGCCTGTCGAGGCGATGCACCTGGTGGACCGCGAAGAGTTAACTGTCGAGGAGAGCGGCGAGGAGCTTTCCCGTGACCGGCTTTTCGAGAGGCTTTCGGAGGTCGAGGAAGATTTCGACCAGAAGTACGCTGTCTACTCAGACCTCAGGGACCGGGGCTACATCGTCAAGAGCGGTTTCAAGTTCGGCGCCCATTTCCGCGTGTATCCGAGAGGGGTCAACCCTTACTCTGATGGAGAGAAGCGGCAGAAGCAGCACACGAAGTGGGTTGTCCACGCTGTTCCCGAGAACCACACACTCAGCTTCGAGGAGATGTCGCGCGCTGTCCGTCTGGCGCAGAACATCAGGGCCCGGATGCTGTGGGCTGTGGTCGATGCCGAGGGCGGCGTCACTTACTATGAGGTCGAGCACATCAACCCGTGACTAGTAACCGAGCAGGTCTATCACGCCGGTCTGCTTGGCGTAACGTTTCTGGAGCTTTCTGCCGTACCAGACTCCTATCACGAGACCTGTCAGGTGCGCCGACGAGGCAAAGTTGCCGATCGCAGGCAGCGTGTAGCCGACCATCTTGCTCAGCAGGTTGACTGTTTCTATCCCGCCGAAAAGATAGAGAGCGGTCCTTATCTTCATCGGTATGAAGAAGTAGAGCAGGACCTCCGCCTGGGGATAAAGCATCGCAACTACTGCGAAGACGGCGACGACCGCTCCCGAAGCGCCGACCGCCGGTCCCAGTGCGGGTACGCCGCCGAGAACCGGGCCGTACTGGTAGAACAGGAAGTTCCTGAAAACTATGTAGCCTACGCTCGCTGCCAGTCCTGACGCCAGGTAGAACTTGAGCAGTGTGCGACTCCCTACAGAGCGCTCCAGGACCGACCCGAAGAAGTAGAAGGTCACCATGTTGGCGAAGATGTGGAAGAACCCGCCATGCGCCAGCATGACTGTCGCAAGTGTCCAGGGGGCGCTGGTGAAAGTCTTGCTGAGGATAGCTCCCCCGAAGGCAGAGTTCGTCGCCTGCGCTGCCTGGGTCGTGAGCGCGGGAGAAAGTGTCAGGAACTCGTAGTATCCTGGCACGATGTACTGGAGCAGGAAGGAAAGCACCGTGACCGTTATTATGGCGAAGGTGACATTGTTCTTCAGCGAACGCGCTACGTCCTTTAACAGGGATGGTTTCGCCGGGGTTGACGGCCGCACCACTTCTTCCTTGGTGTCTTTCTTCCGGAACCATTTTCCGGTCTCTTCGCGTTCCTTTTCCACTTCTTCCTCCATCTTCTCGCAGTCGTGGTTCTCGGGAAGCCGGTGCTCGGAGCAGAACTTCTTGCCGCAGTAGCGGCAGGTGAAGCTCATGGTCTCCTTCCCGCACTTCGAGCACTCGGCCATGGGTTTGATTGCGGCGAGAGCTTTTATCAAACGCTCCCCGGACCTTTTCCGGGTTCCTGGTCTAGAGCTCCGAGAAGCTTCTGGAGCCGTTCAGGAGCTGTCCCATGACCTCGGCGAGCTCGTCCACACCGACTCGTTTCTGCTCGGTCGAGTCGCGTTCTCTTACAGTCACGGTTCCGTCCTCCAGTGTCTCGTGGTCGACTGTCACGCAGAAAGGTGTTCCGACCTCGTCCTGTCGGCGGTACCTGCGGCCTATCGCACCGGAGTCGTCGTGCTCCACTGAGAAACCTTCGCGCCGGAGCTCTTCAGCGACTTCTCTGGCCTTCTCTCCCATGCCGTCTCTATCCATCAGCGGGAAGACGCCTATCTCTGTCGGTGCGACCTCTGGCTCGAGCTGGAGTACGGTTCTCTCCTCGCCGTCAACCTCGTCCTCCTTGTAGGCGTGTGTCAGGACGGTGTAGAGAGTCCTTCCGACACCGAACGAGGGCTCGACCACATGCGGCGTCACGTGTTCACCGGATTCCTTCACTTCTTCCACGCTGAAACCGGTTTTCTCGACGGGCACTGTGTGTTCTTCGTCGCCCACTTCCACGGTTACCTCGCCGGACTCGAACTCTTCCGGTGATCCTTCTGCGAGTTCCTGCAGTGCGTCCGCTACTTCGTCTGCGGCATCGCCGAACTCCGGGCCGAGATAGCCCATGTCGGGTGAAACCGTTGTCTTCTCGACCACCTCTGGCTCGTCGTACTGCTTGAAGACTGTGAAATCCTCGTCCGAGCGCTCGGCGTGTGATTCAAGGTCGTAGCAGCCCCTGTAGGCGAAACCAGCCATCTCTATCCAGTCGCCGTCAACCTCGCTTTCAGCGTCCCAGCAGTCGGTGGCGTAGTGCGCTCGCTCGCCTTCCTGGTGCTGCCGGAACCTGAAACGGTCCATGTCGACGCCGATCTTCCGGTACCATCTCTTCGCAAGTCCGAGGTAGTAAGCGACCCAGTCGCTCTCGATGACGTTTTCCTCGACCGCCTCCCCGACAGTCATCTCAAGGTATTCTCCCGTGCCCTGTTTCTCGACGGGGTAGAGAGTCAGCTCGATGTCCTCGACCTTTTCCAGGTCGGGCTCGTCTTCCTCAGGGTCGATGAAGAGCTCGAGCTCTGCCTGGGTGAACTCTCTGACCCGGACAAGCGATTTCCGGGGCGATATCTCGTTCCGGTACGCCCGGCCTATCTGGGTTATGCCGAACGGTAGCTGCTCTCTTGCGTACTCTTTCAGGCGCGGGAACTCGACGAAGATGCCCTGTGCGGTCTCAGGTCTCAGGTAGCCCGGGCTTGAGCTTCCCGGCCCGATGTTGGTCGCGAACATCAGGTTGAAGTCCTCGACTTCGTTGCCAGCGAGAGAAGTGCCGCATGTCGGACACTGCAGTTCATGCTCTGATATCACTTCAGCGGTTTTCTCCGGGCTGAAGCCTTCGGCCTCTTCGATTTCCGTGTTATCCTCGATTATGTGGTCCGCCCTGTGGCTTGACTCGCATTCCGCGCAGACCACTATCATGTCGTCGAATCCTTCGAGGTGTCCTGAAGCTCTGAAGACTTCTTCCGGCATTATGGTCGGCGCATCTATCTCCCTGTGGCCTTCCTTGACCGTGAAGCGTTCCCTCCAGGAGTCCTGGATATTGCTTTTCAGTGCGGCGCCCTGCGGACCGTAGGTGTAGAAGCCTGCGACCCCGCCGTATATCTCGCTTGACTGGAAGAAGTATCCTCTCCGCTTCGCGAGCTCCGAAAGTCTCTCTGTTTCGTCTGTCATATCGACACCTCGTGCCTGTCACCGGTCTCAAAGCATCCCGCGACAGGGTGGTTGATAGAACTAGAATTAGCAGGTTTTAAGTCAATGTTGCCGGCCAGAAGCCGGAAATCCAAAACGTCCACCCTTGATTGCCATAGATACCACGCTTCCAGTTTCGGCTATCAGGCTTTTATATCTCCCGCGTATGGCGGCAACCGTTAAAAACGAGTGGTAATACATCGTAATATAGTGGTCGTTTGTGAGGACGATAGAGGATACTGACCTAGAAGGCGAGAACGTCCTGCTGCGGACCGACCTCAACCTTCCTGTCGAGGACGGGGAGCCTCAGCAGACGGTACGTTTCGAGCGCTACATGGATACTATAGAGCGTATGAGCGATTCAGGGGCTAGGATACTTGTCATCGCCCACCAGGGGAGGCCGGCGCGCAACGACTTCCTGTCTCTTGAGCACCACGCCGAGCTGATGTCGGAGCACATGGGAAAGGATGTCAAGTTCGTCCAGAGCTTTTTCGGTCCTGAACTGGGTGACGCGGTCGCCTCGATGGAGGACGGCGATGTCGCGTTGCTGGAAAACGTCCGGTTCCTCTCGGAGGAGCTGCAGAACCTTGACGCCGAGAGGCACGCGCACGACTATTTCGTCCAGAACATGGCCAGGTACTTCGACATCTTTGTGGACGACGCGTTCTCCGCGGCTCACCGCTCACATGCCTCGATGGTTGGTTTCACGCCTTTACTGGAGTCTTACGCTGGCCCGGTGATGCAGCGCGAAGTCGAGAGCTGCAGCCAGGTAAGGGACGAACTGGACGACCCGGTTCTTGTCCTTGGAGGCGAGAAGCCCTCGGACATAATCGGGATGATGGAGCAGATGATAGACCGCGTCGAAAAAGTGCTTCTCGGCGGCATCCCCGGGGAACTGGCGCTTATACTCCGTGGGCACGACCTCGGCGGCAAGAAGGAATGGATCGAGGAGCACGGCTTTGACGGGAGGGAGGACGACCTTGAAGAGATGCTTGAAAACTACGGCGACAGGATAGTCGTGCCCGAAGATGTCAGGACGGGTTCCGGGAACTACGATGTTGAAGAGGTACCGGAAGGAGAGATGACCTGGGACATCGGCGAGAAGACCGTGGAAAGGTACGTCGATGAGATACGCGGCGCTGATTCCGTCGTGATGAAAGGCCCGATGGGAGCCTTCGAGGACCATCCCGAGGGAACAGAGAGGATAGTCGAACAGCTGGCGTCCTCCGATGCCTATACAGTTCTCGGTGGGGGACACACGTCCTCGCTGGTCCACAGGTTCGGCCACGACCTGGGGGATTTTTCCCACGTATCGATAGCGGGAGGAGCCTTCGTCCGCTTCATGTCGGGCGAGGAACTGCCTGCGGTGGAAGCCCTGAAGGAGGGCTGACAGACTTAAATAATGTCGGCTGCAAATTCAAAGAGTGGTGATAGTATCAGGATAGAGAAGCTAGGTCAGGGCGAACCAAGACACGTCATAGTCGGCTCCGTCCACGGCGACGAGCCATGCGGTAAAAATGCCATAGAAAGATTTCTCGAAACCGGTATCGAAGTTGAGAAACCGGTAAAGTTCATAATAGCGAACGAGGAGGCGCTTGAAGAGGATACGAGGTTCCTCGACACTGACCTCAACCGTTCTTTCCCGGGCGATTCAGAAAGCGACTCGCACGAGGAGAGGCTGGCCGCCAGGATATCGGAACACCTGGAGGGTAAGGTGCTTGACATACATTCGACGAGGTCGTACCCAAGACCTTTTGCAACTCTCACCTACATGAACGAGGGCACGTACGAGCTGGCCCGCGCAACAGGGGCGGAGAACATAGTTCACTTCCCGGAGGAATCCGGGACGCTCCACGAGCAGGTGGATGAAGGCCTGGTCATAGAGGTCGGCTACCAGGGAACTGAAGGCGCCTCTGAAAGAGCCTACGGGATGCTTCTCAACTTTCTCGCCGCCCGCGGCATAATCGACGGCGAGTACGAGCTTTCCGACCCAGCCATCCTCCGCTACTACGAAACAGTCGAGGGCCGCGGCTACGAGTTCACAGGAGAGAACTTCGAACCGGTTCGGAAAGGCGAGGTCTACGCCAGGCGCGGAGAGGAGGAACTCCGGGCCGAGGAAGATTTTTACCCGGTTCTGATGTCGACCTCGGGCTACGAGGACAAGCTGGGCTTCAAGGCGAAGAAGGTCGAACTGGAAGAAGCTATTTAAACCTTCCAGAGCCAGTTTTCGACATGCTTGGACAGGGTGGACGTTTTTGGAAATTCTGAACCGATAGTCCCGTCCAGCCCTGGCTTTCTCGAACCTTTTCTGTATAACTATCTGGCCATATCCTCCGTCGCACAGAGGTCGTGGCAGAGGCTATAGCAGAGGTTTCTTTACTATAGGCAATTTTAAGCAGATTTACGGTCTTTCTAGGGGTAATTATAACTTCTAAGTCGCTTCCAGTGTTGGAAACCTATTTAAATCCGTGTCACAAGTTTTTCCTGTGACTATGAAGCCTGAAACAACCAAGGGTGGACGCTTTTGGAACCTACGATGCAAAACCTCTAGAAGATGAGTTCTTTCCCTCAGCGACCCATGCGGCGGAGTTCGGGATATTTCTTGATGGAGGCGCTGAAAGAGTCGCCGATGTCGAGGTCGACACATCCCGGCACACGGTAGCTGACATCGACTTCGCCGATGATTATGTCAACAGGCTCGAGGAACTGGAGGTTTCCGACCGATACCTGGAGCTTGAGGACGCAGAAAAAGCGGTTTACTCGGCCTACTCGGAGACTGTCGAACCTGCACCGGATTACCCGTCTGACCTGGGGTTCGTCGAGGAGGCGGAGCGAGCGCTGGAGGATTACGGGCTCGAACTCCAAATCTAAATAAGCCTATGTGGGAGTGATTAATTATGCCCGAGATAGACCCGTGGGGAGACGTCGAGATAGGAGATTACAGCGAGAAGATGGAGAAATTTGGTATCT
>JBDGRD010000047.1:0-8281 GCA_042218425.1 Candidatus Nanohaloarchaea archaeon
AGTGTGTGATCCGCCTTTCTCGCGAGCGTTGAACCGACGACATTGACCACCGCAAGAACGTCCGCGGGCACGTCTTTCAGGAAGGACATGACGTCAGCTGTCTCCCCGCTCTGGCTGACTGCTATCACGAAGTCGTCCTCTTTCACTTCTTCCTTCCGGTACTCGAGTTCGTGAGAGTTCTCGACGACTATCTCGTAACCTGCTTCACGGAGGTATTTGGCGCCGAGCCTCGCGGCGTAGCCTGCGGTGCCGCAGCCTGTCATGTAGATAGTATCTGCTTCTTCCATCATGCTGACCGCTTCTTCAAGATCGGACCTGTCCTGGAAGACCGCGCGCTTCACGGTCTTCGGCTGCTCCTTGACCTCTTTCTCCATGAAGTGGTCGTGACCGGCCTTCGACGCCTGCTCTGCGTCCCATTCGATTTCCTTCACCTCGCGCTCGACTTCTTCGCCCGAGTTCCGTATCGTGTGGCCGTCGTCGATGTAAACCAGGTCGCCGTCTTCCAGAAATACTGCCCGGTCCGTGTGCTCGAGGAAAGGTGTCACGTCGGATGCGAGAAAGTACTCGTCTTCTTTCAGCCCGAGCGCGAGCGGGGAGCCCTGCCGGAAGGCGACTATCTCACCGGACTCAAACGCTACGACCACGGCATAGGAGCCTTCGAGCTGTTTCTCGACTGCCATGCACGCCTCCAGTATGTCGCCTGTTCTCTCCAGTTCTTTCTCTATGAGGTGTGGTATGACCTCGGTGTCGGTCTCTGATTTGAACGCGTGTCCCGCGAGCTCTTCCTTGAGGGATTCGTAGTTATCTATTATCCCATTGTGGACGACCGCCACTTTTTCATCGCAGTCCAGGTGCGGGTGGGCGTTTGTATCGTTTACCTCGCCGTGGGTCGCCCAGCGCGTATGTCCTATACCCGTCTCGCCCTTGAAATCGCCTTCCAAAACCTCGTCTATGGTGCCCTCTCCTTTCTCCGTTTTCAGGGAGGGATTGCTGACGATGGCGAGGCCAGCGGAGTCGTATCCCCTGTACTCCAGTTTTTTCAGGCCGCGCGAAACTTTTTCGACCGCCTGCTCATCGCCCTTGTAACCGACTATGCCGCACATCGCTACACCTTCAATAGGCTCCAGATATTATAAAAAGGCCGTTTCCACCCGCTTTTTACCGGGCAACGGTTACCTTGATAAAGCCGCGGCGTTCTCGAGGACGAAACACCGAAAGTAGTAAAAAACTTATATGACCGGTGTTATTCAGGTTTTAATGGTCAAGGTATTCCGGCCCGGGGACTCCCTAGTGGTTGACGCCGAACAGCTCGACGCGGAAAGCCTGAAGGCGCTGACCGACGAGAGCAGGAGAAAGATACTTGAGAAACTCGCGGAGAGACCTTCCTATCCCTCTGAGGTCGCCCGTGAGATGGACATGAGCAAGCAGAAGGCGCACTACCACTTCGAGAAACTGGAGAGCGCCGGCCTCATAACGTCGATGAAGGAGGAGAAGAAGTCGGGCGGTGTCGCACGGTACTACCGGCCGGCCTCCGACGCTTTCGCTCTCGACCTTGGAACAGGCGGAAGAAAGGCGAACCTCGCCGACGATGAAGCCGCGAGGAAGTTCCTTGAACCCCTGGTAAGCGACGCGGAACTGCAGGGTTCGATAGTCGTCGGCTCCCCCGACCAGCACGGACCGGACCAGGTCAGGGCGAGAGACGGCCACCTTGCGGGCGAGATAGGAGTGAAGCTCGGCAACTATGCCTCGGTGAAGGGAGGGACGACTGTGCTCGACACCGAGGTCGTGCGGGACTCGGCCTTCGACCAGAACATGGTGCTTCTCGGCGGCGTCCTGACCAACACCGTCACGAAAAAGTTCAATTCCCACTTCCCCGCACGTTTCGCGGGCGAAGACTTCCCCTACCACGAGATCGAGACCCCGGAGAATACTTACAGCGACCCGAACATCGGTGTGATAGCGAAGACAGAGAACCCTGAATCCCCTGGAAAATCTGTGTTCCTTGTCGCCGGCGTCCGCAACGCGGGCACCGAGGCCGCGGTGATGGCCTTCAAGGACCTGGAAAACCTGATAGTTGACTACGAGAAAGGAGATTTCTACAGCGTCGTCCGCGGCCGGGACATGGACGGCGACGGGGAGATAGACGGCTACGAGGTGCGAGAATGAAAAAGGTGGTGGAAGATGGCTGACTGGGACGTGTTCCAGCGCGACGTGCTCGACGTGCTCCGGCAGTACGAGGGATACTTCGACTTCTTCGAGCGCGTGGGAAGCCTGGGAGATGACTCCAGGCCGGACTGCTTCGCCCGCGTATCCCGCGAGGACAAGAAAGAGATCTGGGTTCTCGACGCCAAGAACAAGCCGGAAATCGATTCCGGGGACCGAGAGCGGATGGAGAAGTACCTGGAGATGCTCCAGGCCAACCCGATAGACATCGGACTCGAGCTCTCCGAGCTGTCCGACTACGAGTTCCGCGGCATATTCATAACCTCCTCCGGCGAGCTTGACCCGGAGGGATACGAGCAGGTCCCTTTCTCGGCGCTCCACCAGTTCCTCCAGCGCGAACTTGTCTACACCGACACCGACAGAGTGGTCCGGGACGTCGCCAAGATGGTGGAGAGGAAGCAGCTCAGCCAGAGCCAGGCACGGCTGCTTTTCAGGAGCCTGAAGCCTTTCGAGGAACGCGTGCAGCTCGCGATGGACACCCTTGAGGAGATAGAGACACGGTTCGTCGGGCTCGAGCTGCAGAAACCACCCATAAGCTCGTACGACTTCGACCTGCCCGTGGATGCAGTGCTCCGGCACGTGGAGAGAGACCAGGTCTTCCTGTTCGACATACCCTACTCTCCCGACGCCGTCAAAGAGGTCGACAGCAAGGTGGAGGAGGTCAAGAAAAGGCTGTCAAAGCTGGATAAAGAAGTGTACTACGCCGCCATAGACACCTTTGAAACCGGTTCAGGCTCCGAGTACGTTCTCGCGCCTGGAGAGGTCGAGGATGAGGTAAAGGAGACGGCGGGAATAGTCTCGCCGGACGAGGTCGTGGAGCTTTTCACGCCGAAGATTCCGGTGGAAAAAGAGTACGGTGACGACTATGTCGAGGTCAGGGACTCTCTCGGCATCGGTTATAGAGCCCGGGTAGCGACGACCGACGATATCACTCATACTGTTGAAGCCGTCCTGCCGAAGGATGCGGCCTCCCAGCTTAAGGAGACCATGATGAACTCCCGGGAAATCGGGGATGTTGAGAACGGAGGTTTTCGCCAGGAACTAGAGGTCACGCAGGGGTTAGAGGCGGTCTACACCGGGACGCGCGAGCCTTTCGAGAACTACAAGGAGTCGATGAAGAGCATCTACCAGTCATCGGTCAACCCCGTCCTCGGGAAGAAGGTAAGCAAAACTGCCTGAGGTTAAAGATTTAACGCCCCGTCGACAAGTAACCGGTATGGAGGTCGAGGAGTTCCGGGAGCGGAAAAAGCTCGAGGAGATAGTCGGGCGCCTGGACCGCGACCTTGATTCTGTGATAGTTGAAGGCCTCTCGGACAAGTACGTCCTCGAAAAACTCGGGTTCGACGGCAAGATATTTCTGTCAGCCGAGAGAACGCTTGAAGGTCTTGTGGAGGACGTCGTGCGCGGGTCCGACAGGACAGCCGTCCTCACTGATTTCGACAGCCACGGCAAGGAGCAGAACCGGCTGATCTCGCACGAACTGGACAAGGAGATGGACGTGGTCCGGAGCGCGAGAGAGGAGTTCGGTGCCCAGCTGACATCGACCGGTAGAAGGACGATAGAGGATATCCGCCCGCTGTTCCACTCGAAGCAGGACAAGTTCGTCGAGGCCGCTCTTGACAGACTGGTCCCGCGCTAGAAATCGCTCAGCGATGTCTGGTTCTTCTTCAGTGCGCGGGCGTCGTAGCCGTGTTCGCGCTTCAGGTAGGCGGCGAATGCCTCGTCGTAGCCGTGGGTCGTGTAAACTTTTTCCGGGTCGACTTCCCTGACAAGCGCGACCAGGTCCTCGAAGTCGCAGTGGTCGGAAAGCGGGAACGCCTCATCGTATCCGCCGCGGTACTGGTACGAGTCGCTGACCGCCCAGCCCGAGAAACCCGCCTTCAACCCGCCGGTCTCGTCCACGAGTTCGTTGAGGCTGTCGTCCCTCGCGAACCTTGTCGGGCCAATGAATATACCTTCTCCGTTCCTCAGTAGTTCGCGGTTCTCTGTGTAGGGAACTGCGTCGAACTCCAGTTCGGTCGAACCCGATACCACGTCGTTCATGTTGGTGACGCTGCCGTGCGCGACCAGAGGCCGGTCTGTTACGTCCTGGATGAGATGCTGGACTTTCTGCGCCTTTCCAAGCGAGTACGCGAACAGGTAGAGCGGCCGGTCGCTGTTGTCCTCTATCCAGCGCTTTATACGCGACTCGATGCTTTCCTGCTCCGGGAACGTGTAGGCAGGTATCCCGTAGGTTGTCTCGACTATCAAAGTATCGGCGTCGACCGGCTCGAAGCCCTCGATGTACGCCCTGTCTCGTGTTGCGACATCGCCGGTGTAAAGAACTGTCTCGTCTCCCTGGATGAGCGCGGCTGAAGAACCCAGTATGTGGCCGGACGGCAGCAGCTCGATGCTTTCTGTTCCCGTGACGTGGTCGAACTCTTTACCCGACCTTGCCTTGCAGAGCGCCGCGGTCAGGTCGGAGCATACTATCTCGGAGTCTTCCTGCTGGTGCATGTGGTCGAAGTGGGCGTGGCTGACAAAGTTTACATCGCCTCGAGCGTTCCTGCTGTCCAGCAAAACTCTCTCCCCGGCGTCGACCTCGATACCGTCTTTCTGGCGGATCACGACAGGGAGAGATTGGTCCGCAGAACTCAAATCACTGGCGGTTTTTCCTTGTATTTTATATACCGAGGCCGGTAATTCTCTACTACAGCGTATGATAGACGAGAGCCAGGTAAACGTCGACCACGATGATCTCATGGACATCGCGAAGCCTCTTTTCTACGGATTCGTATTCCTGACAGGCATCTCGGTCAACATGGCCTCGGAATCAGCCAGCACGTTCCTCGGCCTATCGGTGCTTTTCTCGCTCACGCTTATATCGGCAGGACTCGCGAAGAGCCTGGAAGACGACTGGGAGGCTTTCCTCGAAGTTATCGCGCTGCTGACGCTGCTGGTAGGGATATTCTTCGCATCTTTCCTGACCGCAAGTTTCTCGCTCTTCGTCTGACTGGTGGAAGAACTCTTTGGGGTGGACAGGATTTGAACCTGCAACCTACCGCTATCTCCGCAAGGGATTAATCATCGGGCCGAAGAGCGGTGCGCTCCTCTCGAGCCGTCACGCGAGTCGAGACGGTTTCCCTCATTCCTCCAGTAAAGTGTTCTGGAGGCGGTCGCTCTCCCGGATTGAGCTACCACCCCTTTGATGGTTTATACCACCAAAAGACGGTATGATAGGCTTCAATCCTCAACTTTAAATTAGATTCCGAAATCACGAGGGTATCTGGTTGCGTCCGGGAAAACCCTTTCCTGCAGGGGAAAAGACCTGAAATCTTTAAAAGATTCTTCTAGAAGCCTTAGATATGGCAGAAAACGACTACGAGGAAATTCTCAGTGGTACAGTCAAGGAAGCCAAGGATGCCATCCGGGATCTCGATGATCCTGACTACGATGAGCTTCTTGCCCTGGAAGAAGACGGCAAGGACAGGAAAACTCTGAAGGAGTGGATCGAGTCACGTCTTGATGAGGCAGAGGAAGAATCCGAGGAAGATGTAGAAGACCTCGACGAAGTAGCCGAGGAACTTGCAGAGGAAGAAAGCTCGACGGTTTCCTCACCGCTTCTTGTCGGTGGAGTACTGGCTGGACTTCTTGTCGGCCTGATAGTGGGATACACGTTCTCCGCACCCGCAGTAGGTGCTGGAGAAGTCAGCCCGCAGCAGGTCCAGCAGGATGTCAAGCAGCTTGTCACTTCCGGCGGCTTCAACGGCACAGTCGAAGTCACCGAGTTCGAGAGGCGGAGTGGCATGTACTACCTGAACGTCACCATGACGCAGGAGACTACCAACGAGACCGTCAGCAGGTCTCAGACTGCGTACGTGACCCTTGACGGCAAGTTGCTGTTCCCGGAGGTTCAGAGCTTCACGTTCCAGAACCCTATCCGGATCCAGGACGCTCTTTCCAGGGCTGAGGATGCAGCAGCCAACGAGACCACGCAGTAAAAACCACATATCTCCTCCCTTCTTTCTTTATCTTCAATTTTTAGTTCAGCCTAAAATCGAAATATGTTTAACCGTCGCACCCCATAAAGTCTCCAAGGTGATTCTCCATGGTTGAAGAACACGGCTTGATGAAACTTCCCTATGACTACGACGCTCTAACACCGCATATATCTGAACAGGTGCTTGAATGGCACCACGACGTCCACCACCAGGGATACGTCGACGGCTGGAACTCCGCCGAGGCCGGGCTGGAAAGGCAGCGGGAGGAAGGCGATTTCTCCGACACCGGGTCGCTTCTCCGCTCTTTCACACACAACTTCTGCGGGAACGTGCTCCACAACGTTTTCTGGAACTCGATGACGCCCGGAGGCGGCGGGAAACCTGAGGGCGAGCTGATGGACCGCATCGAAGAGGACTTCGGCTCCTACGAGAACTGGAAGAACGAGTTCGTCGAAGCGGCGAAAGCCGCAGGTGGCTGGGCGCTGCTCGTCTACGTTCCCTACAGCAACGAGCTCCACAACGTCGCGGTCGACAAGCACGATAACGGAGCGGTCTGGGGCGCGCATCCCATCCTCGCAGTCGATGTCTGGGAGCACAGTTACTACCACGACTACGGTCCTGACAGGGGCGACTTCATAGAGAACGTCTTCGAGGTCATCAACTGGGACTACGTCGCGAAGAAGTACCGGGAGATGGTGGAGACCTTCGAGAGCTAGCCGCTCTCACTTTCTCCTCTTTTATCTATCCGCCTTATTAAAAAATTCAGGCGATACTGGATAAGCATGAGTTCTGAATACGATGTTGTTATAGCCGGTGGAGGCCCGGCAGGAGGCCAGGCTGCGCGAGATATCGCAGAGAGAGGCTACGATGTTGTCGTTCTTGAACAGGACAGCTATGTCGGCGAGACCCGGCAGTCTACCGGAGGAACTTTCCCGCCGATGATGGCCGAGTTCGGGATCCCTGACGAGGTCACGATGAGCCAGACCGACAAGGCAGTTCTCGAAGGGATGACCGAGAAGCTTGTTATGGACCATCCGGGCTACGTGCTTGATTTTGGTGCCTTCAAGGAATACCTTGCAGATGACGCTGTCGACAAGGGAGCCGAGTACCGGCTGGATTCACGTGTCGTTGACGTCGACACCGATGTCGAGGACGGGATGGGCGTTGTCTACAACTCTCTTGATGGAGGAGGCCAGGAAACAGTTACGGGCGACCTTGTTATAGATGCGACCGGCGCCAGTGCGGTGCTCGGACGGAAGACCGGTCTGGTAGATGTCGAGCCAAGAGACTTTGGACTGGGCGTTGAATACGAGATGGAGAACGTCGAGATGGAGGAGCCAGGCAGTATGGTTTTCCGTCTGGCCTCTGACTACGCACCTGGGGGCTACTCCTGGATATTTGACACCGGTGGCGGCACTGCCAAGGTGGGCGTCTGCTGGTATAACGAATACAAGGACAGGATAGACCCGGATGGTAGCCTTGAAGACTACTTTGAGAAGTTCTGGGGGGAAGACCCGCGCCTTCAGGACGCCGAGAAGATAGAGAAGAACGGGGAGTTCGAGAGGCACGCAGGCAAAGCTTTCTTCACTGATATCGACACCAAGGTCGACGACCGGCTGATACTTGCCGGCGATACCGTTACAAGCATCGACCCGGTCTGGGGAGAGGGCATCCAGAACTGCATGATATCCGGCAGGGCGGCAGCTATAGCAGCTGACAAGGCCATCAAGTCCGGCGACTTCTCCCGTGACACCCTTGAAACGTACGAGGGGCACTGGGACAAGCGGATCGGCCACAACAGGGATGCAAGGTTCAGGATGGCACACCTGATGTACCGGATGTCGGACGACAGGCTGGACAGGCTTGTAGGAGACCTGGACGACCTTGACCCCGAAAGCCGTTCAAGTCTTAACCAGAACGCCGACCTGCGCGTCATGGCATCTATAGCAGAGCCTTCAGATGCCAGGCTCCTGGCAGGGTATCTATACGAAACGGCCGAAGACCGTGTTTCGGAGTGGGTTGGCGACCTGAAAGAAACCGCAGGGCTCTAGCCCGCAGCCGATAAGATTGTAAATATT
>JBDGRD010000048.1:0-13729 GCA_042218425.1 Candidatus Nanohaloarchaea archaeon
TTCGAGACGCGGTTGATGATGTTGATGGTTCCTATCTCCTTGAGGTTGTCCACGTGGGTTCCGCCGCATGGACAGACGTCTTCGTCGTCGATGACCACCGCTCTGAGAGGGTCGATGTGGTCCGGTATGAGGTCGAGGTTGGTGCGGCCCTCTTCCACCTGGGCTTCGATACGGTCCCGGGACATCATCTTTTTCTCGACAGGCAGTTCTTTTTCTATCAGGGCGTTCGCCGCCTTCTCTATCTTCTCTATATCCTCGTCGTCGAACTCTACCGGTTCGAAGTCGATCCGGGAACGGTCCGCGTGTATCTGGTTGCCGGCGGTCGACCCGCTGTACATGTTGAGGACGACCCATGAAAGGACGTGCTGCGCCGTGTGCATCCTCATGTGCCTGTACCGGCGCTCCCAGTCGATTTCCCCATGTACCTCTGTTCCGGGGCCAGGCAGTTCGTCGCCCTCCACGTAGTGCCGGACCTCGCCGTGCTCCTTCTGGACTTCAACGACATCAAGTTCGTGGCCGTTCCACGAGAGCTTTCCGTGGTCCGCTGGCTGGCCGCCGCCCTCCTTGTAGAAAAGCGTCTGGTCCAGCACGATATAGCTGTCGGCCTCACGGGTTTTCTCGACTTCGGC
This sequence comes from Candidatus Nanohaloarchaea archaeon, assembly GCA_042218425.1. GTDB lineage: Archaea > Nanohalarchaeota > Nanosalinia > Nanosalinales > Nanosalinaceae > JBDGRD01. The sequence goes on from JBDGRD010000048.1 coordinate 630, forward strand.
GTCGAACTCTTTCTCGTACTCGTTGTCCGGCATGTATAGAAGCTCGGTCATACATCCAGGAGCGGTTGGCAAAGTTAAGTCCGTTACGGTGAGAAGATAAGAAAATAGAGAAACGTGAAGCCTTGAGGCAGGACCTCTTACTCCACGATTTCGATTTCCACTGCCTTGGGGCCTCTGTCGCCTTCTTCCTGCTCGAATTCGACTTCGTCCCCTTCCCCGACTTCTTCTCCCTCCACATCGCTGATGTGGAAGAAGATGTCGTCGTCCACTTCATCAGTCTCGATGAAGCCGTACTGCTTCTCGTCGTGGAAGAACTTGACGGTACCTTGCAAAACTGACACCTCCTTACGGTAACTTTAGGGCGCCCGAGATTTAAATAGAAAATCGTGTTACCCCGGCAGAACGACGTTCAGCGCCGCGACGACCAGTCCGGCGAGGCCCATGCGGATACCGGCGACGTACCATCTCTGCTTCGACATCGAACCCATGTAAGCCCCGAAAGAGAACAGCAGTGCGACAGCCACCGCCACCGAAATCAGCGTTGCCTGGAGCATCGTAAGGAAAACTGTTTCAAGGAGGAAAGGGGCGATTATCAGCAGCATCGCCAGCGTCGGGCCCAGACCGCTCATCAGGGCGTTTATGACGCGGCCCTCCATCTTCCGCTCGTAGACCTTGGTACCGTCAAGGTCCCGGAGCATCGATTTCTCAAGGTCCTGCACCTCCGCCAGTTTCTCGGCACGCTCTATCTCCCAGACGCTCCATATCCCGGAAGTCGCGAGCCCTATCGTTGCGCCGAGCCCTATCTGGAACACTGTCAGACCTGAGGGAACACCTGATAGAAACGACCCGACGGTTATACCTATACTCGTTAACGTGCCATCAAAACCGTTCGAGATGAAATAACGCCTCGAAATTGACTGGACCTCGTCCCGGTTCCAGGCCTCTTTCAGTTCCGAGAGCTCTATCATAGCTCAGTCCTGAGGTGTTCTTACCTTGTCGACCAGGTGGTCCCCCGCCGCAACTTCGTCTATGCTGTGTATGCTGGCGCCGTTGCCGTCTATCAGCGAGCGGACTTCCTCCACATCGACCTCGCCTTCGAGCGTGACCTTGACGTTTTTCACGTCCTCGTCGACCTCTATAAGCGACGAGTTCACACCTTCCACGCCGTCGAGTTCTGCCAGTTCGTCGGTCAGCTCCACGATACCCGGTTTGTGAGGCTTCAGGACATCCATTACAAGCCGCCTTACCTGTGCCATGGTTCTTGTATGGGAATCCGCGTTTAAAGAGATAGGCGGTTCGTTTAAGAATGTTCGGCCGGAGACTACACGTATGGGCAGAGTAAGACAGACATACATCAAGCGCCTCGCAAAGGATCTTGTTGACTCGAGTCCGGATCGTTTCTCCGAGGACTTCGACGAGAACAAGGAGGAGCTGAAGGAGACCGAAGAGTTCAACTCCAAGAAGCTCCGGAACCGTGTCGCAGGCTACATAGTCAGAGTGAAGCAGAAAGCAGAGTAGCCGCCGCGAAAATCACGAGCACTTGCAGCATCCCTATACCAGGGACCTCTCTCGTTGACTGCGACGCCGGGACTTTACGGATGTAAAGAGGTATCTTCTCCCTCGTCTCGATTCCAAGGTCGTCGTTAGTCGTTTTTACCACCAGTTCTTTCTTCCCCGCGCTACTTGGTTCTATCCGGACCTCCATTCTCTTGGTCGAATCCCCCGGAAGCGTATAGCTATTCGTGGACGAACCGGTCTCCACGAAAACTGGTGCTGCACCTCCCTGGGGAACAGTCAAAGTCGTGGTCAGGTCTTTCGGATCATCGACAAAGTTCTCGACCTCTATAAAGAGTGTCGCCGCTGTCTGAGTCGAGGTGATGACCGACGTGTAATCGTAGTCTATACGAGTGTCTGCCCTGTAACCCGTGGAGGTGACCCTCCTGAACTCCCAGGTCGACGAACTGAAGGTCTCCTGGTCATCCGACACCTCGACGTACCACCTGTAAGTGCTTCCGAGCTGCCGGTTGCTCCAGACCTGCTCGACCTCTCCAGGCGAGGCATCGTTCACCTCTCCTATCAAAGTGCCGGTCTGGGCGTCGTAAAACCTGACATCCAGCGAGTTATCCGAGGCATCGGGGTCGTCGACATAGACGCTCAGCGTCGTATCCTCCTCGCTTGAAACACCGGGGTCCGGGGGTTCAGGGTTCGAGACCGTTGGGAGCTGATTGACCGAGAAGCTCCGGTTATCGCTCTGGTCATCCAGGGAGCCGTCTGTCACGACCGCGTGCCACCGGTACTTCTCGCCTCTGGAAAGACCTGTCCAGTCATACGTGGCGGTCCCGCTACCTCCGGAGACAGAAGTGCTTCCGAGCTTGTCGCCCGTCTCGTTGTTGTAGAAATTGACTGTCAGGTCGTCCCCGTCCGGGTCCGACACGTCCGCCTCAAGCGTGACCGAGTTACCTGTCGCTGTGGCGCCGTCTGAGGGCGAGACAAGGGAGATACTGGGTGCGTTGTCGTAGTAAAAAGTCCAGGTCGGACCGGTAGTAGTCTGGCCGTTCGAATCCTCTGCGACGACGTACCAGTCGTTGCCACCGGTCCCGTAGCCGCTGTAGCTGACACCGCAACGGTCTTCTACTCCTGCCTGGTCGTTTACTGAGCACGAGCCGATGAGGTTATCGTTGCCGTCGTAGAAGCGTAGGGTCCCGCTATCGTGTTCCGGGTCTCTGTACTCTGCGGAGAGCTTCACCGAGCTGCTGGTTACCACCTCACCATCCGCCGGGTCCGGGTTCGACGACGCGTTCGGGGCCTTGTTCTCCTCACCTACCCAGACCGTGAAGTGGTACAGCCGAGACGAGTCTCCGTTGCCGTTGTCTTCCATCGCGCTCGCGATGTAGAACTTCGAGAGCTCCGTACCGGCGTCGACTGTCCATGTCCCGTCCCAGGTGAAGTCGCCGGAATCATCGTATCCACAGCCCAGGCCGTCGTCGTTGACATCGCCGTCGTCCTCGCATCTCAGGCTGTAAACGTTGCCCTTGACATCTTCAACATAGAAAGAGATACCGGATTGTTCATACGAGTCGGCGTGGAAGTCAAGCTGGAGCTTCGCGTTACCGTCGTTGTTCGGAAGCGATTTGCTGTACTTCAGGTAGTTCGAGGCGCCGTCGTTTCCCGACTCTCCTTCACGCCAGAGGACGTGGTCCGACTCATCGCTCCAGACCCCCATATCGTTTTTTATCTCGTTCATACGCGCAGGTATATCAGACTTGCTATCCCCGTCGTTTTCACGGTCCCAGTCCAGCACCTGGTTCCAAGTCACGGCCGAGGCTGAAGCGGTGAAGACGACTGCAACTGCCAGAAGTACAGATAAACGACCTAGTTTCTGTTTTCTCGGTTTCAAACCATATCTCCTGTATAAATAATCGCAGGGGGTAGACAAAAAACCTGCCAGTCAGAAAGGCCGGCGGTCGCGTCTCCTTACTCCCGGCGAGAAACGTTTCTCCAGCCTCTTGATGTACGTCTCCGGTATCTTGGCCCTCTTGTCAGCCTCGACGACCGGTGAGGGAACAGTGTAACGTTCAGAGGCTTTCAGCCGCAGCAGCTTTCCCGCTATCTCGTCTGCGGCCCCGGCGTCTCCATAGTAGTCCACCCGAAGCGGGAGGTCGGTGCTGGAAAGCTTGACGTAGAAAGTGTGAAGCCTGTTGACGTGCCTGTCCTCCAGTTCCTGGAGCACCGGATGCTCGACGGGGGAGGTCGAGTAACGCCGGACAAAGCTGCGTTCACCGGGTTCAAGTATGGCGTCCATCAGCCGAGTGTCCCGGACATCTCCTATGTTAACTCCAAGCCGTTTCTCCAGCATGTCGGAAAGTTTCAGGCCGTACGAGTCCTCGACTATACCGGCGAGCCTGCCGTCACATGCCTCTTCAAACAGCCGGGAATAGCTCTCCAGTGTTTCCCCGGAGAGCGAGTAGCTAGGTACTATCGAACCGTCCATAAGCACTGTTTCAGCGGCTGCTAGTGCTTCGAGTGCGACGCCGACTTCCTCCGCCAGTCTCCGGGTGTCAGCCTCCTGGTCAAGACTCCGTGCGTCATTGTTCGCAGAGACGAAGAACTCCGGTTCCGGCGATTTCTCCGGAAGGTAATCTGCTTTTACCGCGTCACCGGTGAAGTCGAACACCGCGGCCACTGCCCGGACCGAGATGACGTCGCCCGCCGAGTACCGTTTCTTAACCAGTCCGCCGTCTATCCCCGCGACCACCTGTGCCCCGGTTTCCTCTATCCCCCGGGAAAGAAAGCTCTCCTTCACCGTGGCATCGGTCTCGATGCTGTCGATTTCCTCGAACTTCGCCGCCAGTTCCTCCATCTCTTCCTGGCTCTGAGAAAGTTTTTCAGCGGCATCCCTGATACCAGGCATAAACAGCTATAAGAGCTTTAAACGTTAAAACCTCTTCCATGTTCGACGAAACAAAGAACTTTTTCTTCGACCTTGACAAGACCATCTGGAACTGGGACTCGACCATCATCGGCGCTGCTGACCTGGTCGACTCCCTGAGAGAGTCGGACCGGAACGTGTACTTCCACACCGACAACACCCTGCTGACCCGGAAGGCGTACGCCAGGAAGCTGACGGAGATGGGGATACCCGCGGACGAAGAAGACGTCATCACCTCTGGCTACGTCGCGGCCCGCCACCTGGAAAAGGAGGATGTGAGGGAGGTCTACGCCATAGGCGAATCCGGCCTCTTCGAAGAACTCGCGGCCAGGGATATCAACAACTCGGAGGACGCGGCAAGGGTCGTCATGGGATTCGACCGGCAGTTCAGCTACAACAAGCTGCGCCGGGCGATGAACATCATGAGTTCAGGAACCGCGTACGTGTGCAGCACAGAGACCACTTTCCGGAACTCGGACAGGTACCAGCCTCACCAGGGCCCTCTTAACGCCGCCCTTGAAGAGTTCGGCGAAACCGTGCTCCTTGGAAAGCCGGGACAGGCCTTCAGGGATGTCTTCAAGGAGTACTTCGACTTCTTCCCCGAGCGCTCAGTTTTCATAGGCGACCGGCTGGCAGATATAGAAACAGGCAACCGGCTCGGGATGGAAACCGCGGCAGTCATGTCTGGCGACATCGACCGGCAGAAGCTCGCGGAAGCCGACGACATCCAGGAACCTGACTACGGTATCTCAAGCCTGGCAAAGTTAAGGCGGCGGATTCTCTAGCCCTGGTTTTCCAGCCAGTCCAGAAGCTTGAGTGTAGCCTGCTTCCTCTGGGAGTTCTGCCGCTTCAGCTCCGGATCCTCGGCGAAAGATTTCCCGGGACCGTGGTCCGGTATGAAGTAGCTGTCGTACGGGAGGTGCGGATGCGATTCTCCACGTTTCTCAAGAGCCAGTTCGCCGTCGACGCGACCTGTGAAGACCCTGACATCGTCGCCGTCGCACACCGCTATCGCGGTCTTGAAGTATGCCGGGCGGTCCTCTTCACCCTGCATGAGGTCGAGGATTCCGGAGGCGCCGACAGTCATGTCGAAGAACGCGGCCTTTGCGCCAGGGAACCCTTCGAGCGTTTCAACGTAGAAACCGGTGTCCTCCACTATAAGCATGCCCTCGACACCGGCGTCTTCAAAAGAGTCGATGGCCTTCTGCTCCGCGACTTCTTCCACGTCAAGCGCGTCGATCTCATCGACGTCGACCTCGACCTGTTCCAGCTCGAAGCCGCGTTCCTGGAACAGCGGCTGCATCTCTTCGACCTTTCCCGGGTTGCCGGTGGCGAAGTAAATCTTCTTCATACCGCTTAATAGCACAGAAGCTGTTTAAAGAATTGCCTCGGAAAATACTGGATAGGTGAACCACCATCACAGAGAGGCGTGCCACTGTAACTTCAGCACTCCCGTACATCCACGGAGTGCCGCATCTTGGAAACATCGTAGGAAGTCTTCTGCCAGCAGATATATTCCATCGCTACCTCGACATAAAGGGAATCGAGAACCTTTACATCTGCGGGAGCGATGTCCACGGCACGCCGCTTGAACTCGAGGCCATCGAAAGAGGCATCGAAGTCGAGGAACTCAAGCAGGAAAACCACGAGAAAGTCCAGGAAGTACTGGAACGTTTCAACATGGATTTCTCGATTTACTCGGATACAGACTCAGAATACAACCGGAGGCAGACGCACGACATGTTCGTCGAGCTCTACTGTTCGGGTCACGTAGGAGAGACAGAGCAGAACCTGCCTTACTGCAACAAAGACGAGCGTTTCCTCCCGGACAGGTACATCGAAGGCGAATGCCCCCACTGCGGTGGACTTGCAAGAGGCGACCAGTGCGACGACTGCGGGAAGCTGCTGGAACCGGAAGACATAATCGAACCCGAGTGCCAGATATGCTCGGGAAAAGATATCGAGTTCCGCGACACTACTCACCTCCACATCGACCTGACGCAGTTCAAGGACGAGCTGAAGGACTGGCTCCGCCAGGAAGAGCTGCCGGTCCCGGAGAACTGGGAGAACCAGGTCGAGAACCTGATAGACGAGGCTGAGGAACGCACCATCACCCGGGACCAAGACTGGGGATTCGACGTTCCCGTTAAGCGCGTCAACCAGCGGATCGAGGACGAGAACCTTGACGTTCCAAAGCTTGACCCGGAGACTTACGAGGACAAGGTGCTGTACGTCTGGTTCGACGCACCTATAGGATACATCGGGTTCACGCGAGAGTACTTCGAGGACGCCGAGCAGTGGAAGGATTACTGGACAGAAGACCAGTCAGAGGTATACTACTCAATCGGCAAGGACAACGCCATATTTCACACCGTTATCTGGCCCTCGATGCTGATAGGGTCGGGGAAAGACGAGTTCGAATACACGCTGCCGACCTACGAGTTCATCCACCAGTACCTGCTCGCAGAAGATACGAAATTCTCGAAATCGAGAGGCAAGGGCCTGTCGACCGAGGACGCGCTGGACATGTATCCCGTCGACTACTGGAGGTTCTACCTCGCGTCGGAGATACCGGTCAGCCAGGACACCCGGTTCTCATGGAGCGATTTCGAGGCCAAGATAAACAACGTGCTCAACGACACGGTCGGCAACTTCGTGAACAGGACGCTCTCACTCGCGGAGAAATGGTTCGACAACGAAGTGCCCGCCGCAGAACTGGATTACGAGGACGAACAGGTGATAGAAGAGGCGGAAGAGCTCGTGGAAGAGTACGAGCAGGAGTTCGAGGACCACGACATCACCGCCGCGCTGGAGAAGGCGCTCGACATCGCAAGGCTCGGAGACCAGTACCTCAGCGACGAAGAACCCTGGAACAACGAGGACAGGAGAGATGCGGTCATCCAGACCTGCGTCCAGCTTATACGGGGGCTGGCGGTGACGCTCTACCCGTTCACACCCGAGACCAGCGAGCGTATGGCGGACATGCTGGACACCGATATCCACACCGAGGAAGGCTTCGACGAACTCATCGACCCACTGCTCGGCGGCATCGAGGCCGGTCACGAACTCGGCGACCGGGAAATCCTTTTCGAGAAGATCGACGTTTCAGACCGGGGTGAAGAAGAGTACGAGCACGAAGAGCTGAACACTGACACAGTCAGCTTCGACGACTTCCAGGAGATGGATATACGCGTGGGAGAAGTGCTTGAAGTCGAGGAACATCCGAACGCCGACAGGCTGTACAAGGTCCGTATAGACGTCGGGACAACCGAGCTACAGACCTGCGCCGGATTGAAGAACCACTACGGGAAGGAAGAGCTGGAAGGCCGCAGGGTAATCGTGCTCGCCAACCTGGAGCCGACCGAGCTGCGGGGCGAGAAAAGCGAGTGCATGATGCTCGCGGCAGAAGACGAGGACGGCAACGTATCGCTGCTTGAAACCGACACAGAGATGCCGGTCGACAGCAGCATCAAGTAGATAGTGAAAGGGAAAGAAGCCTAGAAGGTCTATCTTATCCGGTCGTAGATATCTTCCATCGAGTCTTCCTCCTCGTTGAAGCCGTGCTCCATCGCGAAGAAATCGTCCATGTAAGGCTCTCCAAGTTCTTCTCCATCAGGGCCGTACGTGGCGGCCGCCACCAGTTCGTCTCGGCCGTCAGGATACGTCTGGAAAAGCCTTACAGTCGTGTAAGAAGTGCCTCCAGAAGTCGTTTTATCCTCCTCTACCCGGTATCTCTCATTATCAAACGTCAGCTCTTCCCGGCGCAGGTCGTGTGCGACCTCTGCCTCGGGACTGAGCAACCATTCGATATCGTCAGCTGTCAATACGCTCACCTCACTCACCCTGTATAGATACTCATCTTTTTAAGCTCGTAGTCAGCCGGGTCGATATCCTCTCGCAAGCCATCCAGCCGCTTCTCTGCGATGTCTTCATACACAGCATCCAGGCCCACCACCATACGTTATTATTAACTAGTAACAACTTAAATGTTTTCTGGTGGAGGAACCCTTTTTACTTTCACTTCCTGAACCCGGGGTATGAAGCTGAGATTTCTGGGAACCGGTGGCGGCAGGTATGTGACCGGCGAGCAGATACGGAGGACCGCGGGCATCGTGGTCGAAACAGAGGAATCACAGGTACACGTGGATCCTGGGCCTGGAGCGCTCGTGTACGCAAACGAAGAGCTTGACGAACCGCTTGAAACTGATGCGGTCGTAGTCTCGCACGGTCACCTGGACCACGCCAACGACGCACAGGCGATTATCGAGATGATGACAGAATCAGGGGACAAGCCCGGCGCGATATTCGCGAACGAGACCGTGCTCCACGGCCACGCAGACATCGAGAAATGGATATCGAACCACCACCAGGAAAAGTGCCGGACGGTCGAAACGCTTGAAGAGGGCTCGGAACACGAGTTCCAGGACATCGAGATACGGGCGCAGCAGATGTTCCACTCCGACCCGAAGACCGCGGGCTTCATAATCGAGACAGACGAGAAAACAGTCGGCTTCTGGACCGACACAGAGTACTCCGACGAGCTGGCCGACTTCTACAGCGGCACGGACGTCATGGTCGTCTACTGCACCCTGAAGAAGGGCGACAGCATCTCCAGCCACACCTCGATAGACGACATCCCTGATATAATGGAGCGGGTCGACGCCGGAACGGTCATAGTGACGCACTTCGGCTACAGCATCCTCGACTCCGGCCTCGCAGAACAGGAAGAATGGCTGAAAGAACAGGTCGACGCCAAGGTCGTCTTCGCCGAGGACGGCATGGAGTTCCCGGGCAACCGCAGACTGGGCGACTTCTAGCCAGGAGATTTTTATAAGAATTCAGTCCGAAGAGACTGTTATGAGTACCGGCTACGCAACAAAGGGTGGACGCTTTGTACTCGGGACCTCCCGCTCAAGGGAAGCAAGGTCGAGCAACACAGCTTGAGTGGTGTGAGAAGCCGGTCTTTCTAACCGAGTTTTTCTCTGAGAGGCTGGAAGAGATGAGTTCCAACACAAATCCGACAGGTCGTTACGCTGCCCAAAACCCTGAAAAGGAATTTAAGATTCCCCGGAACCCCGTTAATTAAGAGGTTTCAATAATGCCAGAAGGAAACTACGAACCCGGGAAAGTCGAAGAAAAATGGCAGCAAAAATGGGTCGAAAACAATACTTACGCATACACCGGTGCGGACGACGAGAACAAGGTTTTCTCGATAGATACTCCGCCGCCGACTGTTTCAGGAGACCTGCACATGGGACATCTATACCAGTTTACGCTGCAGGACTTCGTCGCCCGCTTCCGGCGGATGAGGGACGACAGCAGCTTCTTCCCGTTCGGGTACGACGACAACGGTATCGCATCGGAAAGACTGACGGAGCGCGAGCTTGATATCAGGCACCAGGACTTTTCCAGGCGCGAGTTCCAGGAGAAGTGCCGGGAGGTCTGCGAGAAATACGAGGACGACTTCACGGAGAAGATGCAGACCCTCGGGTTCTCGATGGACTGGAACAACACGTACAAGACCATCGAGCCCCGGGTCCAGCGCATCTCACAGCTTTCCTTCATCGACCTCTATGAACGCGGAAGAGAATACAGGCAGAAGGCACCGGCCATCTGGTGTCCTGACTGCGAGACCGCCATCAGCCAGGTAGAGATGGAGGACTCCGAGGAGCACTCGCACTTCAACGACATCGAATTCCCGCTCGCCTCTGGCAACGGCTCCATCGTCATCTCGACGACACGACCCGAGCTTTTACCAGCGTGCGTCGCCGTCTTCGTCCATCCTGAGGACGAGGCGAACGAGCACCTCGTCGGGGAAAAGGCGAAAGTCCCGCTGTTCGACTACGAGGTCCCGATACTTGAAGACGACAGGGTCGACATGGAAACCGGTTCGGGGGTCGTCATGTGCTGTACGTTCGGAGACCAGACAGACATCGAATGGTACCAGGCACACGACCTTCCGCTGAAAATCGCCATCGACGAATCGGGGACGATGACCGACGAGGCAGAAGAATACGAGGGCATGAGCACGGAAGAAGCGAGGGAAGCCATAGTGGAAGACCTCGACGAGGAAGGACTGCTTCTCGACCGCGAGGAAATCACCCACACAGTCCAGGTCCACGAAAGGTGTGAGACCGGGATAGAGTTCCTGGTCACAGAGCAGTGGTACGTCGAGCTGCTTGACCACAAGGAAAAGTACCTGGAGGCCGGACGGGAGATGGACTGGTACCCGGAAAAGATGTTCACACGGTACAAGCACTGGATCGAAGGACTCCAGTGGGACTGGTGTATCTCCCGGCAACGCGACTCAGGCATCCCGTTCCCAGTCTGGTACTGCGAGGACTGCGACCAGGAAATCATCGCCGAGAAAGAACAGCTTCCTGTCGACCCGATAGCGGACGAACCGCCGGTCGATGAATGCCCTGAATGCTCTGGAACCGACTTCCGGGCCGATGAAGACGTCTTCGACACCTGGGCCACGAGCTCTCTTACGCCTCTCATCAACGCTCACTGGGACTGGGAGGAGGACGAAGAAGAGTTCACCATGGACAGGCCGGAGCTCTACCAGATGAACCTCAGGCCCCAGGGCCACGACATCATCTCTTTCTGGCTGTTCCACACCGTCGTCAAGTGCCTGGAGCACACCGGCGAAGTCCCGTTCGACGCGGTCATGATAAACGGCATGGTCCTCGACGAGAACCGCGAAAAGATGTCGAAATCGAAGGGCAACGTCGTCACTCCGGAAGAAGTCCTCGACAGCTTCCCGGTCGACGCAGCGCGTTACTGGGCCGCAGGCACGTCCATCGGAGACGACTTCCCGTTCAAGGAGGGCGATCTCGAAGCCGGAGAAAAACTGATGAGAAAGCTCTGGAACGCGTCCAAGCTGGTCGAGGAGCTTGCGCCTCTTGAGCAGATAGAAGTTGACGAGGACGAACTCGAGGAAATCGACCGCTGGATGCTCGCCGAGCTCGACGAACTGATAGAATTCGCGACGGAACAGCTGGAAGAGTACGGGTTCTCCAAGGCGAGAGACCGCATCAGGACCAGGTTCTGGAACACTTTCTGCGACAACTACCTGGAGATCACAAAGCAGAGGCTGGAGGACAGCAGCAACCGCTCCGCCGAGTACACGCTCCAGGAAGCCCATAAAACGTTCCTGAAACTGTTCGCTCCGTTCCTCTCCCACATAACAGAAGAGCTCTGGCAGGAACTATACAGCGATGAATCGATCCACACGCAGGACTGGCCGGAGCCGCGAGGAATCGACGCAGATATCGAGGCTGGAGAGACAGCGATGCAGGTCATCTCGGCCCTGAGAAAGTACAAGACCGAGCACCAGCTCGCACTCAACGAGGAAATCGAGACCGCGAAGGTCTACGGCGACATAGAAGGCTTCGAGGACGCCATCAAGGAGGTCATGCACATCGAAGAACTGGAGCGCCTGGAAGACGAGCCGGAGACCGAAAAGAAGGTCATCGAGATTAAGCTAGACTACTCCGAGGCCGGTCCCAGGTACGGCGACAGGATAGGCGAAATCGAGGACGCTCTCGAGAACAACGAGTGGAACCTTGAATCAGGACGTCTCCAGGTCGCGGGCGAACACCTCAAACCAGAGGAGTTCGAGGTCGTCGAGGACCGGACGTACGAAGGAGAAGGCGAGATGCTCGAAACCGAGGACGCACTGGTGATAGTTCCTTGAGGCTCGGGGTTTCGATAGGGCCTTTCCCGGAATCAGTCGAAGACGTTCCAAGCGACTTCGACTTCGTCGAGCTGAGCATCGGTGAACACGAAATCGACCCCGAGAAAATCGACAGAGAGGAACTCGAGAAAGTTCTCGACGAGAAAGGTTTCGACCTCGTCGTCCACCTTCCGTTCCGGCAGCCGCTGGCCACTACCGTTCCCGAGTTGAACGAGGCGAACAGAGACTATCTCGATAGGCTCCTATCGTTTTCTTCGGAGTTCGGCGCCTCTAAAGCAGTTGTCCACGCCAACCTGAGAGACCCTGACTCGGAAGAGGAACTCGAGGAACTGGAAAGCCAGGTGGAAAGAGTTGACGAACTGGGCACGCAGCACGACATCGAGGTCTGCTTTGAAAACGTCCGGCACGTGGACACTCCCGAACTTATGGAACTGGGTGAGATACTGGAGAACGCAGACGCCTCAATGTGCTTCGACATAGGTCACGCGTTCATCTCGGCAGACGAAGACGAGGTCGCAGAGTTCCTTGAGAGCCATCGCGACCTGGTCTCGCACCTCCATGTGCACGATATCCGTGACCGGGGCGACAGCCACATCGCAGTCGGCGAAGGAAACATAGATTTCGCGGATCTTGCAGAGGAGCTATCGGGTTTCGACGGCAGCGTCTGCTTCGAGCTTTTCACAGACGACATGGACTACGTAGAGCTTTCCCGCGACAAGTTCCTCCAGCACTTCTGAATTACTTACTCTGCAATGACAACAAGCTTTATAGGGGTTGATGCCGACCAGTTTTTCCAGAGATGGAAGACTACGCCCAGCTATCGGAGCTGCACTTTATCGCCCATCCCGGACACGCGCTCGAACGCGACATCTACGAGGACGAGAGCCCGACAGCACCGCTCAACCTGAGGAAGGAGGACTACTTCAGGTACTGGCACGAGCTCGGGTCACTGGTGGAGAAGCACGGCCAGAG
>JBDGRD010000048.1:13829-20130 GCA_042218425.1 Candidatus Nanohaloarchaea archaeon
AAACACAGGAGATGTCGAAGTACCAGCTGAAGAAGCTCATCAAGGAGCTGGAAGGCATCCGGGGCAGGAACACAGAGCTGGTGTCGCTGTACGTTCCCGCGGGCTACGACATGTCGAAGATATCCGACTTCGTCACGTCGGAAGCGAGCGAGGCGGAGAACATCAAGTCGAAGCACACGCGGAAGAACGTCCAGGCGGCGCTCGACAAGATAGGCAGAAAAGTCTCTGAAGAGCACGAGACGCCGGAGAACGGGGTCGCACTGTTCGCAGGAAACGTCTCCGAGCGCGAGGGACGTCCCGACATCAAAGTCTGGGAAGTAGTGCCGCCCCAGCCCATCGAATCCCGTAGGTACCGGTGCGACAAGGAGTTCGTGCTGGAACCGCTGCGAGACATGATAGTTGACGACCGCGTCTACGGACTGATAGCAGTCGACAAGAACGAGGCCGCGATAGGCTATCTACAGGGCTCGCGCATAAAAACTGCCTACACAATGGACTCCGAGGTCCCTGGCAAGACACGTGCAGGAGGCCAGTCAGCCCAGAGGTTCGAGCGCATCAGAAAGGAGATGCTGAAGACTTTCCTCAACGACATCGCGGACAAGGCGCAGAACGCCTTCCTGGAGAAAGCGAGAGAGGACAAACTGCTCGGAATACTTGTAGGCGGACCGGGATGGGTGAAAGACAAGCTTATCGACGACTACCTGCCCGAAGAGCTCGGAGAAAGGGTCGTCGCCAACGAATCGCTTAACTACTCCGGCGAGGAAGCGCTTGAAGAACTGGTCAACAAGGCCGAAGACGCCATCCAGGATGCAGAAGTCGTCAAGGAGAAGAACCTGGTGAATAAGTTCTTCGAGAACCTGAAAGAGGAGAACGGGAAATCGGAGTACGGCCTGGAACAGGTCAAAAAAGCGCTTGACATGGGAGCGGTCGAGACGATACTCATAACGGAGGACGTCAACACTTACCGGGCGAAATACGTCTGCCCGAACGGCCACGAGGACGAGGTCTTCGAGGAAAAACCGGAGATAGAGGAAAGCCATGAATGCCCGGAATGCGGGGAAGAGACCAGCCTGGAAGAACTCAGTGACATAGTCGACGTGTTCGGCAAGAAGGCCGAGGAGATGTCCTCTGACCTCGAGATAATATCCACCGACCACGAAGAAGGCCAGCGACTCAGCAATATGGGCGGAATCGCGGCGATACTGCGTTACCGCATCAGATAGCGCTTCTCACGGGCCGAAGAACTTAAATTCTGCGCCCGGAAACCGTTCTCTATGGAAAGGGAAGAACTTGTCCAGCGAGCCGAGGAATCTCTCAGGTACGGATTTGAGCCAGAAGAGATCGTCAAGGCGCTGAGACAGGACGGCTACTCAGACGAAACCATAAACCAGGTGATGACGGAGGTCAGGGACCGGCTGCAGTCACATAACAATGGAAGACAGGAACAACGGGAGCGGTCGAGCGCAGGAAACCGGGACCAGAGAAAACCGGAGCAGGCGCAGGAAAATACCGGGAAGCAGGAGACCGCGCAGAACGCAGTAAACCCGGCGGAGAGCCGGGCTGGTGGCTCGACCGGGCACCAGGACACCATCACCGGCGTCGAACTGACAGACGACCACTACACCCTGAAGCAGAAACTCATAAGGAACAAGTACCGGCTCTACGACCAGGAAGACCGGCTTATACTGAAGGCGAAGCAGAAACTGTTCAAGCTTAAAGAGGACATACCCTTCAAGGACGCCGACGACAACACCGTTTTCCGGGTGAAGGCGGAGAGCATGCTTGACGTTGCGGGCGACTACACTCTCGTGGACGAGGGTACAGAGGAACCTGTCGCCATACTGGAAAAGCAGTGGAGCTTCCTGCACCACAAGTGGAAGATCAAGACCGGCGACAACACAGAACAGCTGATGGCACGTATAAGCAGCAGGGGCGGGGTCGACATGCTGCGCTTCATAGGCGACATCGTGCCTTACCTGCCGAACGTCTTCGCCTTCGTACCTCACGAGTACACCATCGAGGACCCGGAAGGCCGGGAGATAGGCGAGATAAAGGGCCACTTCGGCCTGAGAGATGTCTACGAGATAAAAGTAGACGAGACCGGCGATGTACCGAAGGAGACTGTCATCGCGGCCTCGATAGCGGTGGACGCGCTTGAAGGAAACTAGGATGAAGATAACCAACCTCGCCGAGAACGCAGAAGACTTCACCGGCAACATCTGGTACATCGAGGGAGGGGAAAACGTACTGGTCGACACGGGGACAGGCGATTCATGGCAAGAGATAGAGCAGCTTGAACAGGTCGACAAAGTGGTCGTCACACATTCACACTACGACCACGTGGACAACCTTCCGAAAATCGTCGACAGGTATTCCCCGGAAGTCTACGCGCACGAGCCCGGGAACCTGCCGGTCGAAGACGTCAGGGAAATAGGGGAGGGCGACAAGATAGAGCTCTCGGGCGTAACGTTCCGGGTCATCCACACGCCCGGCCATAGAGACGACTCCGTATGCCTTTACTCGCCGGAGGAAAAGATACTTTTCACGGGCGACCTGGTGTTCCCGGAAGGAGGTTTCGGCAGGACCGACCTTGAACAGGGCGACCGCGACCGACTCATCGAATCCATCAAGAAAGTCGCGGGGCTTGAAGTCAACGAATTCTACCCCGGCCACGACGGCGCAGTAAAGAAGAACGCGGAAAACTGGATACAGCAGTCCCTGGGAGAGGCAGAGAAACGGGAGCCGAAATACTAGAACTCCTTGCTCTGGATGAGAAGCCATCGGTAAAAGTCATGCGTCTTCCTGTAGACGATGACGAAGCCAACTGCGGCGGCGACGATAACGATGACCGCGGTCGAGATAGTGTCGATGCGTGAAGCCAGTTTGACAAAGTCGTCCTTGACAGTCCAGCCGATGAGTGCAAGCACAAAATTTCGCGGGAGCATGCCGATAAAGCTCCAGATACCATAAGTCTTCCAGTCCATCCTGAAAAGACCGGCAGCACCCGATATCAGCGAAAGCGGCAGGACGGGAGCCGCCCTGAAGATGGCGACATAGTATTTCTCGTGTTCATGGTCGAAATGATGTTCGAGATGCTGCACGTCCTCCCAGGTTATGTCCAGCCAGCGACCATATCTCTGCAGCACCGGTTTCCCGCCGTAGTAGGCTATGCCGTAGACGAAGTAGGAGCTGATGACCGATGCGATAGAGGCAGGGATGGCTATAAGGAACAGTATCTCGAACAGCGCCGGTGCAAGAGAGGTCGACTCCACCAGCAGGGCGCCGGCAGCCATCGGCACGACAGGAGACGGTATAGGGACTATAATCTCCTCCGCTATCATCCCGAGAACGACCGCGATAACGCCGTGCTGCTGTATCAGCTGTATCAAGGGCTCGACCGGGATGAAATCGAGAACCATGGATAGAAATAAGCTGCTCACACTTTATTAAGGTATGAAAGCCGAAATCCTCGGCCACCAAGTCGACATCGATGGAACGCTTTTGGAAGAAGACAGAAAAGAGATCAGGCGCCAGCTCACGGAATACGTCTCGGGAAGAAGAAAGGATTTCGAGCTCTCAGTCCTGCCCCCGGATAGCTTTACCGGAGAGGTCATGGAGGAGATGCTGCGGACAGGCCACGGTGAGACCCGGACCTACGGAGAACTCGCGGAAGAACTTGACACCTCGGCAGTCGCTGTCGGCCAGGCATGCGGCAGAAACCCGGTCCCGGTCATAGTACCTTGCCACCGGGTCGTAGCGGAAAAAGGCGTCGGAGGCTACCAGTACCCCGACCTTAAAGAGAAGCTGCTAGACCTTGAAAAAGAGAGATGATGTAGTCGATAAAACCCTTCACGAACTCTCCGAAACTGGTGTCCTCTCCCGAAATCCTCGAGATTCCCGGCCGCGTTTCACTGGTCCGGTTCGGTACCTCCAGACGTTCCAGCTCCAGAGTCCTGTTGGAACGGTCCGGCTGTGCAGAGTAGACAGGGTAATCGTAGCTGTTAACCGACTCCAGACACTGCTCGAATCTTTCACGCGAATCATACTTGCAGGGAGTCATATCCAGTTCCCGGGAATATATGCTCCACTTCACTTCCGGGTCGTCGACCTCCCGGCCCGGGTCTATCTCGCGGTAGAGCTGCCTCAGCGAGCCGTTCATGTTCGCGACGTAGTTCCTTATGACGAGCTCCGAGTAGGCGTAACCGAAATCACGGTTCTCCGGCCGTGACTCAATGGCATTCCACCTCTTCATGAAATCGGAACCGTCCTGGTAGTAGTTCCACAGTTTTTCCCTGTCGCCTTTCGGCTTGACGGTGTATATGTAGCGGCCTTTCCTGTACTCCACCTCTTCGCCGAACAGCTCCGCTGGCTTTGAATCGATTTCTCCTGATGCGTAAAGCTTCCTTTTCAGCAGGTATTCGACGTACTTCGAAGTTCCTTCATCGAAGTAACTGCTGGATGTCCGGTCCCAGTTAAGGACTCTGTCGTTCAGTCCGTGGACGACCTCGTGGGCCAGGACAGGCAGGAATTCGTCCTCGATGCTACCGGGACTGCGGATCTGTATGGCGCCGCCGACGTACTCCCCAGCGCTCCACTGGTTGACTTTTTCCTCGTAGATACTGTCCGGCATCACCGCCACCGGGAAGCGCTCGAACTCCTGGACGATACCTGTCATACCTATCGGGACTTCGTACGCGATTTCAGTGCCGTTCGCTCTTTCGCCGAAGAATGAGAAGTAACGGGTCTCGTATCCTTCACCGGATTTTATCCTCAGGTTGACCGGGCCTGTACCCGCGAAAACCATCCTTTCCTCCTCGAAGGACATCCTGAAACCATAGTTTGTCCTGGCCGAAAGCAGTCCCGGGGACTGGATGAACCCCGAGGTCTTCTCTCCCTCGAAACCAGGCAGGGACAGGGACCGCTTGAAAAGTCCGGAGTATATCTCGTCAGCGTCTCTCCGGAGCAACATCTTTATTTCGACCGTCTCCGAGTTCCGCCGGGGGCCCTGGTTTGTGCGTATCGATACCTGGTCGTTCGACACGGTGTAGTCCTCGATTTTGCCGAGAGAATCTCTTATAGAGACTATCTCTGCTCCTTCTGGAATGCCCCAGTCAAGCCTCCAGCTGTTGACAGGGCAGTTGGTCTCGCAGTCCAGCTGCAGCGTCGTGTTGACGAACACTTTGTCCCTATCAGCTGTTATCTCGTACTGTACCTCGGCCGCGGCCGTTCCCACAAAGAGAACGAGCGCAGCTATCACAAGAGTTTTCCTCATCGGGCTTCGCATGAAAGAATAAAAGCTCTAGTGATTAAAAACTGTATCAAAATGGCCATACTTTCCGACAGAGACCTCAGGAAGATAATAGAAGAGAAAAACGCGGTTTACACACCGGATGGCCCGGAGATAGACTTCGACCTCCAGATGGGACCTTCCTCTTTCGACCTGCGGATGGGTTACGAGTTCGGCGTTCTCAACACGCGGAAGATCGAGATGGTCGATACCCGGGACATGGGGAAGTACAACGACTTCATCCAGAAGGAGCGGCACACGCCGGAAGAAGGTGTCGTCGTCCATCCCGGCGAGTTCATACTGGGTAGCACGCTGGAAACCATCAACGTCCCGGACGACCACGTCGCCCGCGTAGAAGGCCGCAGTTCCTATGGCCGCCTGGGCATCATAGTCCACGCCACCGCCGGCTACATAGACCCTGGATTCGAGGGCGATATCACGCTCGAGATACAGAACCTGGGCAACGCACCGGTAAAGCTCTACCCGGAAGACCGGGTCTGCCAGGTAGTCTTCGAGACCATGACGCGGGAAGCCGAGACACCGTACGGCGATAAGACGGATTCGAAGTACATGGGACAGACCGGCGCGACAGGCTCCAAGCTCAACGAGGAAAAGAGATGAAGTCCGGCTTCACCCTCGAACAAGTTTCCCGGGACCCCGTTGTTTCTCGCAGCACCGAGTTCGCCGAGAGAAAGGGCATCGGTCATCCCGACTCCATCAGCGACGGTATAGCAGAGGCAGTCTCCCGCAAGCTTTCGCGGGAGTACAGGGACAGGTTCGGCAGGATTCTGCACCACAACACGGACGAGGTCCAGCTGGTCGCAGGCTCCAGTAACCCAGAACTCGGGGATGGAGAAACCCTTGACCCGATTTACATACTGCTGACAGGAAGGGCAACGAGAGCGTTTCAGGGAGAGAAGATACCTGTCAAGAAGCTCGCGACTGAAGCCGCCAAAAACTACGTTCAGCAGAACTTCAAGGCCCTGAAACCCGGACACATCGATTTCGAGGCAA
>JBDGRD010000049.1:0-6450 GCA_042218425.1 Candidatus Nanohaloarchaea archaeon
GGCGCAGCGTTGAGGGCGCTGTCCTGTAGAGGTTCCGGGGTTCGAATCCTCGCCCCCGCAAACAAGTTTGCTTTTACGAGGATTCGACGGCAGAAGCGCTAGCTTCGAGTTCGAATCCTCGCCCCCGCACTTTTCCCGCGGAAAGCGTGCTTATGCGAGCGATTCGAGCGTAGAAGCGTCAGCTCCGGAACTCGTTAGCGTGTCTGCAAACGTTTTAAACCGCTAATCCTAAAATTGGCGCGTGAGATCTATCAGAGGAACCTCACTGTTTATAGCGGCTTTACTGATTCTTAGTCCAGTAGTCGCTCAGCCGGAAAATGCCTCGGCTTGCGACCAGCTCGACGAATTAAAAGCCGAGGCCCAAAAGCGACTCAAACAGGCCGAGTCACAAGAGGAGCGACAGCAAATAGAGGAAGAGTACGCCGACCCGATTCAAAAGCTTGAGAATGAATGTGGTTCTGAAGTAAACGAAGTCCCTCCGGAAGAGGCGGAATCAGAGACAGAAAACCTTCCCGGGGAACGAATTGAGGAAAAAGAGGCAGGAGTATCCATGCCGGATGAAGACCTGCTGTCCGCGGAAAAGTGCAGAAAGAGAGCTACAGATATCCGTAATCAGTTTATCTCGAATTTCAAAGAGGCTTCCTTCACCCAGACAAGGAAGCCTGTCGAGAACTTTATGTCTAAAAGAAACCAGCTGGTCGAAAGATGCAAGATCTTCAAGGAGCAAGAAAACCCCGAAGAACAGGAACACAGAGGCCCCTCAGACGTCTCAGAGCGAAAACCTAGAAAGGTTCCCAAGGAGGAGATACCAGAGCTGGAGTACAGCCTAGAAGAAGAGTTCCCGGACAGATGCAGGAAGAAGATAGAGAAGATGAAGAAGAGATATATGAAGAAAATAATGCAGAACAGGGAAAGCGAGAAGAAAATGTCAAATCTCAGAGAGGAGTTCTATAGTAAAGTGGAGAGAAAACTTGAGGGCTGCAAGCCTAAGGGCCCAAAGATAGTCAATGTCTCGGAGGCTCCCGAGATGATGACTGATGGATGCAAGAGCAGGGTCAGGAAGCTCAACAAACGGATAAAGTCCGAAACCGACGCCTCGATAGGATCCACGGTTCCAGAAAGTTACAGGGACGAGTACAGGGACGCACTGAGAAGCTGCGTTACAAGCGCTGCCACACAGAAGGTGAAAAGAAAGGTGGCAGAGCAAGTGCTTGGCGGAGAGCAAAAATCGGAGGGAAAACTTAGGGCGAAACTGGATCGGAAGGAACGTAGAATCGAGCAGCTGGAACAGAAGGTAAACCAGCTCAGGAACCGCCTGGAAACGTCAGAGTCGGGAAAGACTCAAGAACCAAGCTCTCCTAAACCAGAGGCTGGCACACCACCTGATCCGGTAGAAGACTCCGAATCCCAGCAATCCGGTAGCACGGAATCTGTCCCGGGAGGAGAACAGCAACAACAGGCTCCTCCGGAGAATAGAGAAAACAAGCAAGGTAACGGGGCAAAGACTGGAATACTGGCAAGTATAACCGGTATACTTCGGTAGTTCTATGTTAATTTCCCAGCTAAGTAGTCATAAATAGCGACGGGTAGTAAAAGCTTCAACTTCGGTCCTAGCCATGCCTGCCAAGTGACGGTGTAGCGGGCTTTCGGCCTGTCGGACTCGACCGCCTTCACGACGACATCGGCTGCTTTTTCTGGTTCGACGCCTTCCATATCGCTCCCCAGTCTTTCACGGTATCTTTCCTCGTAATCCGTTCCGGGCAGGTATCTTTCAAGCGCGTCACGGGCCTGTTCGTTGAAGCCTGTCTTCACCGGTCCAGGTTCGACTATGACGGTTTCCACTCCAGAACCTGCAAGCTCCATCCGGAGCGCGTCACTGAATCCTTCGACCGCGTACTTGCTGGCGGAGTAGGCTCCTAGGAACGGGACCGTCATCCGGCCGGCGAGAGAGGAGATGTTCACTATCCTGCCGCCGCTTTCCTTCAGCCGGGGAAGACACGCCTTGATGGCGCGTACGGTGCCGAGATAGTTGACCTCCACGTGTTTTTCAAAGGTCTCAAGCGGCATGTCCTCGACAGAACCCTGCTCCTGGAAGCCTGCACAGTTCACCAGGACATCTATCTCCCGTTCCTCGAGGAAAGAACTCAGTTCGTCGTCCCTGACATCTATCTCGTGTCGCTCGACTTCGCCCGGCAGTTCTTCCAGGGCTTCAGAGTCGTTATCGATTACGGTTACGTGGTGGCCCCTTTCAAGAAGTTTTTCGACCGTCGCCCGTCCTATACCGCTGGCGCCTCCCGTGATGACAACTCTCATGGTGAGGCTAACGCGCCGGCGGTATAAGTAGGTCCTGCCCTACTCGAAGTATTTCCCGGTCTTATTGTTGTGGAGGTAAAGGTAGAGAATTCTGTCCCTGTTCTCCAGCCGGAAACGGTTCGCCGCCTTTTTCGGCGCTTCTCCGTTCACCAGGTATATCCAGGAGTGCGTGGCGTTCTGTGACACATCGTTGACGCCGGTGATGAAGTACCCGTAGCTGCTTTCCTGGAACTCGACCTCTGCTGTATGGTTCAGTGCGTCGAAGGCGGTCGAGCCGTTTGCAACCTCTATCACCTGGGTGGAGACGTTTACGCCGTAGTCGACGGTTAGGTTGACTTCCAGCATCTCTTCGCCGTGTCCCCCAGTTCCGCCTGAAAGCGTCTGCGACAGCAGAAGCAGCGCCACCACTACCGCGGTTCCCGCGGCCACGTATCTCCAGCCGAATTCATCCGACGATGCTCTCAAGTTTTCCATCGATACCATATATTATCGACCCGAAGCCTATAGAGCTTGCGATGTGTATCCCCGCGAAAGGCAGAGCCGCCGCCAGGTACGTCAGGGGCGAGGCCGCCGCCCAAGGAGTGTATGCAAGCGAGCCAAGGTTTACAGCTGTTTCGAAGATAAGCGTCCCGGCTACCAGGGATGCGAAGAACGCTTCCGGGCGTTCAGAGAGGACTCCCATCAATCCTCCCGAGGCACCGGCAGCTCCTGCTCCAAGAACCTGGAAGACTGTCCAAGGACCCTGTCCGCCCCATACAAGGAAGTTTGTGGCGAAGAAACCTGCCGCTCCCGAGGCGAACCCGTACCGGGAGCCGTAGAAGAATCCTGCCGCGACAGCCATCGGCAGCACGGTTTCGACGCTGGGTATGTGCTGGAGAGCGACTCTACCGGCTATACCTGCCGCGGTCAGCACGGCGGTCATCTTTACAGCGGTACGATAAGTCGAACCGGTGTCAGAGCTTTCCCCTGTACCGGCTTCAGGTGTTGCCGGTGATTCCCCCGCTTTCTCCAGAAACATCTGTCCCAGTTTCCCGTCCTGAGCGACTTATACCTTTTGGAAGGTTTATCAGAGTTGGCCGGCAATACTTCTCCAGATGATGAGAATTGAACACCACTGATGGGGAAACCCAGATGATGACACGAACACCCACTGACCGCTTTTACAGGCCGTACAGCTCGCCGTACTTGTCCTTCACGTACTCAAGGAAGTAGTCCGCCGTCGGTTTCTCGCCGGTGGCTTTCTCTACCAGTTCTTCTGTCCGGTAGAACTGTCCGTGGCGGTGAACGTTCTCTCTCAGCCATTCCAGGAGCGGTTCGAAGTCGCCGTCCTCTATCTTCTCATCGAGACCTTCTACCTCTTCTTCCGCGCTTCGGAATATCTGCGCGGCGAGCACGCTTCCGAGGGAGTACGTCGGGAAGTATCCTATGCTCCCCTGGTACCAGTGGATGTCCTG
This sequence comes from Candidatus Nanohaloarchaea archaeon, assembly GCA_042218425.1. Classification (GTDB taxonomy): domain Archaea; phylum Nanohalarchaeota; class Nanosalinia; order Nanosalinales; family Nanosalinaceae; genus JBDGRD01. Next base: position 3,768 of record JBDGRD010000049.1, read on the forward strand.
CATGACCCCGTCCGCGTCGGTATCCGGCGTCAACCCGAGGTATTCCTCCATCTTCTGGTTCCAGAGCTCCGGCAGCTCCTCGACCTCTATCTCGCCGTTGACCAGCCTCCGTTCAAGCTCGAACCTGAGTATGATGTGGAGGTGGTATGTCAACTCGTCGGCCTCTATACGTATCAGGTTGCCCTCCTTCACCTGGTTTATCGACTCGTAGCAGTCCCGGAAGGTCACGTCTTCGAATCCTTCCGTTTTCTCTTTGAGTTCTGGCAGCAGGTAGCTCCAGAAGGCGCGGGAACGGCCGACGTGGTTCTCCCAGAGCCGGGACTGTGATTCGTGGACGCTGAGATCCCGGCTCGCGCCGAGAGGAGTCCCGTACTTTTCGCGAGGCAGACCGAGTTCGTACAGCGCGTGACCGCATTCGTGTATCGACGCCATCAATCCCTCGGCGAGGTTGTCCTCGCTGAAACGGGTGGTGATGCGGCAGTCGTACTGGTTGCCGGACGTGAAAGGATGCGCCGAGGTATCGAAACGGCCACGCTCCCAGTCGTATCCCATCCTGTCGACCACGCTCCGGCTTATCTCCATCTGCCTCTCGCTTTCTATGTTTTTCTTGAGAGCTCCGGTCTCGATATCAGGGTCAGAGTCTCTTATCTCGTCCACAAGTTCGACCAGCTCCTCCTTGAGATTCTCGAGTATGCGCTCCATCGTCTCGAACTCGATATACGGCTCGTAGTCCTTGAAAAGCACCCTGTAGGGCTCCTCGTCCGGGTCGATGGCGTTCGCGTATCTTCTTTTCAGGTCGACAAGCTCGGATAGGTCGGCCGCGACTTTTTCGAAGTCGTCTTCTTCCCTCGCTTCTTTCCACGTGTCGAGACAGCGAGAGGATGTCTCGGATATCTTCTCAACCAGCTCCTGCGGCACTTCTCTCGCTCTCCGGTGTTCGCGCGATATCTCCCGGAGAACAGCCTCCTGGCCTTCCTCAAGCTCTTCCTGTTCGAGAGAATCTATGGCATCCGCCAGTTCTTCAGATACGAGCAACTGGTGCCTGAGGCCGGAAATCGTGGATAGCTCCTGGGAGCGGGCTGTGACGCCTTTCTTCGGCATCATGACTTCCTGGTCCCAGTGCAGGTCTTCTATGATTTCAGTAAGATTTGTCAGTTTCCTGGACTTCTCCTCCAGTCTCTCGTATGCCTCAGACATGGGAAGAGATGGAGAGCAGAGAGTTAAATCCGTTTTCCACCCCCGCCGGGAGTTGCGACGAGAATTAAAAGTTTCACCCGAGAAAATCAGTTATACTCTGCGGTGAGGGTAGGTTAGCTGGTCTATACTCCGACCTTGTGGCGGTCGGGACGCGGGTTCGAATCCCGCCCCTCGCCCTGAAACGTTGCTCGTTTCATCCGCAAGCCATATTTGCACATGGCTTACATTCTAGTTACCCTAATAGCTAAAAACGTCAGGTAATACCTCGTAATACATGTCCGAGTTCGAGGATGGACGCCAGAATCTTCTTGACGCTCTAAAAGCCATAGACCAGGAAGAGCACTACGACCGGCTGAAAGACCCGGAGAGGTTCGTGGAGACCAATTTCACGGTCGAGATGGATTCCGGGGAGAAGGAGACGTTCCGGGGATACCGGGCGCAGCACTCGACTGTTCGAGGTCCTGGAAAAGGCGGCATCCGTTTCTCGTCCGATGTCAACGAGGACGAGGTGAAGGCTCTTTCGCTCTGGATGTCTCTGAAGTGCGCGGTCGCGGACATACCTTACGGCGGCGCAAAGGGCGGAGTAGTGGTCGACCCGGATGAACTCAGCGAATCCGAGCTGAAAAGGCTCTCCAGGAACTACATCGCATCCATAGCGGACTTTATAGGCGTTGACAAGGACGTTCCGGCACCCGACATGAATACCTCGGGCAAACACATGGCATGGATGATGGAAGAGTACTCGAAGATACAGGGAGAGACGACGCCAGGAGTCGTAACCGGGAAACCTGTCGAGGCGTTCGGCAGCAAGGGCCGGGCGGACGCCACCGGTTACGGCGCAGCGTACGTCATCGAAAAGATAATAGAGGAAGAAGAACTGGAGCCGTCCGAACTGACGGCCGCCGTCCAGGGATTCGGCAGCGCCGCAGCACCCGCGGTGGAGATGCTTGACGAGATGGGTGTCAACGTCGTCGCGGTTTCCGACCACACCGGCGCAGTACACGACGAGAACGGTCTGGACTACAGCGCGCTTATCGAATGCGAACGGGAGCAGGGAACAGTATGTCCTGTAGGGGAGGAGATATCGAACGATGAACTGCTTGAACTCGATGTCGACTTTCTCATACCTGCTGCTATCGAGAACGTGATAACAGGGGAGAACGCCGACGAAGTATCCGCGGACTACGTGGTGGAAATCGCGAACGGTCCGACGACCAGAGAAGCTGACCGCATCCTTGAGGAGAACGGTGTCACGATGATACCGGACGTACTGGCGAACTCGGGTGGTGTAACAGTCTCCTACTACGAATGGGTCCAGAACAGGAGCGGCGAGTACTGGGAGCGCGAAAAAGTCCTTGACAAGCTGAAGGAGAACATCCAGGGAGCCTACGAACAGTTCCGCGAACTCCGGGACCGCGAGGAGGTTTACGGCAGAACCGCGGCGTACATGATAGCCGCCAGGAAGATAGTTGAAGCCATCGAAAGC
>JBDGRD010000005.1:0-12714 GCA_042218425.1 Candidatus Nanohaloarchaea archaeon
GTACTATAGGTAGCAGTGCGAAGACCACCATCAGTACAGGTATGACGTGGAACATGATGGTCGGTCCCTTGGCGTAGTAGGCTCCCATGACGAGGTATCTAAGCCCGAAGAGCAGGAATAGAGCGGCTGCCGTCAGGCTGTATATCTTGAAAAAGTCGGAGGCCATGGTTTCTCAACTAAGATTTGCGGTAGCTCCAATTTAAAGGTTCTGTGTTCGAAAGATTCTTCTGTCTCCGCAGCTAAGAACATTAACGAGGGTTATGACTGTAGAGCTTGGAGAGGTCAAGTGCACCGAGTGCGGCACGTCATAGAATCCGCGGTATCCGCTGAAGAACTGAACGAGACAGGTACGAAGTGTACAGAATGCAAGGCAGAAGGCGAGTTCGTCGACGTCTAGATGCGTTCCAGCTGGACGTAGAACATCTCGAACAGGCCGACCGCCGCCACCAGGTACGGCACGTAGGAAAGCAGGGCGGCGAGGACGTACTGCTGCCACGTTGCAAGGCTCGACGCGAATCGTTCTTTGTGACAAGCCCCAGGCCTATAAGGAGGCCGAGCGAGAGAAGGGCGACGTCGAAAAGGATTGTCCGGGCGAAAGAAGGTACCGTGTACGAGATGAGCGCGCCGAACAGGAAGCCCGCGCCTACGACGAGTACGGTGCCGTAGACGCCTATCTTGAAGGTTTCCCTGCCGTTTTCGAACTCCATGTACCAGTTATGTAGGCGCCGGGTCAAAAAAGTTTCCTGGAGGAAAAGTTATTGAATCTCGTGGACCAGTCAGATGTATGCTGTTCGACCAGGTTTTCCCGAACGCCGACATCTACCTGAAGCTTGCGAGGTTCTTTCTTATAGCGGTTGTCGGCGTGGTAGCGACGCGCGTGGCTGTCATGCCCCTTGTCGGTAGAGCCGCGGCTAAGAGAAGCGGCAGCAAGAAGTCGGTCCACTCCCTGCAGAACATAGCCGGCGTTCTCGGGCTTATAGTGACGTTCATCGTGGCCTTACAGGCAGCGGAGTTCGGCGGTCTTGTGACAGTTCTTGGCGCCATAACGGCTGCTCTTACAGTCGCGGTCGGTTTCGGCATGAGAGACCAGGTCGCGAACGTGATGGGCGGGATTTTCATACTGACAGACAACCCGTTCCTCAGGGGCGACTACCTCAAGGTCAACGATGTCGAAGGCGTCGTCAAGGATATCAGGCTGCGCTACACCGTTCTCAACGGAGGCAGCAGCGAGAGACTTGTCGTACCCAACAGCGTCCTGACGCTGAACCCGGTCAGGAACTTTTCAAAAGGTTCCAGGACGAAGACCGCGGTCGAGTTCTCGGTCCCGCCTGGAAGCGTGGAGAAGTTCGAGGAACTGGCGCTTGAAGCCGTCGAGGCCGAGGAAGAAGTTCTTGAAAAGCCCTCGCCGGGAGTCACTGCGAAGGGCATCGAGGAAGGAGAGACCAGGCTCGAACTGCTTTACTGGCTGAAAGACTCCGCCGATGTAAGACAGGTCAGGAGCGCCGTTATCAGGGATATAAGCGAGAAAGCTGATGAAGCCGGTGTCTTCGAAAAAGAGGAGTAGTCGCCGCTCCCGGGAGCAGTATTTACCAGTCCTCGTGCGCTGGTTCGCCGTTCTCCAGCCATTCCTTCTCCGTCCATTCGCCGTCTTCATCCGTCGAGGTGTGGCCGTAGAGCGGCATGTAGCCGGTGCCCCCGTAGCCGTCCCCGCCTGACATGATGAGGTGGGCGGCTATCCTGTAGGCGTCGAGGAGTTCGGTGTCGTCGACGTTGGCGAGCGAAATGTCTTCCTGTACATGCATCTCGTCTTCCTGTATGTCGACTTCTGAAACAATCTCCTCGATTTCTTCGCGCCCGAGCCCGTCCTCCGTTATCCCGTACTCTAGGCCACCTATCTCGTCTTCTTTTTCCTCGTACGGTCTTTCGCCCGCGTGGGGTTCGCCCGCGATTTCTGAAAGGTGTGTGAGGAGGGAGAGGGGGTCGTAGTGCTTGGCGCCGTCACGCCTGAAGGCGTCGTCGGTTTCCACGGCTCCGTTGATGATGTCCACTGCCAGTATGCCCTTGTGGAGCGGTGTCAGCTGGTCGTAGCTGGGTGAGGGGGTCCTGCCTGTGTCCTGTTCTATGGCGTCTCTAAGAGCCTCGTATCTTTCCTCGGTGACCACGGAGTCCAGGAGTTCTTCGTACCGTGAGAACTCTGTGTGGAGTGAGCCAAGAAACTCGGTGGATAGAGCGCCGGCTTCGAGAAGCTTCCAGGCGTTTTCCGCGTCCTGGAGCTGTTCGACTTCGTCGTGTGTCTCGGGAAGTTCTATCCCGTCTTCGGTTTCGTCTGCCGTGCTCATGGGAGATGTCCTTGTTACCCCTCTCTCCCCCATGGCGTGAAAGCCTTTGCAGTTTTAGGCCGCAGCGTTTAAAAATTTTGCGGTCCAAAAGGCTCTGGCCCTGTCAGGGTGTCTATTCTTCGAACTGTTCCAGTCTTTTCTTCTCCCTGTCTTCCAGTTCGTCCTCTGGTATGACCAGTCCGCGCTTTACAAGGTTGGCGACCAGCCTGTCTTCAAGGGAGGCCTCCTCGTCTTCCTTTAGAAAGTTCCGTAGTGCGGCCCTGATGACCTCTGACCTGTTGGCGTAGAAATCGTTCTCTGCCTTCTCATCCAGGGCTTCCTCCATGTCCTCGGGTAGTTCAACGCTGATCGCCATCTCGCATCCCCATGTTTACCAGTTATCGGTAAAATCCGGACGCAAATTTATAAATCTTTGTGTAAATCACACCTAATTCCGATAGAAAACAATAATTTTTATTAAAAAGCCGGGGGTAACGTTTCACAGTGTCAGCTATGCGCGTCGAGTACTCCGGTCCCGCTGAGGAAGACCTGGAAGAACTTGACACTGATGAGCGGCTGAAGGTCAAGAAAGAGGTAGAGGGTATGGCGCAGCAAGCTCTACCAGACCCTGAGAGTTATGATGTGGAGATGGTCGTGTGGAACAACGAGCTACGTTACCGCCTCAAGCTAGTCGACTCGGGGCTTGACCACAGGGTTCTTTTCCGTTTCAGGGAGGGCGGTAGCTACATCGAGGTCCTGGGTGTTTTCCCGGACCGGGATGAACTGGAGTACCGGTAGTCAAGACGCCGGGACAGCCTAGAGCCTGTTGGTGTTCATACTGTCGAGCCTTTCGTGGGCGAAGTACTTTGGTCCTGCGAAGTAGAAATCCGCGTCCTCGACAAGGACTTCGTAGTGCGTGTCGCTGACGTGGTGGTACTCACCTGTCTCGACGTCGAGCTTCCTGTCGTCCATGTCCATGACCCAGTTCTCGGAGGCGTCGAGGACACGGGCGCCTTCGTCGTTTCCAAGCGTCACGAGGTAGGACAGCAGCTCGAACGGATCGCTGTAGGTGTTTACTCGTCAATCCTCGGGGTCGGGATGGGTGGCAGGAGGTTGAGCGTGTCAGCTATTCCGACTGCCTGTGAGAGGCATTTCCTGTAGAGGTCGTTCATGAAAGGCGCCTCGATGCTTTCCGGGAGTGCCTCGTTTTCCTCCCATTCCTCGACTATCTCGTCGACGTTGCCCTTCCAGAGAACGTTTCCTGAAAGTTCGATGGAGGCGCCGACGTCTCCGCCTGCCTCGTAGTCGACTCCGAACGTGAAGTTTATCCGTGCGACTTCTCCGTCCTCGAAGGCGGATACCTGTGCTTCCTCGACGCTTTCTATCTGGGGGTTGTACTTTATCTGAAGGTTGCCCTGGGCTCCCTCGCTTCTAGAAGCTTCGAGGGAGTCGATGTTGAATCCGACTATCATAACCGAGTCTTTCCCGGTAATTTCTTTAACGGTTTCGATTAACACTGCTTTTTCTCGCCTCCGGAAAGGGACAACATCTTTTATTGTTTCAGGCCGCACCTTCGTTTCATGGACCTGGGGAAAAAAGTCGAGCAGTACGGCACGCTTATAGTCGGTCTCCTGATAGGTGGAGGATTCGCCTTCGGGGGAATCGCCTCCTACGCCGGTCTTGTCGGCGGGGGCGGCTCAGGCAACAACGTCCAGCAGCAGTTCAACGCCTCGCTTCCCCAGCAGAACTTCCGGGACGGTGGCTACGGCCTGACATCAAGGGAGATGAGAGTCCTCGCCTACCAGAACGATGTCGTTTTCGTGACCGCTTTCTACTCGACTTCTTCCCAGCGCGATAACCTGGAGTCAGAGCTTTCAGGTCTTCCGTCGCAGATGAACTCCCGGGTCTACGTATCGCTGATGAACTCGACCTCCGATACCTCGGCCGCGAACGACCTTGTGACCCGGTTCGGGCTGACCGAGTTCCCCAAGGCCGCTGTCATCGGAGGGAGCGCCGGGAACTCCGCGATGGCTATAGTCGATTCTCCTTCCCAGGAAAACGTGGTATCCGCCGTCTGTGGAGCGATGCGTGACTGGAAAAAGCTGAGCGCGACCTGCATCCAGTAATCAGAATATCTTTATTTCCCGGCCCTCAAACTCCTCACATGACCGACGAGGTCCTCAAGGACTGGGTGAAGGAGAGGCTGGACGACGGGGTCGAGCCCGAACGCCTGAAAGAAATCATGGAGGAGACAGGGAAAGACGCGTCCGTGGTCGACGAAGTGCTCAGTCCATTCGGCGACAGAGACGAAGATCTTGAATTCGATGAAGAAGACTTTATAGCGTCCGGTGAAGCCGGGGAAGAATCCGGCGGGGATGGTTCGCTGTTCTCCCGGCTGAAAGAACTATTCTAGGTCGAACGCCTTGGCGAAGTTCTCGTCGCCCTCGACCCTGCCGAACCGGTCCAGGTTCTCGTCTGCGTCGTAGTCCTCGTGGTACGAGGCGGAGACCGCGCCCTTTCTTCCTATAAGCGTTACAGAGGCGCTCTGGTCTTTCGCCAGCTTTCGCGCCACCTGTATCAGCAGCCCGACGTTGTCGGTCGGGACTTCTTCCTCGACGACCCGGCCGTCCATCCTTTCCCGTATGACTGATTCAAGCGAGGCTTCAAGGCCTTCCAGCTGCTTCTCGTTCTCCTTCCACGCGGTGTAGAGGCTTCGTGCCCTTTCGATAATGCGTGCGCCTCCGACCTCGTGGAGTTCGACTTCGTCGTCCATGTAGTCGGCGAGCTCCTCTGCGTCAGCGGTTACGGTCTCGTTCTCGTCCTGGAACCGTTCTATAGTATCTACCAGCTGGTCGGGTTCGACCGAGAATATCTCGCAGAGTTCCCGTTCGATGCTCCGGGCTCCTTTCTCCTCCAGGTCGTGCTGGAAAAGGTCGTTGTCCAGGTCGAAGCCGAGAGATTCGGCGGCGTCCTTCACCCGGTTTCTCACGCGGGAAAGGTACTGCTCCGCAGCTTCACCGGACTTGTAGTTCAGTCTTATGACGCCGTCCTGGACCTTGGTGCTCGAGGTTATGACGAACTCCCCTGCCTCGCCGGTGGACGACAGGTGGGTCCCGCCGCATGCCTCGGCGTCGATGTCGCCTATCTCGACGACCCGGACCTCGTTGCCGGGCGGTGCGCCTCCCTGGTACAGCCGGAAGCCGAACTCTTCCTCGGCCTCGACTTTCGGCATGACGGTCTTCGTTATGAAGTGGTCGTTTTCTATCATCTCTTTTACCCGGGACTCGATCTCGTCGAGCTGCTCGCGGTCAAGCTTCGAGTAATGCGTTATGTCGAGCCGGCCCTTCTCGACTGTCTTGTGGGCTCCTGCCTGGTACACGTGGTCCCCGAGCAGCTCTCTCGCCGCGCCGTTGACCATGTGGGTCGCGGAGTGGTGCTGCATCAGCTGTTTCCTGCGTTCCCAGTCGATGCGTCCCATGACCTCCTCGCCTTTCTCGAGGTCGTGGCCCGGTACTTTATGGAGTATGACACCGGACTGCTTCTGGACGTCGGTGACCTTCTCGTTTTCGATGCGGCCGTGGTCGGGTTCCTGTCCGCCGCCTTCAGGGTAGAAGACCGTCTGGTCCAGCGCGACCCAGTCGCCTCGGACCGCGGTGACCTCCGCGACCATGGTGTCCTGGGTCTCGTCCTCGTAGTAAAGCGTCCTTGTCTCCGGCACCCCGTCCAGGTCGAACTTTTCCTGTCCCGCTTCCTTTACCTCGTCCTTCGAGGCGACGCGTGCGTAGAAGTCTTCCGGGACTTTGAATCCCTTCGACTCCATCATCTCGGGTGAGACGCCGTGGGATTCGTAGAGTTCGACCATCCTTTCTACCGTGGGTTCCTGGTGTATGGAGTCAAGCTTTTCCCGGGCCTTCTGCCTCGCGTTCTCGTATTTCTCTTCCTCGACCTCGAGTATCTCCTTGACCTCCCCGATCTTTTCCCTGAGTTCGGGGAACATGGGTTCGAGTTCTTCGGCGTGCCACTCCGCGACATCCTTCATGTCCAGGTCCCAGCCGTAGCGCTCGATGAAGTCCTTCGCCCGGCGGTAGACCATCCGGAGGTTGTGGCCTCCGCCCGAGTTGCTGGGTATCTTTCCATCCGCGAGCGCGAACAGCAGTGCGCGGGTGTGCTCTGCCACGGCGTAAAGCGCCGAGGTGGGTTTTATCTCGTCTTTCAGTGTTTCGACGTCGACATCCATCCTGTCCGCTATTTCCCGCCATTTCTCGTCGATGTCCTCTACCTCGTCGACGTTGAGTTCGCCCGAGTGGGGCAGGAAGTCCTCCCAGATATCCTGGTCGACCTCGATCCCTGTGCGTTCCTTCATCTTTTCCAGGACGCTCGGCATCACGCACTCGTAAGAGGTCTCTGTGCCGTGGGATATCCACGTGATCCTTTCATGGCCCATCCCCATGTCGAGGACCTTGAGGTCGAGTTCCTCGTAGTCGTCTCCTACTACTTCGTAGAACATGTAGACCTGGTTCCATAGTTCCAGGCCGTCGACGAAGAACTCCATGCAGGCGCCGAGGTTGCCTCCGCCGCCCCATGCGTCTTCGTGCAGTACCAGTTTTTCACGGGGGATCCCCAGCTCTTCGACCGCGAACTCGAACATGTCGCGGAAGTACCGGTCCTGGTCGTACTCGTCGGCCTCGCGGAAACACGTCTGTCCGATGTGGTCGTGGAGGACGTAGTGTCTACCGGTGACCCCGACGTTGTCGACGTCGTTGAACCGGAGCGATGGCTGCGGTATCACGAGTTCGGGCGCGGGCGGTTCGGCCTCGCCGGATACGACGTACGGCTGGAAACAGTAGATGCTTCCGCCCACGAACTCGACGTCGTCCCTCCACCTCGCGACCACGGGGTAGCGGTCGATGGCCCTGTATCCGCGGTCCGTCATGAAGTCGCGGTACTTCTCCCAGGACTCCACGTAACTGTACGTCTCGCTTGTCGGGGAGTCGTTGATGAACGTGTAGCCGCCGGAGCATTCAGGTTCTCCGCAGACTTTGCGTTCCTCGTCCGCGGCCCAGAAGTACATGCCGCAGTTCTCGCATCTTGAGCGCGAGAAACCTTTTTCCCGGAGGACGTCAGTGGCGAAGAATTTTTCCGGGTTGGAGGAGGCCTCCTTTTTTATCTCTGATTTGAGTTCGTCGAGCTGGGTCATGTTACCGGGTTCTCGCCAATTTTTTTATCTCGTCCGCTGGATAAAAAGAAGGAGAAAAATGAGGGTTTGTTATTCGGGTAGCCTCTTGTTGTACTCGACCAGCAGGGAAAGAAAGACCACTCCCGTGACCGAGTTCATGACGGAGACCAGCAGGATAGCTCCTGGTGACTGTCCGCCTGAGACGGATGCTCCGGTTACAGCGCCTGCGAGGGCGGTCGCCAGTGTCACCACGTAGAGGATTCCCACGGGGACGGAGGCGATGAACATCGCTATCTTGTTGCCCTTGCTTCTCAGGACGCTGCTGTCCAGTGCCTCGAACATCCTCCTGCCGTCGATAACTACCATAGGAAGGGAAGTTATCAGTGTGTAGACCGGGTAGAGCAGGAAGACAAGTCCTACCAGTCCGCCCAGCATCATTATGATGGGCGACGCGCTTGAACCGAGGCCTCCTCCTAAGGAGGTCAGCATTCCCAGGCCTCCGCCCAGGAGCATCAGCGGTATCAGCGCGAGGTAGAGAGCTATGAGTGCGAAGACGGATAGCACTATCTGCGCGCCTGTCAGCCGGAGGAAGGGCATCACGAGGTCGCTCGTGAAGAACTCCTGTTTCAGCTCCATCTGGTCCAGCGCCCGCATCGCTCCTATGAAGAGCGCGATGCTCGCTACAGCGAGGACCAGTGCCGAGACTCCTCCGATGACGGAGGCGGCTCCACCTGCCGGTACAAGGTACTGGGTGGCGGCCATGTTCAGGAGCTGGAGCACGAAAAAGGCTCCGAGAAGCTTCAGCCCTGTCTCCGTTTTAAGGCTTCCGAATGTTGAACGAATCGTTTCAACGGCGTCTAACGCCATGTATCATTTTACTCGCCGATACTTAAAACAGTGAACGGTTGAGGCGGCTCTCAGGCGCTATAATAGATAAAAAGAAGGGATAGGTGGTGAGAGTTCTAGAAAAGCTCTCCGAGTCCTTCTGCAGCTTCCTCTTCAGAGGCTTCGTCCTCGTCTTCTTCCTCTTCTTCGTCTTCCTCTGCCTCTTCAGCTTCTGCTTCTTCGCCGCCTGAAGGTGCCGATGCGGCTCCTCCTGTTGCGACGGCTGTCTCCATGGCTTCCTCGATGTCGACGTCCTCGAGAGCGGCTACAAGAGCCTTTATCTCCGAGTCGTCAACTTCAAGGTCCGCCGCGTCGACGATAGCTTCAAGGTTGTCCTCGTTGACTTCCTTTCCTGCCTCGTGAAGGACGAGAGCTGCGTATACTAGCTCCATTCTTTGATCACCTTGTGTACGGCAAACGAGCCCCACACTTATATACTTCTTCTACATAGCTGAGTAATAATGAAGTTCTCGGAGCTCCCCGGTTCGATAAGAGTGAAGCTCGACGCGGAAGGAGAGCGCGAGCTGTGGCACCGCATCGACGAGTTCGGCTCGGTAAAGCAGTTCGCCGAGGCGTTCGACTACCCGGAGACCCGGCTGTACAACTGGCGGAACCAGGACCTTTTCTACCCCGTCGACTTCGTCCGCCAGGTGATGGGATTGAACGCCACCGACCAGGTCGTCGCCATGAAGGGAGGAGTGAGAAGCTTACCGACCCGGGAACCCGAGTTCCCACTGCCTGAAGACGATGAGCTTCTCACCCGCGTAGAGGAATCGGTGAACGTCAACGAGGAAGGCGTCCCCGTGTACAGGACCGGTTCCCCCGGCACGCTGGAAAGATTCCGTGACCTCCTTCGACGGCTTGGAAACGTCCCTGCGTCGGTCTACAGGAACAGGGGCTACGAGCTGCGTTACCCGAAGTACATCCACTCGCTGCTCGTGAAGATGGAGTACGAGACCGATTTCGCTGCGCTCGTCGACGAGTCAGGCGTCATCGAGAACGGCTACCTGAAAGCCCGGGGAGAGAAGGTTCCTGTCGAGGAGTTCTCCGGCGAGCTCTTTTCCCGGGAGAAAAGGCTGGCGCTTGCGATGGAGCGCGGCGACCCCGAAGAGATATCCCGTATCATGGCCGAGCGTTCAGAAGCCGTACGAGAAGCGTTCGGTCTCTAACCGCCGCAACTGACGCCTTCTCTCTGGCTGGCCCAGTCCCGGCATCGCTGGCTTACGCTGTCGATATCACCGGCTTCAAGGGCGTTGCACTTGGTCCGGCATATACTGTTCTTCTTGGCGTTCTCGGCCCCGGAGATGGTGTCGCTGATGGAGCCTTTCGACATGAATATGACTGCGAGAGCGACTATCATGGCGACGGTCGCGACCAGTATAAGCCAGATAGTCTTGTCCATACTGTTGCAGGTTTTGTACAGCCGGTATAAAACCTTTTCCGCGTTACCAGCTGCGGGGCTGGAAGAGGTCTTCCGCGGTCACGGGCGGTTCCTGGAGCATGCCGCCAGCCTCGACCTCCCGCTTCAGCACCTCCGCGAATTCGGAGTTGACCTTCCCGACCAGTAGCGGCCACAGCTCGTCGCGGTCCCGCCACTTTTCCGTCCCTCCGAGGTAGATGTGGTGGCGCAGGATTTCACGGTTCCTCGCGACAAGTTCGAACGCTCTCTCCGGTGTCGCACCCAGCTCGATGAGTCGGTCCGTGATTTCCTCGAAGTCGAGGTCTTTGTAAATGTAGTAGGCCGCGAGCAGTCTGAGATGGTAGTCCTTCTCCTGCGCCGGTGTTATGACGCCGGTTTTCTCCTCGCGGTAGATGGCGCCGCCCTCCTCCGTCATGTCGTAGAAAGGTGTGTGCATCCCCAGAATCGGGGGGAAACCTGCTTCTTCTCCGGTCTTGATGCCGTTGTACGCACGTACGACGTGGAAGATCTCGTGTATCGTGAGGAGCCGGGCCTCGGCTTCCGTGTAAAGCCTTTCTTCTCCGTCGCCTTCCGCCACGACCACGGTGCGTTCCTCCGGTATGTTGAAGCACCCGGAGACCTTCCGGGTTTCGACGCTCCACTCGACCCCGAGTTCACGGAGCTCTTCCTCCCACATCTCCTTCACGTCTTCGGCGCGGAGCCCTCCTTTTCTCTCCCGGGTGTCGAAGCCTTTTTCCAGGGCGCGGCGCGATTTCTCGACCGTTTCCTCGTCGACCATCGGCCAGATCTCCAGCGAGATTTCCTTCCAGCGGTCCCGGTTTTCAACGTTCGCCGCGAGTTTCACGTAAAGCTCGAACTCCTCGAAGACGCCCCGGAACAGCGACCGGAGTTCGTCGACCGTTATCTCCTCGGCCCCGTACTTTTCGAGCGTGCCAGAGTCGATGCGGTCTGTCGCGTCTTTCAGCTGTTCAAGCAGTTCGATGAAGCGTTTCTCGTCGTACGGGAACTCCTTGAACCTGAAACCGGGTTCGTACTTCTCCCCTGACCTCCTTGATTCAAGGAACCGCTGCTTTTCCTCGTGCCTGTTCTCGATGCCTATGTTCTTCACGAAGCTGGCCCGGTCCTTTAGCACGAGCGCTGCCTCGTAGAGTTCGTCCAGTATACTGTCGCGCGAAAGCTCCAGGTCTATCTGTTCTCTTTCGCCGGCCAGGAACTCTTCGACTCTCTGTTCGTGGTCGTCTTTCATGTTATCAGCATATGACGCCACTGGTGCACAGGTCCTGGCCTATCTCGTGGTTCTCCTGCTGTCTCTGGTAGTCCTGGCACCGCGGGCTTACCGAGTCGGCGAACCCTTTTTCCACCTGGTTGGCCTGGAACTCGCAGCTCTGCCTGTCCGGCTGGTCCTCTGAGAAGGTGTTTATGTCGCCGAGCACAGGGGTCGTCATCGTCACCACTGTTACCGCTGTCAGGACGAACACCATCGCCGCTATTATCAGCGCGAGAGTCTTATTCACCCTGGCTCACCCATGACGGCCGGTCGCACTTGAGCTTGCCGTTCTCCCGTTTAACGTCGGTGTCAAGCAGGTCCTGGCACATGGTGCTGACTATCTCCCGGCAGTTATCTCTTTCCTGGTTTTGGATGCAGGTCGACGCGAGCTCGTTTTCCACGCACTCCCTGCGTTCCGAGGCCGATGCCAGGTCGTATCCCTGGTTCTCGCAGAACGTCATCCACGCGGTTTTCTCGCTCTCTGGTATCGTCTCCTGTTCCGTACCTGTAGCTGTTTCTCCGTCTCCGCCATCGTCGTCTTCCTGGCTTCTATCTTCGTCAGTGGTTTGCTGGTCGCTGCTTTCCTTTCCCTCTTTCTCGCTGTTAGAGTCTTTGTTACAGGTTATGGTCAGCTCGGCGTTCTCCCCGCTTATGGATTCTACTGAAACTGCTGTTCCCTCTCTCGATGTTAACGTATCGCCCTCTTGAACCGCGCTTTCGGAATATTTGGACCCGTATTTTGCGAAGCCGACTTTCGGTCGATTTCCATATCTGTATACAACTTTCTCGTCACATCCTTCGGGCAGGCTGATGTCGGTGCCCGGCCCTACCGTTATAGTATCGCCCCAGGAAATCGATTGTCTGCCGAGAGTGGCGGTCAGGTCGGCTACGTATGAAGAATCCGAGATACAGTCGTAGTTTGAGGGGTCGATGCTTTCGCTGTACGGCGTATCACCTTCTCCTGTGCACATGTACTGCAGTTCGTCCTCGCCAGTTGGTCCGGCTCTTCCACCAGTGTACCTCGATTTCAGCGCCAGCAGGTCCACGTCCACCTCTACCGGCTGGCGGACCTCCTCAGGTTTCTTGCCGTCGAGTATCTTTATGGTGAAGCTACCGCCATGCTCCTCGTATTCGACGGTTGTCCCTCCGCAGCTGCCAGAGTCTCCAACGCATTGGTGCACCTCTGTTGCGTAGTGCGAGGTCTGTCTGCCGTCGTAGGCGACCTCGACATTTATCTGCTCCAGATTTTCACCGCAGGAGCTGTAATCACCGTTTATAGTGATAGGGTAGCCGTCCGGGTTCTCCTCCACGACCTCCGCCGTGAAGGAGGGCGTGCAAGTCTGTTCTGTGCTCTGTCCGTCTTCCTGGCTTCCGCCCTGTGTCGAACCGTCGTCGAACGGGTTTATCCGGTCGCCGAACCGTCCGAGGGCGCTGGTAAATCCTCCAGTTATTATGCCGCCGCGGTGGTAGCTGCGGCTGGTCTGGGAAGAAGTCGTGGTATCTGTTCCGCCGTTACCGGTATCTGTTTCCTGGCTGTTGGGCCCGCCATCGCTTGAGGTCTGCTGTTCTTCCTGTCCGCCGGTTTCATCTCCGCTTGTGGGTCCGGAGTCGCTGCTGTCGGTGCAGGTGCTCGAGGTTTGACCGGCGG
>JBDGRD010000050.1:0-9770 GCA_042218425.1 Candidatus Nanohaloarchaea archaeon
ACATAAGCCATGCCAGGCATGGCTTTCGGAGGTTGTTTGTCACCACCGGTAGAAGTTGCGTCCGGTGTGGTGCATCGATGCCTGTATGTCGCCCTGCTTGTTGCAGTCGTCGTTGTCGCAGAAGAAGTAGAGGAGGCCTGTTATCTGCCGGCCGTGGTTGAGGCGTTTCTTCATCTTGTCGCCGCATCTTTCGCATTCTGCCTTGGGCCGGGGGTTGACCTGTCCGATCACTGTTATGTTTAGAAAGCTGGTCGGGATTTATTATAGTTTTCTACAGGGGAAAGTTTTTCCTGCCCCGGCGCGAATAATTACCTGATGGGAGTCCGTGTGAAGGCCGGAGGAGAAGAGTTCGAGGCTTCTGTGGCGGATGACGTGTTCTCGCATTTCATGGGGCTCCGTTTCCAGGACTCGGGCAAGATGCTTTTCGAGTTCGAGTCAGGTTCGAGAGGTGCCCTGGACATGGCGTTCGTTCCCCGGCCGCTGCATCTCTACTTCATGGACGAGGACAGGGAAGTGTTCGAGGTCGGGAGGGCCGAGCCGTGGACCCCGGATCCGAGGACATGGAGTTTTTACCGGCCGGAAAGAGAGTTCCACTACCTGCTGGAGTCTTTCGAAAAACTGGATGTCGAGGAGGGAGACCGACTTGAGTTCGAGATTTAAAGCTTTCCAGAGGAAACAAGGGCTATGGAACTGACAAAATTCTGTCCGCGCTGCGGGGAAGAGACCGAGGAGCTGTACGGCGACAAGAAGAAGCTCTGTCCTGATTGCTATCCGGATGTCAACGACCTGGTGGATATACCTGATGTCGTGGAGATAGAGGTCTGCCCTGTATGCGGGCGTATGAGGCAGTCCGGGGAGTGGCTGGAGGAGTACTCTGTCCGCGACCAGCTTGCGGCGAAGTACGCCGAGTTCTCGGAGCCGGGTGTCGAGATGGAGCTGCAGTTCTGGGAGGAGAACGACAAGATGTTCGTCCGGGTCCACGCGTCGCGAGGCGATATAGAGGATTCATATGACTCCGAGGTCAGATTCAAGCAGGAGCAGTGCGAGGAGTGCTCGCGGTTCCAGGGCGGTTTCTACAAGGTCAAGCTCCAGCTGAGAGGCGACCGGGACCTGGAGAAGGTAGCGGACGCTGTCACCGATAAGGCAGCGAGCATCACGGACGAGAACAGGAAGAACTTCCTGTCAAACATCCAGAAGCACGAGCACGGCTTCGACTTCTTCATATCGACAGAGGACATGGCGAAAGAGATGCTGGGCATGCTGAAGGCCCGGTACGACCCCGAGGTCAAGCGCTCATACGAGCTCATAGGAGAGGAAGACGGGCAGGAAGTCTACAGGAACGTTATCTCCGTCAGGGTCTAGAAGTCTTCAAAAGTGTCCAGGTAGGGCTCGCTGAGTTCGACTATCTTGTAATCGCCGGTACTGTCCAGTTCTCTCTCACCGTGGTGGTCGGTTACCAGTACAGTGCTGCGAGGGTTCTGGTCAGCCGGCCGGTAACAGACCATGACCTCAGGCAGAAAATAGCCTTGGTCGTCGTGCTCCTCGTAGTACCCTAACTCGGCGTGGTGGCCGTTATCCGATTCATGGAGCAGTCCGAGCACCTGGCCGTCAAAGAAGTGCTCCACGGCTTCCTGCTCCTCAAGTTCGTCGAAAAGGCGTGTCGCCTCCCTTTCTGCTGTTTCATTCCGGGATACTGCCATCTCTACCGTTCTTTAGCCACCAAGAAGTTAAAAATCGCGCGGGACGCTCTGCCTGAGCTGGTTTAAAAAACGTTGCGCCTCAAGATGTTTTTATGCCCGAAGACGAAGAGGAAGGAGTTGGAAGAGTCCGGGAACCCGAAGGAGACGAGGTCCTCGGCATAGTACTGAGGAAGGAAGGCGGCGGCAAGTACCGCGTCTACTGTACCGACACCAACGAGCGTATCTGCAGGATTCCTGGCTCGAAGAAGAGAGGCATCTGGGTCAAGCGCGACTCTGTAGTTCTTATCGACCCCTGGAAAATCCAGGGAGACGAGAAAGGAGATATAGTGCATTCGTATTCCCAGGCAGAGACAGAGTGGCTTGAAGACCAAGACTACCTGGACGAGATATCAGAGTTCCTTTAAGGGAAGACGTTTGAAAGTTGGAGTTAATGCTTCTACAGGCCGATGGACGAGGACTGGGATGTCAGAGAGCGCTGGAAGGAGCGCGGACGCAAGATGTTCGACTCTTCGGAGGCGAGGAAAGCTTTTGAGAACGTCTTCGACCACACTACCCAGGGCGCTCTTCTAAAGCTCGCTGACCGTAAAGTGCTGGAGAAGCTGTACGGCACCATAGAATCCGGCAAGGAGTCGCTGGTCTTCCTGGCGGATACGCCGGACGACAGGCGCGTCCTGGTGAAGATTTACATGACGCGGGCCGGAGGCTTCCGTGATATGGCGACCTACCTGGAAGGCGACAAGCGGTTCCGGGACTTCAAGCGCGACAGGCGCTCCGTCATCGACGAATGGTGCAAAAAAGAGTACAGGAATCTTGAAAGAGCGAGAGAAGTGGTTAAATGCCCGGAACCGGTGGCCTTCCAGCAGAACATCCTCGTGATGGAGTTCATCGGCGAAGATTTCTCGCCGTACCCGAAGATAAAGGACGTAGAGATAGAGAACCCGCAGACAGGCTACAGGAACGTCGTCAACGGCATCCGGCGTCTCTGGCAGGAGCAGGAGCTGGTTCACGGCGACCTGTCCGAGTACAACCTTCTCGTCACAGGCTCCGGAGAACTGTACTGGATAGACTTCTCACAGGGAGTCCACCGGACGCATCCAGAGGCCCGTGAACTCTTGAAAAGAGACCTTGAGAACGTTTCAAGCTTCTTCGAGCGACTCGGAGCAGACCCCGAACCTGAGGAAGCCTATGAAGGCATTATTTCTGGTGAAGAGAGCCTGTAAAACCGGTTTAAGGTATAAAAAGGTTTGTCGGTTCATTTTATACAGGAACCAGATGAAAGAGGTCAAGGTCCCTGAGGAACGAGTCGGTGTTCTCATCGGTGAAGACGGAGAGACCAAGGAAGAGTTCGAGGACCTGACAGGCTGCGAACTGGGTATAGAGGACAACGTGGTCAGCGTCGAGGGCGAACCGCTTGAAGAGATGATAGCCGAGAACATCGTGAAGGCGATAGGTCGGGGTTTCAACCCGGACAAGGCTTTCAAGCTTATAGAGGAAGGCGTGAACTTCCACATGATAGATATCAAGCAGTTCGCCGACACCCAGAAATCTCGCGAACGTCTTAAAGGCCGCGTCATAGGCCGTGACGGCGAGGCCAGGAGGCATATAGAGAAAGACGCCAACGTCGATATATCGGTCTACGGGTCCACGGTAGGTTTCATAGGCCAGCCGCAGAACATCGAGATCGCACGGGAAGCGGTCAGGATGCTGCTCCAGGGTAGCTCTCACGCGACCGCGTACCAGTACCTGGAGAAGAACCAGGCCAAGATAAAGCATTAATCATACGCAAGAGGTCCATCATACTATGCACAACGAACTTCAGAACTCGAAGTTCCAGCGGAACTTCCGCGAACAGAAGAACTCCGCAAGTTCTTCGAGTGTTCGATCATCAGTGAAAGGTCAAAACCGGACAAAAAGCCACCGAAGTGTGGCTTAACGGTTAACTTAAGGTGATAACCTAGATGCCAAACGGAGTAGAACAGGAGATAGCTGAGGAATCCGACCACCGGGAGATATCGGTGGCGGAGTTCTTCGAGAAGAACAAGCACCTGCTTGGTTTCGAAAACCCGCAGAAATCCATAATCACAGTCGTCAAGGAGGCGGTGGACAACTCGCTGGACGCGTGCGAGGAGGACGAGATACTCCCGGAGATACACGTGCTCATCGACGAGATAGGGGAGGAGAAGTGCCGCGTCGAGATACGTGACAACGCCATCGGGCTTTCACGTGAAAACATACCGAAGGTATTCGGAAAACTGCTGTACGGTTCCAAGTTCCACAAACTCCAGCAGTCGCGCGGTCAGCAGGGAATCGGGATATCCGCTTCCGCGATGTACGCACAGCTGACAACGGGCGAACCGGTGACCGTCTACTCCAAGCAGAAAGGAGAGCCGTGCCACAAGTTCGTCGTCCGCATCGACACGGAGGAAAACGAACCGGAGATACTGGAGGACGAGGTCATAGACGAGGATAACGACGAGTTCTCTGGTGACAAGGACTACTACTTTGACCACGGAACCACCATCGAGATGGATGTGGAGGCCAAGTACACGAAAGGCCATCACTCGGTCAGGAACTACCTGAAGCACACCGCCATCATGAACCCGTACGCCCGCATCGTCCTGAGAGAGCCTTCAGGAAACAAGATAGAGTACCCGCGTGTCTCCAAAGAACTGCCGGAGAAATCAAAGGAGATCAAGCCACACCTCCATGGAGTCGAGCTCGGTATCGTCATGAGGATGATAGAGAACTCCTCTGCAAGGACGATTTCCAGCTTCCTCCAGCAGGAGTTCACACGGGTCGGAAGGACGTCTGCCCAGGAGATATGCGGCGAAGCCGGTATAGACGACGGCAGACGCCCGAACACGCTGGAAAAAGATGAGATAGAAGAGCTGCTGAACGCGGCGCAGAGGGTCAACCTCCAGTCGCCGCCGACGGACTGCCTCTCGCCGATAGGAGAGGACCTTGTGTTGAAAGGCCTGAAAAAAGAGCTCAACCCCGAGTTCTCCACCGCGATAACGCGAAAGCCGACGGTCTACAAGGGCAACCCGTTCCAGGTAGAGGTCGGCCTTGCATGGGGAGGCGACATACCGGAGGACGGTAGCTACGAGGAACTGAGGTACGCGAACAAGGTTCCACTGCTTTACAAGAAATCGGCGTGCGTCACGACAAAAGCCATCGAAGAGGTCGACTGGAGCCGTTACAACGTCTCCCAGGCAGGAGGACGTCCACAGGGACCGCTGTACATACTGGTCCACATCGCATCGGTATGGGTTCCTTTCACGTCTGAAGGAAAGGAGGCGGTCGCCAACTACGACCCCATCCGGAAGGAGATGAAGCTCGCGCTCCAGGAAGCTGGCAGGAAGCTCGGCCGCTACATCGGACGCAAGGAGAGGAAGAAGATACAGGAGAAGAAGAAACGGAAGCTCACGTCCTACGCCAAGGAGATGGGGCCGGCGATAGCCGAGCTCGCTGAAGAAGGCGACCCCGAAGAGATAGAGGCCAAAATCCAGGAACTCGTTGAACGGGACTACAACCCGGAGCAGCTTTAGAGGTGGCGAAAATGCAAGATTTTCTGATTTACGTCAACACCAGAGGTGATGAGTAATGCCAAAGAAAGACTTTGAGAATGACCCACAGACGCTTGACAGGCTGAAAAACCTTGGAAAGAAGATAAAGAGACAGCTGGAGGACCCAGACAGCGACAACCTTGAGATAGAGACCAAGGTCCGGTCACAGTCCAACGTCGAGTACGACGAGGAGGAAGGCCGGCTCGAACTCGGTGACAACTACTCGTCACGGAAGTTCCTCAACATCTCGCACGCCAGGAAGTTCATGCAGACCATGCTGGTCGCATCCAAGGCGAAACAGTTTGTCGAGGAAGGAAGAACGGCTTCCATCCGAGAGCTGTACTACCAGCTGAAGCACACGGTACCTGGGCTTGACGAAAACACTTTCGAAGACCAGGACGAATCCGACCCTGTCATCGTAGACATCGAGACCGCTACAGGCGCCATCCGTGAAGACCTCCACCTGATAGCGGAGGCAAAAGGTTCGCTTTTCGGACCGGTGGTCATCAACGACTCCGGCGACGAGATCGACTGCATGGAGATGGGAACATCAGGGCTCAACATCCCGAGCATCGTCGACCACTACGAGTTCGTGGAATGTGACGCAGACTTCATACTTGTAGTCGAGACCAACGCGATGGTTAACAGGCTGGTCGAGGAAGATTTCCACAAGGAAAACAACGCAATCATCATAGGAACCAAGGGGCAGCCCGCGAGAGGTGCGAGACGGCTCATCAACATCATGCACAACCGGCTCGACCTCCCGGTCTACGTCTTCACGGACGGCGACCCGTGGGGTTACTACATCTACTCCGTCCTGAAATCAGGTTCGATGAGCCTGGCTTTCCAGTCCGACAGATTGGCGACTCCGGACGCCAAGCTCGTGGGCATGACAATGGAGGACATCGAGGAGTACGACCTCCACCACGTCACCGAGAACCTGAAGGGCAAGCCCGAGGATGCCGGAGGTCCGACCAAGGACTACAAGCGCGCCCGCGACGTCATGGAGTACGAGTGGATGCAGAACGAGGACTGGCAGAAACAGCTCCAGAAGATGCTTGATATGGGGGTCAGGATAGAGCAGCAGGCTCTCGCATCGCAAAGCCTGGAGTTCGTGGCCAACACTTACCTGCCCGAGAAGATAGAGAACGAGGAGTTCCTAGACTGAACTGCTGACAGTTCAAGCATCATCTGAGGGTTCTATTGAACCCTCTCTTTTCTCTCTGTCTTTACTTCAGGTTTAAAAAAATAGCTCGCACCTGATAAACTACTGAGAGCCATTCTCTGAATGGCTTATGATGCTCCAACTTTCAGAAGTTGGGCCCAGGTAGCTCAGCAGGTAGAGCGCCACGCTGTTAACGTGGTGGTCGCAGGTTCGAGCCCTGCCCTGGGCGCTGGTCTCCGTCCTTTATACGTGAGCGGTTCTAATTAACTGTATGACGTCTGTTATCGAGATTTCTAGTGGTATAGTCGTACGGGAGGAAAAGCTTTTGATGGTGTTCGACTCTGAGGAGGAGACCTGGTCGATACCGTCCGTAAAAAACGTTTCGGGCCAGATATGTGCGAACGCGGCGGCCGGCGCAACGCAGCAGCTGACAGGCTGTAAGTCAGAGGTCGTCCGCTACCAGAAAAAGCTGAAATCGAACTTCAGTATGGAAGGCAGAGAGTTCGTCTGGCAGCCCTACATAATCAATATCGAGGGAGAGCCACAGCAGGGGGAATGGGTGCCCATATCCGATGTGGGCTCCAAGAAGCTTGACAGCCACCTTGAAAAGATAAAAGAGAAGCTCGTGGAACTGGAGTCAGTATCCGCTGGTCTTCTCTCCTGACTCAGTCCCAGTCCGGTGCGAAACCGGGGTCGACTTTCCGGTCGTTCCTGGCAAGCCCTGAAACCTTCTCCATCTCGCTACCGCTGAGTTCGAAGTCGAAGATGTCGAAGTTGTCCTCCTGGTGTTCCGGAGAGGACGCCTTCGGTATAGCCGCGACGTTCTCCTGCTGCACCAGCCAGCGGAGGGCTACCTGGGCCTCGGTCTTGCCGTAAGACCGGCCGATCTCTTTCAACGTCTCGTTGCCCATGACGTCTCCCCTTGCGAGAGGAGAGTATGCGGTCAGCATCATGTCTTTCTCCCTGCACTTCTGGAGCGCCGCGTCCTGCGACAGGAAAGGATGGTACTCCACCTGGTCGGTCAGTATCTTCTGCCGCGAGGCGTCAAGAGCCTCCTGTATCTGAGAGGCGGTGAAGTTGCTTATACCGATGTTCCGGACGCTTCCTTCCTCCACCAGTTCGGCCATCGCATCCAGCGTCTCCCTGAAAGGCACGGATTCGTGGGGCCAGTGGATTAGCAGGAGGTCGACATAGTCTGTCTGCAGCTTCTCAAGGCTTTCCTGGAACGATGATATCACGTCGTCATGGTGGAAATTGGTCCGCCATATCTTCGTCGTGAGCCATATATCTTCTCTAGCTATATCCGAGTCAGATATCGCGGCACCTACCTGCGCCTCGTTGCCGTATGCCTGCGCGGTGTCGATATGCCGGTAACCGATTTCGAGCGCGTTCTCCACCGCCCTGCGGCACTCAGAGCCAGACATCTGCCAGGTTCCAAGTCCGAGAGAAGGTACCCTTTCGCCCTGCACGTTTACGTGTTCCATAGTTTCACCCGGTAATACCCTTTGAACTGTAAGCGTTAAGTCTCTTATCCTGTGACCTGGAAGTGAACCTAGAAGACTGGCTCCAGGTCGACTATATCGGTGGCGTCGTTGTCATCCGTAACGTTGTGGTGGCTGAGGAGCTCGTAGTGGCCGTAGCTTAGAGGCCTGGGCAATCGGTCGAGAACTTTCAGCCCGATGCTCATCGGCTTCTCAGGGAAAGAGAACAGGTGGCACGGCTTGCCTTCCTGCCTGTATATCTCCCGGACGAACTCGGTGACCTTCATCTTCTCCGGTCCGGCGATTTCCAGCTCCTCTCCGCTGAACCTCTCGCCGCATTCCACGAGCACCTCGACGAGGTCATCCAGCTGTATCGGCTGTATCTCGGCCTCTATATCAGGGAAGACGTGTGTCTTCGCCGCCCTCCTGAGAGTATCTATGAGCTTGTTTCCTTCGCCGTAAACTGTGGACGGCCGGACAATGGTGTAGTCGAGGCCTGAATCCTTGACGAGTTCTTCTGCCTCTTTCTTCGTCGTGAAAAAACTGTAGTCCGATTCACCGGCTCTCAGGGCGCTGACATAGACCACTTTCTCTGTCTCCACCGCGTCCAGCAGGTTCCTCGTTCCTTCTACATGGACGTTCCTGTATGTCTCTTCGGAGTAAAGACCTGGCGCGAGACCGATAGTGTGGTAGACGACATCAAACTCTTCCTCTACCTCGAAACTCTGGGTGATGTCCTGTGTTATATCGGCATCGTCTGCATCGAGCGTGGTGATCTCGTGTTCGTCATCCAGACGCTCCACCAGGGCCTGGCCGATAAAGCCGTTGCCTGCTACCAGTACACGCATCAGTACTCCTCTTTAAAGGCGGCTGCCACGAGGAGAGGGAAAACAAGTGTGGCCTCTGCCTCGACAAGCGTGTGGTTGTTCTCGCTGGATTTGATCTTGCCCCAGGAAACCGCTTCTTTCGGCGGTGCACCGGAGAGCGAACCATCTCCCTCCATACCGGTCGAGATGTAGACTGCGTAGTCGGCGCCGCCCCGGAAAAGATTGCTCATTATAGCCTGGTGCTTGGGAACTCCTGCTCCGACGCATATAAGCCCGGTCTTGTCCGCCTCGACCGCTTCGTGTATGAGAGAGTCCCAGTCGTCAAGCGTCTCGATGCCGATCTCCTGGTCCTGCTCCTGGCGGTAGTAGAAAAGGAAGTCTCCTATCTCAGCGTCTATCAGTGCGGGGCAGAAAACAGGTATATCGTTATCCGCGGCGTGGTTGAGGAACGAGTTCTCGTCGCTGCAGTCCTCTCCCAGTTCCCGGGTGACGTCTGTCGGGGTCCGCACCTTCTCGTCCGCGAAGAAGTCGGGGAAGAACTCGTTGTTCAGGTAGTCCTCCAGCTTGACGTACGCGTCGCTCTCGACGTAGATATTGCCCAGCCGGTTGATGCCCTTCTCCCGGAGCTCTGCCTCGTCGGCGTCCCAGTCACCCATCTTGAAAGGGTGCATGGTCTTGATTATATCCTCCGTGACCGAACCGGAAGTGGTTATCATCACATCCACAAGATTTTCCCTGGCGAGGTAAGCGACCGTCTCCCGGAGACCGGATGATACTATGTTCGAGGTGAAGGTCAGGAATATCCTGGCGTCTTCCTCCCGCATCTTCTTCACGAGGTCTACTGCCTCCTTGAGGTGTGTGGCCTGGAATCCGGTGGTGCCGTAGGACTCCAGAAGCTCTTCCAGCGAGAAATCGCCCCTGAAGTCGTATCCCTCCACTTTTTCTCCTTCATACCCTTCTTCCGTACCTGGCAGAACGTGCTCCCTCGAATCGTCTGTCATATCCTGTTATAGGTGCCTAAAATTTATGAG
>JBDGRD010000050.1:9870-23077 GCA_042218425.1 Candidatus Nanohaloarchaea archaeon
GTTTCTGGCCGAGTAGCTCAGCCTGGGAGAGCGCTGCACTGAAGACACGCTGACTTCCTGTCAGCGTTTCGCTGAATGCAGTTCAGCTATGCAGTTGTCCCCGGTTCAAATCCGGGCTCGGCCACACTTCGTGTGACTATGCCCGCATTTGACCGCAGAAAACTTGTTTTCGAGTTCAAATCCGGGCTCGGCCAAACTCTTCGCAGAGTTTGATCATGCGTGACCAGCTACGCTGGTCGCCGGGCGTTGCCCAGCATAGCGATGGAGAGATGTTTCTAGAAGTCTAGTTTGTATTACGAAATTGCTATAAAGGACTATATAAGTATGAAATGTATTACATTTACCAGGGGTCGTGTTCGTAGCCGTTTTCTTCGGCGCGTTCTATCATGTCCTCTTCATCGGCTTCGTTGACTGGGGCGAACATCCAGTCCTCTATCTCGCCCATGCTTTCGAGTGCCTCTACCTCTTCCTGGGAGGTTATCGAGACGTTTGCGGTATCGTCGCTGTATATCTCTATAAGCCAGAAGTTCTGTTCCCCCATGTAAGTTTTAGAGCCCGTGCTACTTACATTTCTTTTCCCGGTCAGTCAACCCGTATGAAGGACTGCTCCTCGGTAATGGACGGGCACTCCTCTGTGAAGGCCACGATCCGCGCAGGTATCTTCCCGGCGCCGAAGACTATCTTCTGTTTCTGTCCTACCTCAAGGCCTTCAAGTGTTTTCCTTCCGATGGAGACGGATTCGTTGAACGCGA
This sequence comes from Candidatus Nanohaloarchaea archaeon, assembly GCA_042218425.1. Taxonomy (GTDB): domain Archaea; phylum Nanohalarchaeota; class Nanosalinia; order Nanosalinales; family Nanosalinaceae; genus JBDGRD01. Next base: position 10,623 of record JBDGRD010000050.1, read on the forward strand.
CTACCTGGATCGTCTCGACAAACCTCACTGTGCCCGTGTTTTCGATATCGAGGATAACTTCCTCCTTGGCGGTGTCGTAGCTCACGTCGCTGATGGACAGCCCGGCGCTTGAGCACTCGATATCTCTTTCCACGTCGCTTGTAGTTCTTTCAGACGTGTTGCGCGCCAGATTCGGGGCCCACTGGGCGTATATAGAGACCATCGCTATGGCGACCACGAAGACTAGGAGAGACGCAACTATCGGCGAGATACCTTTTCTGGCGTTCATGTGTTTCTAGTTGATGTCCTTCTTTTTGTCGGTTACTGAACCGCACTTCTTTGAGAACACCTGAACCAGATCAGGCTTCTTGTTGGTCGTGACGTTGACCGTTGTCAGGTTTCCTCTGGCCAGGCTTGTCGTGGTCTCGTTGATCGGGATTTCGTTCGCCCAGGCCGAAGCCCTGAGGTTGTTCAGTTCGGCTTGGCCGGTGTTCCTGATGACGATAGCTGTCTGGCCGCCTGAAGAATAGTACTTGGCCGACATGATATCGATCGATGCAGCGTTGCAGTCAACCGCGCGCTCCGTCTGGTTGGATGTCGCACTTGTGACCGTCTTGACTATGCTTGGCCCCCAGCTTGAGAAAAGTGCAGCGGCTGAGACTGTCACCGCCAGTAGAAGTACTGCCGCGATAAGAGGGGTGATACCTTTTCTACCCATAGGTGAAATTATGTTCTGGTTCGTTTTTTAAACTTCCCCGGACTTCAGAGGAAGAAAGTGATAGCCAGGTAACCTATCGCGAACAGTATGGCAGAGTGTTTGATGCCAGCCTTCATCTCGCCCTCGCTGAGCTTGCCGATTATGAGGCCGGAGAAGAACGCCTGGATGTAGACCAGTCTCTGGAACCAGGTCTTGTAAAGCGAGATATTCTGTCGCAGGCTACTGCCGCCGCTGTTGCCGAGAACGTTCAGGCCGCCTCCGAGAGAAGCTGATGCGTTGGCCAGGTTCGGAAGAAGGAATGTCGTCAGCGCTATCAGGATGCCTATGAAGATGAAGTAGACGATGTAGCCTGTTATCATCTCTCCGTAGAGCTGGCTCTGGCGCTCCTCCTTGAGCTGCTTGATGGAGCGGATATTGTCGCCTACGCTCTCCAGTACGTCCTGTATGTTGCCTCCGGAGGTGTATGCCTGGATGATGGTGTCGACGCTTCTCTGGACCACGGCTGAACGGGTCTCCTCGCCGAAGTTCTCCAGCACCTCGTCGAAAGGTACTCCCCATTCTATCTGTGCCGACATCTTCTCTATCTTATCGTCGAGCGGCCCGTAGCTGCCGGTTTCAGTGTTCTGTATGGCCTGGGGCAGTGACATGCCTGCGCGTGTTCCCTCGACGACATCCCGCAGGAAAGCGGGGAACTCGTCCTCCATCTTTTTGCGGCGGATGTAGTCCTGGTACTTGACGTAGCCTATCGGCGAGAAGATGAGCAGTATGGAGGCGAAGTTGAGCAGTACGAAGACAAGCTGCTGGAGGTTCGTGAAAGATGTTACCTGGGCGTAGACCAGTCTCTGGTCGGTGAAACCCAGATTCTGCTTGACTATGACGACCTTGTTCTCTTTCTCAAGCACCTCCGGCTGTAGTTTTATGATGGGATTGGTGTTTTCTATCTCCTTTATCTGCTCCCCGTTTATCTTGAGGACGAGTATGGTCTGGGCAGTTATGTTCTGGATCTCCATCCTCAACGTGGTGTCCGCGGGCTGGCTTGGGTTCTCCAGGGCGAAGTTGAACTCTGCACGGTCATTGTTGCTGATGGTGCGTGTCTCCTCCAGCTGGAACTTGACCTTGTTGTTCTGGAAGTGCCAGGTGTTGACAGCCGCTACGGTGATTCCTATGACCGCGGCCACCGTTATCAGTGTTATAAGCCTCTTGTTCTTCCGCCAGATGTTCCTGAGCTGCAGCCGGTAGTCCTGCGGTATCAGCTCCATCTAGTCCACCCGCAGTGCCAGGAAGATGACGAACAGGCCGTTTATGACCGGTATTATGACGTGGACTCCCAGCCACATAAGGTCCCGGATGGCGAACCCGAGAAGGTTGCCTCCGAGAAGGTTCATGACTGCAAGGATGACCACCAGGAAAACCGGTGCTGCGATAAGTATAGCTGTGTAGAAGGATGCGTACGTGCTCAGGCGTTCTATCTCTCTTTCACGATCCATCTTGTAGTCGAAAAGCGCCTCGTCCGCCTCCTGCTTTATGTATGATTCCAGGTCGCCCCCCGTCTCCACAGTCGACAGTATCCCGTAGAGCACTTCGCTCCAGTCCTCGCTCGGCGATCTGTCGGCGACCTCCCTGACCGCGGTTGTGAAGTCCTCTCCGAAGACATTGACGCGCCTTGATATCTTTCCCGCTTCGTCGGATATGCCTCCGTACTCGTCGAATCCCTGGAGCAGTTCGAACATCGAGCTCGGTGCGATGCCCGATGTGGCGATAGCGGAGAGGTGGTTCAGGGCGAACGGAAGGTTCTCGTCTATGTCTTTCTGCCGGCTCTTGGCTCTCTGCGACGGATATATGTACATGAAACCGAACACGAGAATCGCTACAGCCATCGGTATGCCGAACACGAACCTGAGGCCCTGTAGTACGCCCGGCTGGACCCAGATGACGTAGGTGCCTATACCTGCGAGCGCCATGAAGAAGGCTCCGAGGCTGAAAAGGAATATCTCCGACACGTATGTCCGGTAGAGCACATCCATGTCGGCGTGCTTGAGGTCGTCTCTCAGGTCTTCGAAGTACTTGTTGTACCTGTCGACTGTCGGGCCAAAAAGAGCGTTGGCTGCGGCGCTGGTGCTGTTCGTCTTGGAAGCCTGCTTTATCCTGTCTATCAGGCCCGTGTCGAAGGGGTTAGAACTCATTGTATCTTTAGTCCGTCGCTCTGGAATACGTAGTTATGGATTCTCTCATCGTACTCGGAGCCTTTGAGTTTTTTGACGTATATCTGTCTTTCCAGCTCCCCCTTGTTCCTGATAACGTCCATCTTCAGTATTATATCTGCCACCTCTTCTTCTAGGTCGGTGGCCTCTGATTCCTCCGCTATCAGCATGCCTGTCGCCCCCAGTTCTCGGAGCCCATTCTTTATCTCCAGGAGGTTCTTGCGCCTGTCCTTTCGGGAGTCAATGTAGACATCGAGGTCGGTTATCGGGTCGAGCACCACTCTTGTGGCGTTTTTCTCCTTCACTGTGCTCCTGAGCATGTTCCCTATCTGCTCGTATCGGTAGGGGTCGAAGCTTACTATGTTTATCTTTCCGGACTCCACCGCTTCCTCGAAATCCCAGTCAAAGGTGGTCGTCCTGAGTACCTCGTTCTCCTTGTCCTGGAAAGTCACGTAGAGTCCTTTCTCTCCTTTCTGCGCCCCCCGGTAGAGGAACTCTAGCCCGAGGTTCGATTTCCCGGAGCCGGGCGGTCCTTCGATGAGGACTAGCTCGCGCTCCGGCATGCCGCCTCCCAGGAGCCTGTCAAAGTTCTTGATACCGGTGTTTATCCTCTTCATCTTTCAGGCCTCGAACGGGTTTTCTTCCACTTTTTTCTTGGAGGAGTCTTCGAACGGATTCTCGTCCATATCCTCGGTCCTGTCCTGGAGGTTCTCCACCTTCTTGCGCTCTGCACGCAGCTTTTTCTCAAGGTCGGATACCGGGTTTTTCTCTGTGGCTTTCTTCTTCTCGATGGGTTCGTCGCCTGAGAACTTTTCCTGTTCCGGTTCCTTCTCCTGTTTGTTCTGCTGCTTCTGCCCGGACTCCTGTTTCCTCTGGCCCTCGCTCTTCTTTCCAGCCTCCTTCTGCGCCATCTCCTTCTCCAGCGCCTGGTCGTCTTCAGGTTCAGCCTCTGTGTTCTCCTCCTTCTTTTCTGCCTCTGTCTGGAGTTTCCTACCGCGGTCTTTGTTCTTCAGTTTCTGCTGTTGCTCCTGTCTGTCCCTGTCCATCGCGTTGTCGAGCTGGTCGTCGTGGGTGATGTCGACGCTTTCCTCGGCTTCTATTATGTCTTCAAGGGTGTAATCTCTCTCCTCTGATTCCACCATCTTCAGTACCTGTTCCTTGTCTTTGTAGTACTCGGCGATAACTTTGGAGACTTCGTGGAAATCTGTGACGCCTTTCTCCTTCAGCCAGTTGAGAACTTTTGTACGGGTCTCAAGTTCGTCGTGGAGTTCGTCCTTGCTTATACCGAAATCTGTGCTGATCTGGTCGAAGAGGAACGGTTCGCCGTTCATCGAGTGCGAGTCATCTCTCGCAGTCCAGGTGAACGCCTTGTTTGTCCTGGCGCTCTGCGAATCCTCCATGACTTTCTGTACTTCGTGTACACCCCTGACACGTCTGGCGCTCTTCTCGACCCCTTTTGCGTGTGTCATGACCACGATAGCGTCGAGCGATTCGACCAGTGCGGGTGAAAGAGATATCGGAGGCGTTACAAGCCTCTTGACGACGTCGTTCGGTCCTGAAGCGTGCATCGTGCCCATGGAGGGGTGGCCTGATGCCATCCCCTGGAACAGTACGGAGGCTTCCTCTCCACGGACCTCTCCGACCACTACGTAGTCAGGATTTTCACGGAAGGATTCCTTGAGCAGCTGGTCCATGTCGACGTCTGCCTCGCCGTGCTGTCCGAACATCGACCTTGTAACAGAGGGAATCCAGTTCTCGTGCGGCAGTCTCAGCTCGCGCGTGTCCTCGATCGAGACTATCTTGTCCTCCGGCGGGATGAATGAAACCACTGAGTTCAGGAAGCTTGTCTTGCCTGTTGCTGTTCCACCGCAGATGAGCACGGACTGCTGGTACTGCATCAGCAGCCACATGTAGGCCATTATCTTCGGCGAGGAGGTACCCAGGTTTATCATGTTTATCGATGAGAACGGGGTCTCCTGGAACTTACGTATCGAGAAAGTTGGACCTTTCGAGGTCACGTCCTCTGTCAGCGAGGCGTTGACACGCGAACCGTCCGGCAGGGCGCCGTCGAGCAGAGGATTGGCGTACGAGACGTAGCGTCCGCACCTCTCCGCAAGCTTGACGACAAGGTTTTTCAGTTCTTCTTTCTCGAACTTTACGTTTGACTTGACCGACCCGAACTCGCTGTGGACCGCGAATACTGGTATTCCTGTGCCGTCACATCCGAGGTCTTCTATGTAAGGGTCGTGCATGAACGGCTCTATCTTTCCGAGGCCGACGAAGTCCCTGTAGATGTAGTACATTATCTTGTTGTGCTGGTCCTTCGACAGTTTGATGCCGAGTTCAAGGAGTACCTCGTTTATCTTTCCTTCGAGGTATTCGATGACTTTTTCGCGCTCCTGCACCGAGCTGAGGGAGACATCCAGCTTCTCCGACAGGTTCTCTGTTATCTTGTCGAACAGCTCCTGGTCTTCCTCTGTGAGGTTCGGCTCCTCGATGCGGTACATTATCTCCTTGTTCTCCTCGTCCCACTTGATGTGGGCGTAGGCAAAGGGCTTGATGAGAGGGTACTTCACGTCCACGTCAGACAGTTTGTCGATATTCGAGGTTATCTTGACATCTTTCTCCTCGCTTATCTTGAACTCGAAAGTGTCGCCTGCGTCGAAGGTAAGACCTCTCGTGTCCTCGTCCTTCGAGCCTATCGCCTGCTTCAAACTGTCCAGAATCGACATTACATGAATTAGGTGGTTCTAGTCGTTAATAAAACGAACTTTTTGCCACGGTCACATCTCTTCCAGGGGCTGCATACCGAGCAGCTCAAGACCTGTATCGGTGACCTGGACGAATAGCTCGACGAGCTCGAGCCTTCTCCTCCTGTCTTCTTCCTCCGCATCCAGGACGCGACAGGAATGGTAGAAGCTGTTGAACTCCTCGCATAGAAGAGACAGGTAGTTCGCTATCTTCGCGGGTTCCCGCTGTTCGGCCGCGGAGTCGACCATGTCCGGGAATTCTGCCAGCTTCTTGAGAAGCCGGTGCTCTTCGTCCTCGAACTCTCCCTGGAAGCTGCCGTCTTCCTCTGCTTTTTCCAGTATGCTTTTTGCCCGGGTATTGGAGTACTGGAGGTATGGGCCGGAGTCTCCCTCAAATGTCAGGGCGCGGTCCCAGTCGAACTCTATGTCTTTTTTCCTGGAGACAGAGAGGTTGGCGTACTTTACCGCTCCTATACCGATGGCTTCGGCGTTCTCGATTTCGCGGTCCTCTATCTTCTTCTCCGCCTTCTCTACCGCCTCATCCAGTACCTCGGAGAGGCTGATTATCCTGCCCTCCCGCGAGGACATGGATCCCCCGGGAAGCTTCAGGAGGCCGTAGGATACGTGTTCGCTCTCTATATCGATGCCGTACTGCTCCGCGAGCTCGAAGAGCTGCTGGAAGTGGAGCTCCTGCTCGGACCCGACGATGTACAGGTTGTGGTCGAATCCCTCGTCCTCGCGCTTCTTTATGTTCGCTATATCCCGTGTCAGGTAGAGAGTTGTGCCGTCGCCTTTTTCAAGGACTGTCGAGGGAAGGTCGTCGAACTCGGCGTATATGGAGCCGTCCTCGTCTTTCTGTAGTATATCTCTTTCCAATCCTTTCTCGACCATCTCCTCCGCCATCTCGACGACGGTTGATTCGCCTGTTATCCGGTCGAAATCGACATCCATTCTCTCGTAGTCTTTCCGGTGGTATTCTATAGATGCTTCACGGAACTCCTCCCACAGCCCTTGGGCTTCTTCGTCGCCGTCTTCAACCTTCTTCGACCATTTCCTGCCTTCTTCCTCGAGCTTGCCGTCTTCCCCGGCTTCCTCGTGGAACCTGACATACAGGTCGAACATGTGCTCCATCGGGTTCTCCTCGAACTCTTCGCGGGAGCCGTACTGTTTGAAGGCGTATATCAGTTTACCGTACTGGGTTCCCCAGTCGCCGAGATAGTTCTCAGAGGTGACGTCGTAGCCCGTGAAATCCAGTATGCGCTGCAGCGAGTCTCCAAGCGCGTTGTTCCGGAAGTGGCCGATGTGCATCGGCTTGGCGACGTTCGGCGATGAGAACTCTATCAGCATGTTGCCGGAGCGCTGTTCGACGCCCATGTTCTCGGATTCCAGTTCTTCCCTGACCATGGCCGCGTATCTCTGGCGGTCCAGGTGGAAGTTGAGGTATCCTGGTCCTGCGACCTCGACCTTTTCGACCAGTTCGCTCTCTTCAAGATCTGGTGCGACGGATTCTGCCAGCTCCCGGGGTTTTTCACCTGTCTCCGCAGCCACCTGCATCACGGGGAAGGCGTAGTCCCCGTAGTTATCCTGGGGGAGTTCGATGTCGTTCTCGTCGATATCTGCGTTGATTGCTTTCTCCAGCTCCCTGACAAGCTCCTGTTTTACCTGGGCCATACCAATCGTTTCTCCTGGAAGATTCAAAACTGTTGTTCCAGTGAGCGCAACAGGGCTCGAGCGTTTTCGACAGTCTTCCCTTCCTCATCCAGCGGCGGCGCGACCTCTACCAGGTCGGCGAAGCCGGGTGAAACGGTTTCTATGACCTCTTCGACCTGTTCCAGGGAAAGCTCTCCGTCAGGGTATCCTGTCCCTGGAGCCTGGTCTCCTTCCAGGACGTCTATGTCTACCGACAGGTATACAGGCTGTTCGCTTGATTCGAACTCTCGCAGGAACTCTTGATGTTCGTTGGCCCTGAACACTCGTAGGTTCCGGCCTTCCAGGAACTCTTCCTCGTCATGGTCGACCCGCGTTATCCCGACGAACCAGATATCTTCTTCGTCGAAGCCTGAATCCAGCAGCTTTCTCACGACGACATCGTGCGACACGTGGTCTTCTACTGGCTCCTTCAGGTCGAGATGGGAGTCGAGCCAGACCAGCTGGAGCTCCGGGTTCCCCTGTTTCAGCGCCTTTATCACAGGGAACGAGACGGAGTGGTCGCCACCGATCGAGAGAAGAGGTTTGCCGTATCCCGCCAGTTCAAATGTGTTCTCCTCGATTCTCCTGTGCGTTTCCTCAAGGTCGAACTCGTCCGGGAAGACCTCGTCTTCCATAACCGTCTTGGAGAACTCGAAATCTTCAAGCAGAACGTAGGGTGCGTTCAAAGTCCCCTTCCTCGGGTTCCTGTGTATGCCGACATCGGAAGGGAGCTTCTGGACTATAAAATCGGCGTTTTCGGGGGAGCTAGTTTTCATCCTCTATCTCCGCTAGGGTCTTCCAGCCGTCGTCTGTCATTTCGTAGGTCGTCTGGAGAAAGTCGTTTTTGAACTCTCTTGTGAACTCTTCCCGCTCCGGATCGCTATCGTACCAGAGGTCAGACAGTACATCGATTCCTTTGAGGATGGCCCGATGGTATCCGGGGTTTCGGGCTCTATCCGTCGAAGGATTTATTGCGGGGTGGGACATGTCTCCCACAAATAAGGTGGCTTTATCAGGGAGTTCTATACCTCTATTGTCAAGCTTGGTCTTGGAGGGGTATGTATCGTAATTTTTCCGTTTTACATCGACACTGTTATACGGTTCTTCGGACCTCTCTACCTTCTTGAACTGCTCTTCAGACAGGTTTGTAGCTATAACTCCGTTTACGAAGTCTTTCTCATCGCCCGTCTTCCTTACCGACAGCTGGTTACCTGACTCGCTCCACTCCAGGCTGTAGTATCTCCTGTAACCGTATATTTTTGCAGGTATGAAGTCTATAGAGCTTTCTTCAAGTTTGCGCAGTGCTTCTTTGGAAGTGTTAAGCTCGGTGAGCTCATCCTGCGTGTCCTCGTCTCTTTCCTCAAGTATCTTCTTGGCCTGTTCTCGCAACTCCTCGTCAAATCGCTGTATGAGGGAAGTCGGCATAATCAGGCTACCATAGCCGAAAACTGAGCGTTTATCTTTCATCGAACGAGCCCGGAGGGATTTGAACCCTCGACCTACCGGTATCTTAGCCTGGTGCGGTCCAAACTATAGTTCACTGACCGCTCCACTCTTGCCTGCGGCTCGAGTCCAGTATAACCTGGAAGCCATCCTCTACTTGTTGAGGGTGCTGTAGTGCCGCACGAGCGCACCAGGCGTAGAAGCCGGTTGCTCTGTCCGGGCTGAGCTACGGGCCCACAGATGAGAATTGCCGGTAGAATTCTTATATAACGTCAGGAACTAGAGGAGGAGTCCGGACTGGATGGCGAGTTCGACCACTGCTACTGTCAGGCATACGCCCACGATCGTCTTCGGGTCCAGGTCGAGACCTGTATCCGAGTCGAAGTACTGTACCAGACCTCCCTGAGAGGAAGGCATCTGGACGGTTTCGTCTTTCGCCATGTAAAGTGAATGGTCGGAAAAGTTGAAAAATGGGTAGGTGAAAAATAGGTGGAGACGGGAGTAAGCCCGATTCTGTTGTCGAAGGTTCAAAACCTTCTCGAACGCCGTTCTCGGGGAACGACGTGGACCGCATTTCACTCCGGCAGACCTCTGAGGATCTGCACTGCACTGTACTAGGCTTGCACCGTGCGCTGGACCGCGTTCCATCGTTCCTCCGGCAATGTCTGGCGTTTGACACGGTGTCGGCCTTGACACCGAGACCGTGATATACTGGCCATCATCCTCGAAACTCACAAGGAGTTTCTCGAACCGGTATCCTTGCGGACTACCGGTGTACCGGAGACGTGTCGTTTCTGCTGTCCTCTGAGAGGTCTACCCCGGTATTAATCGGGTTATGACCTTCTCCTGGACCTCTCGGTCCGCAGGTTCGCCACCTGCCGCACCCAGGCAAGGCCTGGAAGCCAGTCGGTTGTGACTGACCTGGTGTCGGGACTTTCCTCACTCGGCTAACCGTAAGGTTCGGCGGTTGGCCAGCGAGAGCGGTCGCTCCGTCTCCTCTATAGGCAACCGGCGGCAATTTTTTTATCTCTGTTCCTGGTGGAAGCGGTTCTCCCTTGCTGCGCCTGAAAATTTAAAAGAATCTGTTGCCCTCTAGCGTTTAAATGCTCGATAAAAAGAACGTAGTGTTCATAGTCCTGGATTCTCTCCGCAAAGACCGTCTATCGGTTTATAACGACGATGTCGACTTCACGGAGAACATACAGGGTCTTGCCGAAAGTTCGGTGGTCTTCGAGAGAGCGGTATCGCAGTCTATCTGGACGCTTCCATCCCACGCCTCGATGTTCACAGGAGACTATCCCTGGGAGCACGGCGCCACCCACCAGAAAACCTATTTCGGAGAGGAAAACGATACTTTCATCCAGGATTTCAAAGAAGAAGGCTACAGGACAGGGATTATCACCTCGAACGCGTGGCTGACCCCGCACAAGGGCATGACGAGAGACTTCGACTACGTCGAGAACTTTCTTGGAAAGGCGGATAACAGGTTCGTGGCAAGGATGTCTAGGACATTCTCCAGGCTCCTTGACAACCGCAGTCAGCGGGTGAAGAAGCCCGTCAGCCGGTTTATCGACAGCTTTTTCGCGTACTTCAGTATCGACGATGCATGTAAAACAGAGGAGACTTTTGAAGAGGCGAAGAGCTTCATAGAAGACGTGGAGGACGAGGATTTCTTCCTCCTTCTGAACATAATGGAGCCTCACGAACCCTACAATCCTCCTGAAGAGTACTGCGAGGCGCATGGCGTCAAGGACATAGACTCCGTGCCGGACAGGCAGAAAGAGATGTTCACACGCGATATAGACTTCGAGGATCTTGGTCGCGCCTATGACGCCTCGGCGGATTACACGGACGACATAGTCGGACGGCTGATGGATGTCCTCGAGGAAAACGGCCTGTCAGAGGATACAGTGGTCGTGCTTCTTTCAGACCACGGACAGGCTCTCGGCGAGGACGGCGTTTTCGGCCACCAGTTCTCTGTGGTTGACGCCCTGATAGACACCGTGCTTATAGTTAAGGACCCGGATAGAGAACCCGAGAGACGTGGGGAGCAGGTAGAGCTCAGGAAGCTCCATGACCTGGTGCCTTACTACGCGGGCATCGCGGAGGAACCGGACCAGGTGCATCCCGAGTACGTCCGCGGCGGTGTGGAGTTCCCGGAGTGCTTCATAGGCCACATACCGGAGGATGAATGGGAGGAGTACTACAGGAAGTTCCGGTACGTCAAGAAGGGCGACAGGAAGATGGTCAAGTCCTGGAACGAGGACGAGGAGGAGCGTTACACAACTTACGACCGTGATACAGGCCAAGAAATCGAGGAAGACGACGAACTGAATAAAGAGGTCGACAGCATCGACGTCGATGTAGATGTTTCAGAGGAGGAAGCGGAAAGAGACGAGGAAGTAAAGAAAAGGCTGGAAGACCTTGGCTACATGGGAGGATAGAAAATGCGGATATCAGTTGTGATACCTGCCAAAAACGAGGCTGATTACATCGAAGGGCTGTTCCAGAGCATCGAGATGCAGAAGTTCGACGACTACGAGATAATACTGGCAGACGGCGGAAGCGATGACGGCACCACCGACATAGCAGCAGAGTACGGTGCGAAGATTCTCTCGGAGGATGACGACGGTCCCGGTGAGGCCAGGAACAGCGGAGCTGAGATGGCTGAAGGCGATATACTCCTGTTCCTTGACTCAGATGTCGAGCTGGAGCACGAGGATGTGTTCTCGGATGTCGATGATGCCATGCGCGAGGACGGAGTTATAGCCGGAAGCTCGACCTGGAAAACGTTTGACGCCAATCTAAGAGGACATCTCCTGCTGGGCTCTGGTTCCCGTCTCATGAAGATGGTGCACGTGCTCGGGATGTCGGTCGCGGTCGGCAACTTCCTGTTCGTCGACAGAGAGATCTTCGAAGAAGTGGGAGGTTTCGACGAGGAACTCCCGTACCATGAAGACCACGACCTCATGGAGAGGATAGAGCCGAAGGGAAAGGTCGTCATGCTTGACAGGGAGTTCAGGGTCTCGGGCAGGAGGATAAGTAACAGGGGCTTCTTCGGGACTCTCATGGACTATCTTCCGCCATCCATCGAGTACTGGCTCGGCCGTGAAGACCAGATGAAGGAGAGATACGAGTTCACCTCAGGAAGCTCCTAGCGCTGCTGTTTCTATAACCGCTAGGTAGCGTTTAACTGTCTGCAGAGTTTGTGTGGTTTAGTTAAGATAGGTGGAGTAAAAGTGGTCGTAGGTCTTTCCGTGTTTTACCGGGCAACCGAGGAACTTTGACACTCGAGCCTGGTAGAGCTCAAGCTGGTGTGTCCGTTGGTTGCGGAACCCGCGGTTAGTGGTGGTCGGCTGAACACCTCGTTGCCTTGGTGCTTACACCGCCACTCTATCAATCCTGTCTTCTACTAGGAGCGGATGCGGTCTCTTTTTGAGGAGGCTTTCGGGCTTAGATGCTTTCAGCCCTTACGCCTGTGGGGCGTAGCTACTCGGCAACGCCCTCTCGGACGACCGATACACCAGAGGCCCCAGTCCGGGGTTCCTTTCGTACTGTCCGGACTTTCCTCTCAGACCACAAAAACACTCCCGGCAGATAGCAACAGATCTGTCTCACGACGATCTAAACCCAGCTCACGATCCGTTTTAATGGGTGAACACCCCCACCCTTGGC
>JBDGRD010000051.1:0-1866 GCA_042218425.1 Candidatus Nanohaloarchaea archaeon
CGCCATAGTCGGCGGAAGAATCTCGATTCCCGAGGTCACTGGCCACGTCCAGACCAACCTCGGAGTGGTAGAGAAGTTCGGGAAAGATGTTGTGCTGGATGGAAGGACGCTTTCCGGGTAGTTTATTACATTTGAAGTCGTATCCTTTGACAGGGGAGAGGAGTTGACTGACCGGTCTGAACGGAAGCTGGTAAACGGCATGGCGGACCATTACGTGGAAATCATGCCGGACAGAGACTACCAGATGGTGGGGCATCATGTCTCGGTCAACGGAAGCTATGAGAGCCTGGGCATACTCCGGGTGAATTTCGACCGCAGGAGGATATACGCAGAGGATATCCGGGACGGAGATGATGTGGCCGCGACTGAGAAGGCGAGACTGGTTGCCGGAGATTTCTGTGACGACGCTTTGATGAGCCTGGCGGACTACTCATGCGAGCCGATGACCTCTGTCCCGCTGGCAAATATAGAACCCCGAGAGTCCCTTGAATGGGATTTCTACTTCCGGGATGACCAGGTGCGGGATTCGATGGAGGCCGAGATATTTTTCGAGGATGTTTTCGGAACTTCCGATATATCGTCGGAATACGTGGTCGAAACCCTCAGTTCTTGAGAAGATTTTTAACCGCTGAGGCGGATTACTTTCTTGATGGGGGTAACGGGAGACTGGGAAGGTCTGCTTGAGACACCCCCGTCACGCCATCGCGATGACGAAGTCGATATTCTGGATGATGTTTTCCACGATGACAGGCTGCCTCACCGGGTCTACGTAGACAGCATGACAGAGCAGACCCTGGACGAGTTCCGGGACCGCGGCGTCGATCTCATGATAAGGGAGGTGGAGATGAACCATACCGAGACCACCGCGCCTGGGATGGACGATTCGAAGTATAGGAATCCGTGGTACAGCCGTGAATCGCCGGACATCGTGATGTTCGACTTCGATAACATGGTGGTTGCCGGTTACGAGGTCAAGTCTTTCTTCCCCGGCGAACTGGCGATAAAGAAGCTCAGGAGGTGGGGGGACGACGTGATGGCTGTGGCAGAGAGGTACGACCTGGACGACGAGCTCTCTCTGACAGGACACGACGTTGACAAGAGCCACATCAACGGGGAGTACAGGTCGCCTGACTGGCACCCCAAGGGAGTCTACGCCACGCCGGAGGGCAAGCAGAAGGCCCAGGAGCCTCGCATAAACGCTTTCCTTGACGAGCTTTACGGCGGCAGGATAGACCTGGAAGAGGTGATGTTCGTATGAATGCTATGAGCGGTGTTAACAGGCTGGATACTGTCGACCCGATGACGGATGGCCGACGTGCGCTTGACGAGAAAACCGATGAGTTACTTGAGAAAGTCGGCGCAGACCAGCCGTACGACCTGGTCATGAAGGGACAGAGATATCCCTGGACGGACGAAAACACTCCCGAGAACAGGATGCCGGCAGAGGTGGAACCCGGCGAGCACCAGAAAGGACTTATACAGCTCGCCGGGGTCGACGTCCTGAACGAGCACATCGACCTCTTCTACTCGTCGACCACACAGTTCGAAAGGGAAGCCGTGGAGCGCGCCTCGAAGATGAGGCGTTCTCTTGAACAGGTCAACCTGGATTACGGCACCGACTGGTCCGCCACTCTATACATCAAGCCCGAGAAACCGGTTTACAATGTCCCTGAGTCCAAGTACGGCCAGGGAGTTGCCTATACACCAGCTACCCTGGACACGATAAAAGAATCAGAGGCATTCGCTGATCTTTCGAGAGGTCACTTCGGGGGCTGGCTTGAACTCTCGCCTGGAGAAATGCTGGAACCATAAACTAAATGAAGAAAGGCAGGAAGAGTTCCTGCGCTGAGACTACTCTATCTCGAC
>JBDGRD010000052.1:0-12176 GCA_042218425.1 Candidatus Nanohaloarchaea archaeon
GGAACTCCAGGACGCGATGCAGAAAGTCCGGGACGCGATGGGCATCGAGGAAGAAGACGAGGAAGAACTCGCGATGGTCGCCGAACGGATGAAAAGAGTGGACGCTTTCCTCTCCCAGGCAGCCAATACCGTTGAAGGGCTTAGCGGGCTTGGCCCTGACCATGTAGACAATCTTCTTTTCGGGCAGGGAGACTTCAACTACGATGACGCTCTGAGAAGCGCTACCGGGCTTGATAACTACACCCAGGGAATCGAAGGAAAATACAACGGCGGCATGTCGCCAGGGGATTTCTACGGTCTCTACGATGTAGTGGAGGACCTGGAGAAAATAGATAATACTCTCCGCAAAGTGGCGGAAAGCGTCGAAGCCGAAGAAGGCGAGGATGCAGAGGCCCTCAAGGAGCTTGTCGATGTCGCAGAGGATGCGGTCGAGACCCAGGAAACTATAAGAGAACTCCACAACGAGCTCGAAGCGCTGGAAGGAGAGGACGAGATGCTCGAACAGCTCTCCCAGGAATACACTTGGAAGCAGCTCTACACAGAGGCAGAAGAGGAAGAAGATCAGGAGGCCCAGCTCGAGAACAGGACGCAGAAAGTCGAAGAGCACCTCCGGTCCCTGACCGACCAGATGGAGGAAGCAGTCAGCATGCTCCAGAAACATCTGACGCTCGACGAAGAGGTGGAAAACGAGATAAGAGAACTCATGCAGGAAGATGAGAACCTTGTAGACACGTTCAATGCGCTGATAAGTGATGTCGAGGATGCGGTCGGAGGGATAAGATCGCCTTCCGGAGGAGGAAGCATAAACGACGATATAGGAGGCCGCCTCGGAGCCATCGAGTCTCACCTTGGGGCGCTCGAGGAGGAGGAAGAAAGCGAGGAGCAGAGAGAACAGCAGGTGCTCCAGGAGCTTCGACAGGCCATCCAGGAAGTAAGAGGTTGATTCTGGCCCGTTTCAGGCAGGATTTAAATACGGGCTTCGAGAGGTTTAAACTATGGCGGAAGAGATACAGGACTTTGAACGTGAGATAAACGAGGCTTGGCAGATTCTTGATGAAGAGAAAAGAGCCATCCGCGAAG
This sequence comes from Candidatus Nanohaloarchaea archaeon, assembly GCA_042218425.1. GTDB lineage: Archaea > Nanohalarchaeota > Nanosalinia > Nanosalinales > Nanosalinaceae > JBDGRD01. Next base: position 1,081 of record JBDGRD010000052.1, read on the forward strand.
CCTACGCTGAGGAAAGCGAGGCTGTCGAACGTGAAGCTGCCGAAGAGGAAAGACGTCTTATCAACCGCCTCCAGAACATGCTTGGGAGTGTGGAGGACGAAGTAGAGAGAGAAGAACAGAACATAGAAAGAGATATCGAGTCCCTGGAAACCGCCATACCGGATTCTGTTTCTGTCGGAGAACTGGAGCAGAAATGGGAGGCGACCATGGAGGCCATAGCCGAGTTCCACGAACGCTCTGCACAGTCCGAAATCAGCGATAGAGAGGCCGAAGACTTCAGAGATGATGTAGGCGATAATCTCCAGGCCATCGAGCAGAGGCTCCGACCACTGATAGAGGACGACATGGCGAGACAGGCTCTCGAAGATTTAAGGGGGACTGTGTACTCCTCAGTTGAGACCCACCACGAATTATTCGAGCTGAGACAGATACTGATGAAGGCCCGCCAGAGCGTCGAACTCCAGGAAAGACTTGCTGAAAACGAACAGTTCGACGCCCTGAACGAGGAGATAATGAACATCGGGACGGCCGAGGAGAACCTGGAGGAAGAAGCCCAGAAGATAGAACAGGCGGAAAGACAGCTTCTCGACCTTCTTGAGGAGGCGGGCGAGTTCATCCAGGATGTGATGGGTGTCGACCAGGACGTCATCGACATGATGGAGGAGGAAGTCGGAGACGTTGGACGTGCAAAAAGCGCGCTCGACTCCGTACTCGGAAGCGATCTTTCAGACCAGGTCAGCTCGCGCTTCATGAGCGCGGACAACCTGATAATGATGCTGAGGGAGATAGACCAGCAGAACCCCGAACACGATTTCATGGGTCTCGCAGATTTCGTCCAGAACGAACTCAAGCCGACTATTGAAGCGGTGCAGTCCGAGGAACAGCGAAGACTGACCGAGGAGTACCGCATCACAGAGGAGCTTGAAGAATACGTGCAGGAACATCGCGACCTTCTCCAGCAGGAATCGACGATGGAGCCGGAGGATCCCCTGATACCTGAAGAGGATATAGAGAATGCGCTCCAGGGCGCGCCCAGCGGGACATCCGAGTTCATAGAGATACTCGAAGAGCTTATCGCGGAGAAGGACAGGCAGGAGCTCGTCAGCGAGCTCCAGGACATCCGCAGGAGATACGAGGAGGTATACCGGGTAAACGAGCTGGAAGAACACGATATAGAAGAGTTCGACAAGAGGGTCAGGAAGGTGGAAGAGGCCGTTGAAAGAGTTAAATCGGACTGGGAGGCGCTCAAACAGAGCACGAGGTCCGAGAACCTTGCTGAAGCCCAGGGCCAGCCGGATTCCCCGAAGCGCCAGTTCAGCTGGTTTATGAACGGTAAAAGAGACTATTTTGGATTGAGAAATCTTCCTCCCATGATACAGACGGTCGAGCAAGACCTGGAAAAACTGTTCGAGGAGGACGATGAAGAGAGAAACGCTTTCCAGCAAGTGCACCAGGAGATACAGGATGTCAAGCAGAAGGCCTCAGGATTCCTCGAAACTATGGAGAGGCTGGAAGAGCTTGAAAGAGAGTTCTCGACCGGTGACGCCCAGTCCCGGAACATGCAGAACCGGAGACGGGTATACTTCCAGGTCTTCAAGACTGCAAGCAAGGCAATAACGAACGGCGACCAGTCCCGGCTCAGAGAAGAGGTCAGAGAGGTACGCCAGTACATAGACCAGATAGAAAGCGAGATACAGCGGTGTACCCAGATAATGAGGGAAGAAGTCAAGGAAGAAGATCTCGAAAGAGAGGAGCTTGAACAGGCCGCGCAGGACCTGAGAACCGCAGTAAGAGAGCTGGAAGACGAGTTCAAGGGCGGAGAGCGTGACGGCCCACAGATACCTGGAACCGTGGAGAAACAGCTGGACCAGATAGACGAGCACCTGGAGGGAATCGTCGAGAAGATAGAGGGGCGGCTGATACCTGCCGAGGAAGAGGAAGAACAGGCCGAACAGTCAGACGAGCAGTCCTTCGAGAGGCTGAAAGAAGGATTCGAGGAGACTGATGACGCGCTGGACCCCTTCGACGATGACAGCATGGAAGGCTGACCGACAGATTTAAATTTATCATTTCTGAATGACAACGACATGTTCCCGGATGAGATGGGGGAGCTACTTGACTTCCTCCTCAACACGCAGCGTTTGCCAGAGGCGGAAGCCGAAGCAGACCTTCTGGTCGGAGCTGATTCTCTGGGGTCCCTGGAGCCTACTATCGGAGAACTCGAGGAGAGAGGATACGACGTTCTCCAGGTCCCGGAATCCGATATATCTGTGGAGGAGGACGGTGTTTACATAGGAGACCGTGAAGCCGCAGAGTTCGCGGGAACAGACTTTCTTCTACGGAACAAGAGAGGCTACAGGAACGCGGACTACCTCCCGGAGCTGCGCCAGAGCGGCATAGACTTCCTCAACGAGCCGGAAGGCGCAGAGGTATGCGACGACAAGCTGGCGACGAAACAGGTGCTTGAACAGTTCGGGATATCGACGACGGACACTTACTGGAGTCAGGAAGAGCTCGATATGGCGCTTGCGTCCGGCCAGAAAGTCGCGGCCAAGCTCAGTGAAGGCTCCCACGGGGCCGGTTTCGAAGTCCTGGAGCCGGGCGCCCGGGAAGACTTTGAACCTGACAGGGTGTACGAAGAACTGGTCGACCACTGGAACGACCCTCACGTCGAGGAACGCAGAGCCGTGGTTTTCGCAGGCTCCAGTGAAAACAGGATAATCGAATCGCAGACGCGCCAGAGCGTAGGGGAATACGAGCCTAAAAACGTCGCGAACGGAGGTTCGTACCAGGACCCTGATATCTACTTCGAGGACGAGTTCGAGACGCTCTGGGACACAGCGGATGTTCTGGGTGGTGGGCTCCTCGGCATCGATTACACGGTTGATACCCGGACGGGAGAGGCCAAGATAATAGAAGCCAACTCCACGGTCCAGCTCGGCGGTATAAGGAACGCTGCGTCGAGCAACGGTTACGACCTTGACGAGGAGCTGGCGGACGCCCTTGAGACAGAGATAGGGGGAACAGAGGAATACATTGGAAGGGTGGCGGCCGGACACCTTGAAGAGAGGGCGGTTTACCGGGAGAAGGAGGGTGGACCTGACGATCTGCCAGAGACGCAGTCTCCAGAAACGCCCAGACCGGAAGGATACAGACCGCAGGTCACGGAAGCAGAGGGGTAGAACCGCCTAATTATTTAAATCCAGAACAGATAAACGATGTTATAAGGTAGATAAAAAATGGCTTTGACTGTATCTTCGATAATGACCGGAGTCATGAACAATCCCGATGTCGCTATCATCGGAGTTGTAATCGGCTTCATACTCGCAAAGGTTATGGGAAGAAGAAACAACCAAGGCGGATTCGGTGGCGGAGGTGGAATGTTCTGATGAAAGACCAGAAGTTCCATGAATACCTCTACAACATCGAGAACTGGGCGGATGAATTCACTATTGCCGCGCTGTCGTTCGGAGCGATCTTCGTGACAGTCTGGTCGTTCTTCTACGCCTCCCAGGACGTAGGCCTCATAACCTTCGGCAAGATAATCGAGCCGTGGATAACGATGCTCGCACTGATGATAATCGCCCGCGAGCTCTGGCTTATGAACATGCACAAGAGAGTAGAACTGGAGGACGAGGGTGAATAACTGAGTGGCAGTAGGAGGTTTCACGCAGTTCCTTTCCGCCCTTGAGCAGGCAGACTTCTTCATAGGTGTACTGCCTTTCCTCCTGACGTACCTCGTGTTCTACATGGTGCTTCAGGAGGTCCCTGTGATAGGAGATGACGACAAGGTACCTCCTCTGATGGCCATAATATTCGGATTCTTCGTATCATACTTCCTCGTCCAGAACCCTGCCTACCAGGCGTTCTTCGTCAACTATCTGGGAACTCTGACGGTCGGACTACTGGGAATCCTCGGACTGTTCACTGTGGTCGCGCTGAGCGGGGTCGGTGACTACTTCGAGGAGAACTGGTACCTTGGTATCGTGGGCGTCATAATAATAGCGATAGCCTTCACGGTATCAGGAGGTATAAACGCCTTGTTCCTCGGACAGCAGGAAGGCCTGATGGCCACTATCGTCGGAACGCTCAATTACACGCTCAACACGGGCCTGATATGGGTAGCCCTGATACTCGGAGTCCTCTGGTTTAGCATGGGCTCCGGGGGCAGCAAGGAAAAGGCGCCCCTCCTTAAGAGGATATTCACAGAGGGAAAAAGTGACGGGGAATAGGTGGTAAGCCATGGGAGCCTTCGCGCAGATAGTCGAGTCCATGGCCGGGATGGATGTATTCCAGCTGTTCTTCCCCTGGCTACTCGTTCTGGCGGTCTCCTACGGGCTCCTGGAGAAATACAACGTCGTCAGCGGAGACTCTGGGGTCAACGGCGTGGTGGCGCTCGCACTATCTTTCGTCACTATCGGCGGTATACATGTCTTCGCACCTGCGGGAATATTCGCCAGCTTCGGCGCGGCCATCGCCTTCTCGATGTTCGGCCTTCTCGGTTACCTGCTTCTTCTCGGTATCTCCGGCTACGATATAGGCGCCGGTTTCGAGGATGGAGACCTGCCTGTTATAGGGGCGCTTGTGCTCGCGGTGCTATCGTTCCTCGGAGCTTTCGCCTTCCAGGCTGATGTCGGCGCTCTCCTTGGAGGGGTCGAGAACACGTTCCAGAACGTAGTGATGCCTATCATGACACTTGTCTTCCTGCTGATAGTTGTCAGCATGACGGTAGGCGGGGACTGAGAGACAGCTAGGAAAGTTTTCCTACCAGTCTTCAAGGTTAACGTCGTCTATATCTTCCTTTGAAACGTTTTTGCTGGTTTCTATCCCTTTTTCCTGCTTGATCTCCTGTACCAGTTCGGTCAGGTCGCGGACGTTGTCAACGAGCGAGGGCAGGACCTGCTGGAAAGCCTTTTCCAGACCGCCGATGCGTGACTGGTAGGAGTCGAGGTGGTCTTCCATCTCGTCCACTTTCTGGACGAACTCCTGCTGGTCCTCGTCGTCACGGACTTCCAAGTCGTGGACGCGCTGCTCAAGGTCTTCCACACCTTCTCGTATCTCGTCGATTTCCTCGTAAACGTTTTCGAACTCGACGCGGACACGGTCCAGGTTCTCCGCGACTATAGTCTCTATAAGTTCCTCTACACGCGGATCGATCGATCCGTCAGACTCGCCTCCGGTATCCTGGAGGGCGCCGGTATCCGGTTCTAGAGAGTTGTCATCGTTTCCGCTGTCGCCGTATCCTTCGTCCATCGGGCTTGCAGCTTCGTCGCTTCCCTGGTAAGGTGTCATTGGTTGTGGTCCTCCGTCGTTTGCGCCGCCTCCTGCTGTATCGGCGACGGCGTTCGTTATAGCATTGTCGATCTCTTCGGGTGAGTACTGACCCCGGAGTTCTTGCTTGATTTCTTCCTCGGCGTATCCCTGCTGGAACATGTTCTCAACAGTTCTCTGCAGGCTACCTCCCAGTTCCATGTCCTGTCCCTGGTTGTCCTGAGGTGCCTGGAAACCGCCTCCAGCGCCTGTATCCTGCTCTTCTCCGTCTTCGTTGTCTCGCAGGCGTCCGAAAAGCTCGAACTTCATATCATAACTTCCCTGAAGCCGCTATTTAAGGTTTTCAGGTTCTTCATCATTACCTGCTTCGTTTTCCACGCTTTTTATCTTTCTGTTTATAAGGCGCTCCACTTCATCCTCTGTAACCGTCTCCTCCTCTATAAGCTCCTTGACCTCGCTCTCGGTCGTAAATGACGAGTTTATAGGGTTCATCAGCTTCATGTAGTTCTCTATCTCCTCAAGCTCCTGCGAGGACACGAACTTCCGTTTCTCCCGGTTGATTTCCTTGATATCGACTTCCATGTTGGCTATACGGTCCCGCACATCCTCTATCTCGTCCTCAAGTTCCTGTATATCGTCGCTCAGGGACTTTGTCTTGTTCAGAAGGGACTCGTCGAGGTTGTTTACCCGGGCGGTAAGGTTCCTCACCTTCTCCTCGATATCCCGCATCCTGCGGTTGAAGTCGTTGACACGGTCAACGACCTGGTTGATTAAGTCCTGCTGCGGAGCCATCCTATCTTTTATTCAATGGTTACGTGAATAATAATGCTGGGTATGAGTGTAAGAGACCTCGATGTTTTCGACTACGAGTACGACGACGAGACCGGCTCGGTCGAAGTGAACACGCTCGGGTCGATATATGGCGCGAGCATCGAAGACTACCCGGAGGTCATGTCAAGAGTCATAAACATCCTCCAGGAGGTGCCTGAGGCGTCTTCTGTTATCCTGTCCGAGTCGAGAGACTATGAGTACGGTGAAGACCAGGTACAGATGCTGAAGGAGATATCCCAGGCCATCCAGGATATATCCAGCCAGGGCTACCTCTCTCAGGATGTCAGGACGGAGAAATGCGACAGTTTTTACTCCGAGCAACTCCCCGAGGTCCAGCAGCTGGTAGTCGATAAACTGAGGCGCGACCCTGTAGGAGCATACGTCGAACTCGTCAGGAAACGCCGCCACCTGAAAGAGCAGCAGAACGAGACTTACCCGCGGAGGAAGCGGTGTATAAAGTACTTCATACAGGATGTCATAAATCCGATAATCTCCCGTCTCCAGAACACGGAGATGATACAGAGAGCAAGGAGGGGTGACTACATAACCGGTCACCACGTCGGCGACCGGGATGTGTACCGCGAGTTCTTCCACCCGCTCGTCCGACCTAACTTCATGCTTACAAAGTTCATGTCTCTCCCGCCGGAACGCGGCGAGGAGATCGACCGTTATGAGGTGAGGAATGATATCGAGGTCTCGATATACGAGGTGCCGGACCAGGTCCAGCCGGTCTACCATGTTAACCCGCCAGAGTTCAACCTGTCCGAGGAAAAATACGAGCTACTGGACGCGGCGAGAAGGTTCATGGCATCCCACCAGCCTGAGTCAGGAGAATTCGCGAGGCCGGAGCGCATGAGACAGGTATTCGAGAACATCGGCCGCGACATGATACGTGACATCGCGAACCAGATGAACATACAGCTGTCGCGCGACGAAGTAGACAACCTGACCTCGATACTCAACCGGTACACCTCAGGTCTCGGGGTCCTGGAACTGCTTCTCTCTGACCCCAAGATACAGGACGTTTTCATAAACTCTCCCATCGGCAACTCCGAGATATACATCAGCCACCAGGACTACGAGGAATGCGAGACGAACCTCATACCGACCAAGGAAGAGGCCGAATCATGGGCCACAAGGTTCCGTATCCAGTCCGGACGTCCTCTCGACGAGGCGAACCCGGTCCTCGACACAGACACAGAGGTCCCGGGAGGAAGGGCGAGAGTCGCCATCATACAGGAAAATCTTTCGCCAGAAGGTCTTGCCTTCGCCTTCAGGCGCCACCGCTCCAGGGCGTGGACCCTGCCGCTCTTCATGCACAACGGCATGATAAACTCTCTTGGAGCCGCCCTCCTATCTTTCATAGTCGACGGCAACCGCTCTGTGCTCTTCGCCGGTACCAGGGGCGCGGGTAAGACGTCGCTGCTGTCGGCCTCGATGCTGGAGATACTGAAGAAGCACAGGATAGTGACCGTCGAAGACACCCTGGAGCTACCGATACCGCAGATGAAGGAGCTCGGATACAACATCGAAAGGATGAAATCCCGGTCGGTCATCACACAAGTCGAGAACGAGCTGGGGGCCGACGAAGCTATAAGGACGTCGCTCCGCCTCGGTGACTCGGCGCTCGTCATAGGAGAGGTCAGGTCCGACGAGGCGAAAACGCTCTACGAGGCCATGAGGGTCGGCGCCGTCGCCAACTTCGTCGGCGGAACCATCCACGGCGAATCTGCTTACTCGGTGTTCGACCGCGTGGTAAACGACCTGGGAGTTCCACGAACTTCGTTCAAGGCGACCGACGTCATAGTCTCCGTCAACAAGATCCGCAGTCCTGACGGACTCCACACCTACCGCCGAGTGACCGGTATAACCGAGGTCAGGAAGGACTGGACCGAGGACCCGCAGGAGGAAGGAGCGTTCGTCGACCTGATGAGGTACGACAGCAACGAGGACGAGCTTGTGCCGACTGACACCCTGATAAACGGTGAGTCGATGGTACTCAACCGCATCGCGGAGAACATCCGTGAATGGAAGAACGACTGGGAAGCGGTGTGGGATAACATACAGCTCCGGAGGAAGATGAAAGAAGAGATAGTTGAACGTGCCGAGGAAACCGGTAACGACGAGCTACTGGAGGCGGAGTTCGTCGTCAAGGCCAACCAGCGCTTCCACATTCTGGCGGACCGTGTAGGAGAGGAATACGGCGAACAGGACCCTGAAAGGATTTTCGCCCGCTGGAAGGAATGGATGGACCAGCAGGTGTGACCGATGGATGAGGAAGAGAGAGACCGGCTTAAAGACATCGTGGACAGGCTTAACCAGGATGTAAAACTCCCGCCCTACGATACGGAATCTACTGGAAGAGGTTACTCGCGGGAATACCAGCAGTACAAGGAAGAAGAGGTTCATGAACAGGAGAGGACCCGGTACGAGCGCCTTTGCATCAAGTCGGGTTCGGTTCTCAGTCTCAAGGCGGGAGAGGGTACACACGAGAAGCTTACGCCGCCGCTGAAACTGCTTGACTGGGATATAACACCGGGTATGGTGCTCTCCGCGACCGTTCTCCTCGGGTTCGGTTCCTTCATGGCATGGTTCTTCCTTTTCCTGATGAACATGCTGCTCGGCTCCATAATGCCGAACTCGCTGATGTTTCTCCTTGTCTCGGTCCCGATAGCCGCCACCGCGTACACCTACTACAAGCCGGTCTACGCCGCGAAGAACAAGGTCATACGCAGCAGCGGGGAGATGATACTCTCCATACTCTACATGGTGGTCTACATGAGGAGTTCGCCCAACCTGGAGGGAGCGGTCCGTTTCGCCGCCCTCAACCTCAACGGTCCTATCGCAAAGGACCTGAAAGGAGTTCTCTGGGATGTCGAGGTCGGCAACCACAACAACATACAGGACTCTCTGGAGGACTACACCCAGCGCTGGAAGCACTACAACGACGACTTCCTGGAATCGCTCCAGCTGCTGAAGGCTGCGATGAACGAACCCAACGATGGCAGGAGAGAGGACCTGCTCCAGGACGCCATCGACCGGATACTTGATGGAACGCAGGAAAAGATGAAGCACTACGCACAGGGCCTGAAGACGCCGGTCATGATACTGAACGCCATGGGAGCGATGTTGCCGGTGCTCGGCATGATTATGCTTCCGCTTGTCTCGGTGTTCATGGGAGACGCCATAAGGCCCATCCACCTGATAATGATGTTCAACGTACTGCTGCCAGGATTCCTTTACTGGCTGATGCAGCGCATCCTGAGCTCCAGGCCCCCGACGGTCTCATCCCAGCCGGTGAGCAAGGATTCCCTGCCGGAGAGAGGAAACTACAATATCGAACTGATGGGCAGCGAGTACAAGGTACCGGTCTGGCCTATAGGAGTCGCGATATTCTTCATCGTCGGGATTTACGGCATAGTCGGTTACATCGTGGCACCCTTCTTCTACCCGGCACCCAGTATCGACCCGAACGCGGTGGCATCGATTTTCACCGCTTCAGGTCAGCTGGCTCCGCTACCTATGCTTTTGAGGAGCGTGAGCATCACGTTTGGCCTGGGTCTCGGGATCGGGGTCACGAAGATACTCGGGAACATGGAGAGGAGGGACGCGGAACAGCACCTCCGTGACATCGAGAAACAGTTCCCGAACGCTCTCTTCCAGCTCGGCAACAAGATATCGGGCGGGACACCTATCGAACTCGCTCTCGAAGAGGCGGCGGACGCGACCTCGGACCTCGAGATATCCGCACTGTTCAGCAAGGCCTCGAGAAACGTCCGCGAGATGGGCATGACCTTCGAGGAAGCGGTCTTCAACGACAAGTACGGGGCGCTCCACCAGTTCCCCAGCCAGATGATAGAGACGGTTATGAAGGCCATCCTGGAGTCGTCGGAGAAAGGAACGAACATGGCGGCGATGGCCATGATGACGATCTCCCGGTACCTCGAAAACATCCACAAGACTCAGGAAAGACTTAACGACCTGATGGAAGAATCCACGACGACGATCGAGATGCTTGCCTACCTGCTCGCCCCGGTCGTATCGGGCGTCGCGGTCGGCATGTCACAGACTATCATAACGGCGATGTTTAAGCTCTCCGCCACGTTCAGCGAAACCCAGCAGGCCCTCCAGCAGGGCTCCGGCCAGGCACCGGGACAGTTCTCGGGGATACTCGGCAACCTCGACTCCGCGATACCGCCGGAGCTGCTCCAGTTCGTCGTCGGCGTCTACCTTATCCAGCTGCTGTACATACTTGGAACGTTCTACATGAAAATCACAGAAGGCGAAAACGTGACGTACAGGAACATGTTCATCGGGAAAGTTCTTATTTCGGGAATGTTCTTCTATACTATAACACTCCTGATAGTGTCGATGCTGTTCGGAGGTCTTGTCAGTGGAGTGGCGACTTAAAGGAAACCTGGGCGTGGACGCCATGGTGGGTATAGCTTTCGCTATAATAGTGGCGGCCGCATTAATATACGCCTGGACACACAATTTACCCGTGGAAGACAAGGTGCTCCCCACGCCATGAAAATCAGGTACAACAGGAAGGGCATAAAGGCCATGAATTTCCTCATAGGGCTTATAATAGGGGTCCTTCTGCTTCTAGTCCTCACGCCTATAGCGGTTGATGTCGTAAGCGGCTCCCAGGAAGCGACAGAAGGATGCTCGGTCATGGCCTCTGTCATCTCCGACATGTTCAGCGGGGCGATACAGCTGTGCTAGACAAGGAGCAGAAGCGCAAAGGCCTCGGGATACTCGGAGTCATCGTCAAGATAATAATACCTGTGATGATAGGCGCCGCCATACTCGGCTCGCTCCAGTCCATAAAGACCTCGAGCCTCGATCCCAAGGTCGACGAGACCAAAGGGATTCTTGACCAGGCAGGAACAACCAAGTACACCATCCAGGCCGGAGACGCTGAAACAGCCAAGAAACAGATGCAGGGCCTGATAGTGTGGAACATGCTGGCCGCCTCGGACTGCCGTATACTG
>JBDGRD010000052.1:12276-17701 GCA_042218425.1 Candidatus Nanohaloarchaea archaeon
TTCCCCATAATCGCGAGCGAAGAACTGACCAGTGATGTATTGGAAGAGGACTGCGGCGGCGATTCCTGCACCAGAAGGGTAAAGATGCTGAGGAACTTCCTCGACAGGACCTCCTACCTCGTCTGCAAGGGCGCCCAGGGATACATACAGAGCAACGCTGGAACAAACATGAACGACGACGGCGAGGCGGGTTCTGATAACGGCAAGAACGAGGACCAGGTCTATCCACTGGTCGAGATAACGGAGAACGCCACGGTATGCATGCCGACCCAAGACACCCGCGGCGTCATCCAGGCTGATGATGACCGTGGAAGCATCTCCTGTGACTCAGGCCGGGATATAGTATCCGGTAGTAGCGAAACACTTTTCGAGAGACCGAAGGCCAATGGAAGACCGCACAGGGCCAAACTTGTATGCGGGGTAGACGAGGAGACAGCGGAACTTCGTGAATACGGCAACGTGGACTACTACCTTCCGCAGAAGTACATAACCGGTTGCGTCCCTAGGTGGTATACTATAACACAGGATGCTGAAACATCCCGCGCCCAGCAGAGCGGAGACAGCATAGTCCTGGAGGATCAGGATTCGCCGCCAGAGGCGCAGTGGAGCCACAGCTACGACCAGAACTATGATGGTGACGATGTCAACGAGGGAGAAAACCAGATAACCTACAGCACGATAAAGGTCGCTTACGGACACAACGACACCCATTTCAACACTTTCGTCATCGAGCTCCGTGGCAAGTCGGCACCGGCCGACTTCCTAGAGGCTGGCGCAAGCGCACTCCGCGACATGTTCGGAGCCGGCGGTGGTTCAGCGGAGACTGTGGCCAAGAGGATAGTGGTCCAGGACAGCCCTGACGACTACGTGGGTAGAGGCGGTACGCTTGACCGGGTCAACATCCGGTTGATAGACGGTGATACTATCGTTTCGGAGACAGAGACTGACGCCCTGATACCGCAGATAGAGGGCAGGAATGTCGTCAAGATAGAGAGACCTGAGGACAGGATACTTTTCAATGACAACGAAGTCCTCACCGGAGAACTGACCGATATGACGGTAGAGGAGATAACTATCCGGCCTGTGGAGAACGCCGACAGCATGAACAGCCGGTACGGTATCGATGGCTCAGATAGCTGGAGTATACAGAACAACGAGGCAGACCTTGAGATCCAGGGGGTGAACGTGATTGGCAAGCCTAGAACCTGTTACCAGTAGAAGAAAAGGCATAGAGAAGCCGATCTTCATAGTCGCAGCTCTAACGCTCGCCATAATGTTCGTGGCGCTGTACTACTCCGCGGTCTCGGGCTGGACAGGAGACCTGGTGAACCAGTTCAACAGCGCGGTGGCCCGCCTCGGCTAGTTCAGGAAAACTGTTTAAACCGGGGCGGACAAGTTGTAAACAATGGATTTCTCCCTCAAAATCGTGGTAACGATGCTCATCCTGATAGTCGCTGTGGTGGTGCTGGCGCTGGTGCTGAACAGCAACACCACGAACGCGGCAGGTTTCCTGGACGGGATAGTAAAGCTTACGTGAGGTGTCGACATGGATTCGACCATGGTCGTTGTCGTGGCTATCGGACTGGCGCTGCTGATAGTCGCTGCGGTTTACGGCCTGGCGTCTTCAACGATAGATATCGGCGACACCGCGGTCGGCAACTTCTCCGGAAGGGCGCAACCTGAAGAGGAAGGCGGCACGGACTTCCTCTCCAGTCCCCTGCAGGAAGGAGATGGACTGCCTCGAGCTGTGAATCCTGGAGGAGGATACGCTTGACAGAGACCTCTGGAAACACTCTTGCGATGTTCATATCGGCGTTTATAGTCGCCGGCGTGGCCCTGGTGGTGATACCGAAGATAGTGGAGGGACAGGTTTCAAGCGCCGACCAGGGCAACAACCTGGACGCCGCCAGGGAGCTGAAGACCCGTATAAACTGGGTCTGCGACGGCACCCAAGACACTGCTGAAGGCACGCTCTCGCTTACTGGGGGTGCGACTATACAGCTTGAAGGCAGCACCGTTAACCTCCAGGGCGTCGATACTGACAGGTCGACGGAGTGGGATGTCTCCTGCCCGATAAGTTCCTCTCAGACTATCGAAGACACCAAGGTCTACACCATAACCAAGTCTGGGGGAGAGTACTCGTTAGAATGAGGCGGAAAGGACTGCTCGAGGTCATAGCACTTGCGGTGGTCATCTTCATAATGGTGGGAACTATAGCCACTCTCGCCACCCAGAACGTTCTCAACGTCGGCAAGCTGATAAAGAGAGAGAACGTCGAGATAATGGGCAAGCGTGTTGAATCGACTCTTTACGCGCTTGAGGCGTTCGAGGATGCCCAGGTCGAGATGGACCTGAAAGGAGACTACAGGATATACGAGGAGGAAGGCAACGACTATATCTCGTACACCTTCAAGGATAAGGAAGGCGTATACCAGCTACAGCCTCCCTACGGCACCAGTTTCGATATCAAACCGACTAAGGACCACGAGCCGTTCGATACTGCCTGCCTGAACAGGACATCGGGCGGCACCACTATCTACGCCGGGGGATGCTGAGATGAGGAAGTACATAGGCGCGGCTATAGCCATAGCATTCCTGCTGTTCATAATAAATGCGACCATCAAGATGCAGATGCAGTCGATTGAGAACGCGGCCGAGTTCAGCCAGGGGCAGGTATCCGACCACATCGAGATAGCCGCGGGAACGCTTCACGTTCTCAAAAACGAGAATACTGAAAGCTTCGGGGTGTACCAGCAGTCGGCATACCAGGACCTGATAGATAGCTGCGGCTCGAACTCTGGCGTCCAGGGATTCACCTCCAACGGTCTCGCCTTATGGGGTCAGGAAGCCAGCAGTAGCGACAGTAGCGATAGTAGTGGAGGCAGCAGCGGAACAAGTTACAGGGGATCAAGGAGTTACTATTACAGAGGCGCATACGATGCCCAAGGAAGAGAGACCGGCTGCCTGGCAGAGCTGCAGGATGAAGGACGTATAATGCTGGGTGTCACAGTCAAAAACAGCGGAACAGAGGACCTGAGGGCGGTAGAGGTTGGCAAGAGACCGTAAAGGGGATATAGACTTCGTCACACTGGCGGTGGCGATGGTCCCCATGGTGCTTTTCCTGGTACTGAGCGGGCAGATACTGGTCGAGCACTCGGTGAGGACAGACCTCCAGGCCCAGATGGAGTTCCAGGACACCAATCTTGAATCCATTGTGGCTCTCGGACAGACCCTGGGATACAACGATTTACAGGGCCAGATGCAGGAATACGTGGCCTTCCCTGAAGACGAGAGCCAGATGCAGTCAAATATAGAATCGAACTTAACTGAGGCCCTGGGATATATCGAAGCCCGAGATCGCCAGTATAAGTTTGTGTTCGACACTCCGAGAGGAGACAGCATCGAAGTCCAGACCAGCTCCACGGGTAGAACATACGTCGACACCGGAGCCTACATTGCATCACCCAAAACCGGACCAGCATCTGTAAAACTTACCATAAGCAGTGAATGATATGAAAAGAAAAGGACAGCTGATAAGCATGCTGGCCGTGTTCACGCTCCTCTTCATATCGGGAGGCTCTCTGTTCACCGCGGTTCTCGGCCAGCAGCAGATAAAGCATACAGTCAGCTACTCGTCGAACGATGTCAACCAGCTTGCCCATGCGGAGGTCAAGTCCGAGATATACCGGAAGAACATCAGGAAGGAGCTGAACTACTCGTTCAATAACGTCGCCAACGCCATAGCAGAAGAAGGGGGGAAAGTCGAATGGAGCCAGAACATACCCTCGGAAACCGACATAGAAGACGCGCTGAAAGGAGCCCTGCTGGACCACGAGTACGATATCAAAAGCCAGAACCGCTTGATGGGCTGCCAGCCACCGGCCATAAATGAAGATGTTCTCAGCGTCGAGTCGGATCACTCCCTGGAACTCGACTTCACAGACGCAGCCATCTCCTGCAGCGGGCTCGCCACCCGTGCGATAGTTCCTATAGATGAACGCCTGAGAATCACTAACAACCGGAACAACTACCTCGAGATAGGTGCTGACGCGATAAAGCTCGCGGAGGAGGTTAAACGTCTCATCCAGGAGAAGGACTGGACGAACGAGGGCTCGCAGAAAAGCGAGCTGGACTACACTACCTGCCGGGCGCTTGGAGAGGGCGGCGACAAGACCGACGAGGCCCGAAGCGATGCGAAAGAAAGTGCCTCGGACCCCATAAAGTCCAGAAATCTGGCCCAGGAAGCCTACAACAACCTGGAGAGCAACGGCGAGCTGCATGATTACCTCGAGGACCGGCTCACCTCTACGACGGTAACCGGGACCTACACACGGATAGGTGAGGAGGCCTCTGGGACCTGTGAATACACCAAATGCGTTGAATACGAATCCTGCGGACCTTCCAACGAACAAACCTGCTGCGCCAACCGGGAAACCTTCGAGACCAGCTACTCGATTTTCAAGTACCGGTTCGAGGCAGATGCCGTCCAGACCCGGTTCAGGATAAGCGACAGCCAGAACACGATAACCACGCTCCACGGGGACGACTCGCGGCTGGTGTTCGACTTCACCTACGAGAACCGGGCAGATGTGGGTTGATAGGGCAGATTTAAATGATTTAAGAGCCAAATCCTAGACAGGTGAACATTGATGCCTGAAGAAGAACAAGGAGACGACAACATAGTGTACGTTGGTTCCAAACCCGCTATGAGCTACGTGCTCGCGGTAGTGACACAGTTCAGCGAGGGTCAAGAAGAGGTACATGTCAAGGCCCGCGGGAAAGCCATATCTCGCGCAGTAGACGTCGCTGAGATGGTAAGGAAGAAGTTCGTAGAGGACGCAGAAATCGACGACATCTTCATCGACACCGACCAGATCGAAACAGATGAGGGAGAGGAGCTTGACGTTTCCTCGATACAGATAGACCTCTCCAAGTAGTA
Source organism: Candidatus Nanohaloarchaea archaeon (assembly GCA_042218425.1). GTDB lineage: Archaea > Nanohalarchaeota > Nanosalinia > Nanosalinales > Nanosalinaceae > JBDGRD01. Next base: position 17,216 of record JBDGRD010000052.1, read on the forward strand.
CCACATATATCTTCCCCTCTCTTTTCACGTTCAGCATATTTTTATACCGCCGATTACAAGTCAACACTATGTACCGTAAAGGCATGTCCCAGACGCTGGCACTGATAGTGGCGGCGTCAGTTCTGATGATGACTGCGCTGACAGTGATATTCATGGCGCAGGGCGGGCTACAGGACACGTTCGGGTCATCTAACCGTCAGTCATGTGTGAAATCCATCCAGACGACCTGCAAGTTCTCCGCAAGCGGCGAACCGCACACGACACCTGCCAGCTGCGCAAGGGCGGGCATAACCCGGCCATCAGACCTTCCTGATCCAGCTATAGTTAGCAGCCTTTCAGCATCGGAGTACGTCTGCCAATAGAGGTCTCTTAAATGGATAAGAGCATCTGGCTCATCATGGTGGCAATCGTTGCAGTCGTCGCAGCGGTCTTCCTCATCTTCATGCTACAGGGAGAGGCGAAAGGTTTCGGCGACTTCTCCGACAA
>JBDGRD010000053.1:0-14303 GCA_042218425.1 Candidatus Nanohaloarchaea archaeon
CTGTGAGAAGCCCTCGTCAAGACCAGGATGCGGGTCCTCGACCTTTGATACCTCGTCCATCTCTGATTCGACTATCTCTACGCCTTTCTCGCTCTCAAGTTTTTCCAGGTGGTCCTCAAGAGAATCCTCGAGCCCGTCCCGGTCAGGCGCGACGGCCTCGAATACCATCCAGAGCTTGACTGTCATGTTCTTGGCATCGAGCCATAGCTTTAAACCGGTTCCCCTGCCGGGAAAACAAGTTAAACCTGTAGATGAGACTTTAACCGTGAAGCCCAAGGAACAGCTTCAGGAGCTGGAGAAAACAGCCGAGGACCTCCACGAGGAATACGGTGTCGACCGCCGCGAGCTCGGCAAGATACTGGTAATCGCATCTACTACGCTGCTCATCGTCTCCATCCACGCCACCCTGACACTGCAGTCTGTCTCCAAGGACCTCGAACAGGTCAACAGGCAGTTCGACAGGGCCGAGGCGATAATAGGTTCCAGCAACTTCCAGTCCGCTCTTGAGGATATCAGCAAGATAAAAGGGAGCACGCTGGCGAACAGCGCTGAGCAGGCGGTTGAATCCTTTAACAGTGCTGCAGAGTCGATGGACAGGGTGGAGGAGGCCGAGACCCAGGTAGAGCACAAGTCGGAGATATACAAGTGGCTGGTGCTGATAGGCATACTCGGCAACGTCGCGGGCATAGTCACCCTGTACCTCTGAGGTGTGAAGATGTCGAAGGAAAGAAAACTGGCCGTGCTGATATTCGTGGTTTTTCTCGGGTCCAGCGGCTCGGCTGTCAACCTGAACGTCACCAACATAACCATCCACGAGGTCACCGGTCTCTCGCCTGCACAGAAAGAGGTCTCGGGAACGCTGGTCGACCACGGCCTGAACAAGACCTTCCAGCTCGGTCAGCGGGCGGAGGAGAGGGAGTACCGTTTCACTTTCCACGTCGAGAACAAGGGCGGCGCGGACTGGACGCTGGAGAACGCGGACGAGCTTTTCCACGACGGGCTCAACGAGACCTGGACTGTCAGCAAGATATGGTACAACATCTCCGCTGACTACGACGGCGGTTCGTTCGCATCAGGCAGGGTAAGCTGGGACACTGGGCTCGGAGGTTCTCTGGCAGCTGGCGACACACTGTACGCGAAGTACCTCGTGAACATCTCACTGAACCGTTCCGGCAGTTACCGGCAGAACTTCACCGCGAACGACACCTCCGGGAACAACTACACGCGCGACCTGCACGGGCTCAACACGACTAAATGGGGTTTCCTCGATGTCGACCTCTTGGAACCGCCGAACGATACTGTGGTCCAGCAGAACAGGACGTTCGTACTGAACGCGTCCGTTGCGTGCCGGGAAGGGGAATGCGGCCAGGTGGCGCTCTCCGCCAGGTACAACCAATCGGTCGATGCAGCCGACACACTGGTACCGGAAGCCTCGACCCGGCCGTTCCACACCAACAACACCAACACACGTGTCTGCAGCCCGGACCTGGGATTCAATCAGTCGTGCTTCATAGCCTGGGATGTCAACGCCACGGGAAACCTCGGCTCCTGGCACCTGGTGGACGCGAACGCCTCTTCCACGTCGTCGTACGTTTCCAGGAATGACTCGGTTGACCATCTCATCCAGATAAACAAGATAATACTCATGGACCTGGCGTGGAGCGTCATCGACTTCGGTACCCTGCGCCCAGGAGACAGGAACCAGTCGGCTAATGGCAACGCCGGCTACCAGTACAACGTCTCCTTCGACAGCATAGGAAGTAGCGTCGACGACCTCTGGGTCAGGGCCACCGACCTGGAATCGAACAAGCTGAACTATACTATCCCCGCGGAAAACCTGAGCATAGGCCTGGAGAATGATATCAACAACGAGACATCGCTGACCAACAGCTACCGGCACCTGCGGTCGAACGTCCCCGCAGGAACAAACGTTACAACTTTCTACTGGATAGACGTGCCTTTCGGCATCTACAACGGCGGCTACTCCGGAGAGATATTCTTCAAGGCCAACTCAACGACAGGAGGATAAAATGGATAGAGCGACAATGGGCCTCTCCATTCTTGTCCTGTTCCTGGTCGGAAGCGCCTCTGCCGCATCTTTCGGGAGCTTTCCCTACGACACGTCCAGGACCAGCGAGGGCAACACCACCTTCGAGATAGGGGTCTTCAACCTGGGCGACCGCAAGTTAGAGCTGGAGATGGTCTCGGATACCCCGGCGGGAGTCGAGGTAGTTTTCCCTCAAAAAACGATGGTCCTTCCTCCTTCCAGGACCACGAAAAACCCGGCGGGTAGCGGCTGGTTGTCGCTGGGAGACGGCCGCTACGTCGAGGTCAGGCGCGTTCCCTTCCGTGTTCTCTCGCACGAGCCCGGGAAACACAGGGTAAAGGTAAGTGTCAGGGCGTCGAGACCGAGTGGCGTCGAGGAGGGCGACCGGACCCGCCAGAAAGTGGTTCGCGTCAACCAGTACAGCTTCACGGTGGATGCGGAAGCGGCTCTCGGCGCTTCAGATAAAGGGGTCGACACGGTCCTGGGGGACGACGGCTTCGAGATAGTCCGGAAAGACAGGGACGAAAACAGGAAGCCAGAAGTCGATCTGAACCGCTCGGATAACAAAGACTCTAATACCGGCGTCACGGATAGTTTACCAGAGGGTCCGGGTATAGATACTATGACCGTGATACTGTTGCTGGCAGCGATGGCATCGACCGCCTACCTCCTGAAGGTGATATAGATGGAGCCAGAGAAACTGCTGGCGGTAGCATTGACAGTAATCGTGATAGCCTCCTTCGTGGCTGCCAGCTCCGACGACAACTCTACCTTCTCTGTCAGTGTGGATAAGAGCTGTCAGGTCACCCTCTGGAAGTTCCAGCCTCCCGGGAACGGCACCATCGCACAGAACGCCACGGGGACTTTCTTTACTGAACTGGAGAACACGGGGAGCACGAAGGCGAACATAACGATACCGTATCTCAACGTCACCAAAGAGGATGACCGCTGGCAGCCCGGTGAGGAGAAGGGAGAAGTCGTGAAGCACTACAACGGAACAAAGTTCACCGGAGTCAACATCAGCGAGAACGTCTACTACGCGGAGGAGTTCTACGCCAACTACACTGTCGGCTGGTACACAGGCAGGGAGAAGTACGTTGTCGACTGCTACACGAGTGAAGGCAGTGTCTATTCCTACAACTTCACTGCCTACGCCAACTTCGAGATAGTCGCGGGGGGTGGAGAGGTCGGTGCCAACGCCACAGGCAACGAGACGACCAACGCCACGGTCCCGGAGGACTTCAACTCGACAGGGAACGAATCCGTCAACAAGACAACGCCTGAAGATGCTAACCAGACCGGCGAGGAGTCGAACGAGACCATAAAGGGTAACAACGATGCGCCTGGCCAGACACCTGTTCCCGAGCCTGAACCTGAGCCAGAGCCTGAACCTGTTCCCCTGCTGACAGTGGACATCGAGCCTGACAGGCGGCGCTACTACGGTATCAGGGGACAGTACGTCCCCGTCAACCTGACCATCTCGAACGAGGGAGACCAGGAGGTCACGGATGTTTCGCTGCAGCCGCAGCTGGGCCAGCGACAGGGGTGGAGCGCCCGGAACGCCCAGATAAGCGCTCTCGCACCAGGTGAAAACGTATCTCGCCAGGTCTTCGTACAGGTGGCGGGTGACGAGGACCCGGGGCTCTATGTCGTGCCTGTGAAGGCTATCGGCCCGCAGAACGAGCTTGACCTCGACTATTTCTACCTGCAGGTGAACAAGACGCCTGTGGCTGAGACTCCGTCCTCCCGTCTCGATATAGTGGAGTCTCCCTCGTCACTGAACGTCCTGCAGAACACGACCCAGCCGGTACCGATACTAATCGAGAACACAGGGGAGACCAACCTGACGAATATCTCGACCCGGGTCCAGAACGTCGAGGGCTGCGGCACTGTCAATTCCAGCCCTGTCAGGAGGATGGACGCCGGGGAAACCGCCTCCCTCAACCTGACGTTTGAATCCGGCCTGGAGACCGAGACCTGCAACACGACGCTAATACTGTCCTCTGACCAGGGCGCCTATGCTTTCTCTAACATCGAGTTCACAGTGGTTCCGAGCAAGGGACTTATACCACGGGAGCAGAGAGCGCCGTTTATAGCGGTGGCGTGGGCAGCGGTGCTTGTTGCCTACGCCTTCCTGAGAAGGAGGTTCGAGCTTGACTCGATAGTCGTCAACGCTCCTTTCGTACTTCTGGTGGTCGGCGAGAGCCTGATACTTCTCTATCTTCTCGTCGAGCAGTACGGTATCGTCCAGCTAGCCGTCCTCCCGTTCTAGGTCGTCGAACAGCCGTTCAAGCGGTTTCAGGCTTGACAGGAATACTCCAAGGACCACGAAAAGTGTCGCGAAGTCGGCGAAGAACGGGGGAAGACCGAGAAGATCCACGATGCTCTGGATGTCGCCTTCGACGGTCACGCTCAGCAGGATGGAGAGCAGGAGACCTGTCCCGGCAGCGGTCAGCACGAGAGATTTCTTGCGCGAATCGGAGCGGGTCCCCAGGAGATTCAGTACACCTCCCGCGGCTATAGTGGTGGCGTATCCCAGGCTGTAGAAAGCAAGGAGTTCGACCGTGGACATGCTGCAGACCGGCTGTATACTGGCGTAGACACCTGTCGTCAGGGTGAAGCCGGCTTCAACGCTGTAGAAGCAGCCCAGCATCTCCAGCCAGGCTGCGTGCATCAGTTCGTGCAGTATCGGCCCCGCTAGCAGCAGGGAGAAGAGAAAAAGCGTGCCGCCTCCTGTGACGGTGAAGAACTTTTCTTTCTTCTTCAGGTATCTTGTCTCTCTGAGGTTCTTTTCTGGAAGCATCAGGAGAGCTCTTTAACGGTCTCCTCGGAGATGTCTATTATCTCTCCCAGGTCTCCTATGTCGATTTTGCCGGTGTATTCTGCAGTGTTCATGTTCTTGAAGAATCTCTGGAGACGTTCTAGGTGCTCGCTTCCATCGGTTTCCAGGTTGTCCGCGAGTTCGCCGTAGGTCATCTCCCTCTCGATTCCGAACTGGTATTCCAGGAAACCCTTCATTATCTGCGCGGTTTTGATGGCTCCCTCCTTCGGGTCAAGCTCCCTGTAGTCTTCGAGAAGCCCGATGACTTCTTCCTGCTCGAAGGCTTCGTCTTTCTCTTCTTCCTCTCCCTTGTTGAGGATATCGTTGAAGCGGGACTTCAGCTCGTCTATCTTCTCCCGCGGATTCTGGCCCTCGTCGCCCTCTTCTTCCTCGTTTTTCGCCTTGTTGGCTCCCATCAGCATCTGGAGGTCTTTCTTCGCCTCTTCCTCGATTTTCTCTTCGTCTTTTTCCGCTTCCCTGTCTTCCTCCTCTTTCATCTCGATGGATATCTTCCGAAGGTCCGAAGTGGTCATCTGCTCCAGCTTGTCCCGATCGAAGCCTTTAGTCGACAGCCTCTTTATCAGTCCGTCGCGCTCGCCTTTCTCTTCTCTTATCTCCTCCAGCTCCTCGAGAGTCACCTCGTCTAGCTGTTCCTCGTCCAGTTCGATATCCAGTTCTTCCAGTATATCTTTTTTCTTCTCAAGCTCTGTCTTTTCCTCGTCGAGTTCTCCGTCTTCATCCCCACTGGATTCATCTGCCTCGACCTCCGTGGAGCCGCTATCCTCGCCTTCAGGCTGTTCTCCGTCCTGTGCTTCTTCCTCTGTCTCTCCACTGTCTTCGGGCTCTTCGTCTTCCTGTTCTTCACCGTCTGGTGACCCGGTCTCGTCACCTTCTTCTCCGACTTCTTCTGTTTCTTGGGTTTCGGCTGTCTGTTCCCCGGTATCCTCTTCTTCAAGGTCCTCCTCCCAGTTGGGTTTACCCTGGCCCTGAGGTTCGTCCTTTCCCTCTTTTCCCGGGGAGGTAGAGGCTTCTTCGTCTTCTCCCGGCTCCCGCTCCTCGTATTCTTCAAGGTCTTCCTCCAGCTGCTCGATGTCTTTTTCGGCTTTCTTGACATCTTCCGCGAGCCGCCGGTCCTCTATCTTCCCTTCCAGGTACTCTCTGGCACTTTTCCTGTTCTTCACCTGTTTTTCGGCTTTGAGAACGGCTTCAAGCTGCTGGTGGCTGAGCTCTTTCTTTTCCACCTGGTTCTTCAGCTCGTCGACGGTCCCGGTCACGATCGCGAGTAGTTCTTCTGTCGATAGCTCGCCTGTGTCGAGTTCGATGTCTTCCAGGTCTTCTATCGAATCGATGTCCTGTACTATATCTTCGATTTCTTCCAGGTCTTTCTCGGCGAGGTCCAGCTGCCCGATGACCTGGCGTTTACCTATCTCTTTCTCAAGGAACTCTATAGCCGTCTTTCTTTCCTTCGCAGCGTTCTCGGCCTCCAGGATTTTCTCCAGCTGTTCCTGGCTGAGCCGGTTCTCCTCGACGAACTCCTTGATGTCGGATACGGTGCCCTCTACAAGGGTCACGAGCTGGATGGCTTCCAGGTCCTCTGATATGTCTTCTCCGGGCATCTAGATTCTGATTGGCGCCGGTTAAATAAGGTTTTAAGGTATCTACGGAAGTATGCTGTAGCGCGTATTGCCTATGACCCATTCGAAAAGCAGCAGCACGGCGGCTGCAAGGATGAAGAACCGTGATATGTCTTTCTCCTTTGTCGTCTTCTCGATGTCGAAAAGCCCGGTCTTCAGCTCTTCCCTGTTTGAGGCCACCTTGAACTTCCCGCCTGTCTGGTTCGCTATCTGTTCAAGCGCGGCGGTGTCGAGGTTCGGGTAGACCGCCCTTGAGGCGTTGACACCTGCCACAGTCCCGAAGTTCTCTACCGACCTGTTCGCGGTGCCCAGTCCGAAGGTGTAGATGGTGACGTTGTGCCTCCTGGCGAACGCGACGGACTCGTTGAGAGAGGTTCCCACGTTGTTCCGGCCATCGGTTATGAGGACCATGGCCCGCTTGTTAGACTCGACCTCCAGGAGCATAGAGGTCGAGACCGATATGGCGTCGCCTATCGCGGTCCCTGCCTTCGTCCCTGTATCTATGTCGCTGATGCTCGACCGTACCTCTGCCTTATCCACGGTCAGCTCCTGCTCCTTGGTCACCCCGCCTGCGAAGGATGTTACGCCCACTCTGGTGCCGTTCGAGAGCCGGGATACGAAGCCGGAGGAAAGGGATTTGGCGGCCGAGAACCGTGTCGGGTCGATGTCGTCTGCCAGCATGGAGCTTGATGAGTCGATGGCGATGACGTAGTCGGCCTTTGAAGAGGGTGCCTCGTGGAGCAGCACAGGGTTGGATATGCCGATTATCAGTGTTGTCAGCGCCAGTATCCGTGTCACAAGTATGATGTTGCTCGATTTCAGGAAGTTCCTTCCCGCCACTTTCTGTAGCGCCTCGTAGTTCCCGAACTTCATCGCGCGCTGTTTTTTCTTTTTCCGGGCGCCGAAGTAGAAGAGGATAGCCAGCCCGTTTATCAGGAAAAGTATGTGGGCGTACTGGTCTGTGAACACTAGCTGCATCAGTCGAAAACCCTCCTGGTGCCACGTCTTGGGAAGTCCTTTCGGTTAGACTCCATCACCACTCACCCTGATCCTGGTCGAAGAAGGCTGCGAACTCGCCTGCAAAGTTGTCTCTCGTGTCTATCTTCATGAAGCTGGAGCCTGCGCCCTTGATTTTCTCCTCTATCTCTTTTTCCTGTCTCTCCGCCTCCCTGTTGAACCTTTCCTTGATTCGGTTGGTGTTGACGGCCTCCACCTTTGAACCGTCAGGGGACTCGAACCTGAAGTTCCCGGCCCTGGGAAGCTTGTAGTCCCTCCTGTCGCGGACCATGACGCTCATGACATGCCGGAACTTGAGGCTTGCCAGCGTCATCTTGGTCTTCCAGTCTCCCTCGACCTCCAGGAAGTCTGATATCACGAATATAGCGGTGTTATCCTTTATCTTGCCGACGACATCGTTCATCGCATCCTCGAAGTCAAAGGTTCCGCCGTAGTTCTCGAAACGCGTCAGCTCGTCCAGTATTCTCTGGTACTGGTCGTTTCCGCCTCCAGGGTTGATAGTGGTGGTCTCGTCGCCTCGCATGGTTATCCCCACGTTTATGCCGGCGTCGACGGAGGCGAATGCCAGTGCGGCTGTGACGACGGCGGAGTACTCTGATTTCAGCTTGTCGGCGGTGCCGAAAGTCATGGTGTCCGATGTGTCAAGGACGATGAAGATGTCCATGTCTAGTTCTTCCTCGTACTGCTTGACGTAGAGCTCCGGTGTTCCAGCCGAGTTCTTCCAGTCGATACGTGAGGCGTCGTCGCTGGGAAGGTACTGCCTGAGACCCGAGAACTCGACCCCGCTTGGCTGGAAGTGTCTCTGGTACTTCAGAACGAACCGGAAAAGATCGGATATCCTCTTGACCTCGGCATCCATGGCGTCCCGCAGCTCCTTCCGCGACATTGTCTCGTCGAGTTCTTCACTGTCCCTGTTGAGCACGGGGTCTAGAAATCCCATCTTATCACCGGACCGGTACCCGGTCCACTATGTTGTCGATGACATCCTCTATCTCGATACCCTGGGCCTCTCCCTCGTAGTTCAGTATTATCCTGTGGATGAAGACGTCCTTGATAACAGCGCGTATATCCTCCGGCGTCACGTAGTGCCGGCCGTTGTAGAGCGCGTTCGCACGTCCTGCGAGCGCCAGATTGATGGATGCTCTCGGCGTGCATCCCCAGTCGATGTACTCGCTCAGCTCCATTCCATAGTCCTCAGGATTCCTGGAGGCGTCGACTAAATCGACGATGTAGTCCTTGATCTCCTGTCGCACCGTGACTATCTGTGAGAACTCCTGGACATTGAGGACATCCTGCCGTGTGACAACCGCACTTACATCGAAGTCGTCCTCGTCCATGATGTTGGCGTTCATGTCGATAATCTTGGCCTCGTTGTGCTTCTTCGGGTAGTCGAGGTAGATTTTGAACAGGAACCTGTCTATCTGAGCCTCTGGCAGCGGGTAGGTGCCGCCCTGCTCGACCGGGTTCTGCGTTGCCATCGTGAAGAAAGGTTCTGGCAGTGAGAAGGTCTCGTCTCCGATGGATACCTTGTGCTCCTGCATCGCCTCAAGCATCGCGGACTGGACCTTTGGTGGTGCGCGGTTGATCTCGTCGGCGAGTATAAAGTTAGCGAAAATCGGGCCTTTCTCAACGTAGAAGCCTTTGTCCTCGTTGTAAGCCTCCGTTCCGACGATATCGCTTGGAAGAAGGTCTGGCGTGAACTGGATGCGGTGCATCTCGGTGTTCTCGACGACGCGCGAAAGTGTTTCGACGAGGAAAGATTTGCCGAGTCCAGGAACTCCTTCAAGCAGTATGTTGCCTCCCGCGACCACGCACAGAAGTATCTTGTGTATGACGTCTTCCTGGCCGATATAGCCTTTCTGCACCTCTTTCTCCATGGTGTGGATTATGTCTGCGAACTCCTCTGCCTTCTCCGCTCTCTCGGTGTCAGAAAGGTCCTCGTACTTGTTCGGCATCCTAGTTAATCGTTGAAGTTACCGGAATAAAAAGGTGAATAGAAGAAAGAAAAGAGAGGGAGTGAGGGATGGCGCCTACTGGTTGTTGGCGTACACGGTCAGCGTTCCATCCGTTGCGTTACCTGTGGAAACTCCCATCGGTACCGAGACAGCCGTTTCAAGCGTGAAGTGCTCTCCTGGCTGGACCTCGTTCGTCGTCGAACCGGTGTTGTTGACGAGCTTCTCCAGCGTACCGAGGCTGGTAGCCATCTCGGCCGAATCAAGCGGCGCGATGTTGTACCGGGTCCTGATCACGAATGTCTTGTTGGTGAGAGCTGCAGAACCTGATGCACCGGTCACAGCACCACAGTAGGTAAGCACTGTGTACGTCTTCTGTCCCTTGCTTGTCGGGATGTTGACGTTGCTCACCTTGCCGTACGAACCAGAACCGAACGAAGGTCCGGACTGGATCGTGTACTTGGTGGTTGTAGACGAATCCGTGAAGTCTACCGAGCCAAGGTTTGAACGGCTGTGCTGTGAGTCTCCCACGTAGAGCGCTCCGTCGTCAGCTCCGGAGCATTCCTGTTTCGCTGTTGAAGTGGCTGTGGCGTTGATCATCCAGAAGAATGACTCGTTGCCTGCCCTGAAGCGTCCGTAACGCTCCATGTCGGCTGCTCCGGCCAGTCCTTCGGTTCCCTGCGTCTTGATGTAGGAGAGCTCGTTGGACGCGTTGAAGTCGACGCGGTTGACGTAGTGGAATCCTGCGCCCGTAGCTGAACTTCCTGCGTCGTCGGGGTTCAGGGTTCCTGTTAACTCACCTGTAGGTCTAACCTGGATGAAGTTGCCGGCGTCGAACGCTGCTGCTGTTCCACCGAAGGTTCTGTTCAGGTTGTTGGCTGAAGCTCCTGGAATCGGAGCTGACGCACCGACCCACATGTTGGTGATGTTCTGCGAACCGATGTTCTCTATCTCGATTCCCGAGTATCCGCTGTCGCTCGTGTAGTTCGCGGAACCTGGGTCGACCTGTGAGTAACTCATCGAGTTCGGTGAAACGTCGAGCTGCAGCTCTTTCGAGATGCTGACGCTGAAGGTTCCTCCTTCGCTGTCGTCAACCGTCTGGGCTACTGCTGTTGTGGAGAACGCAATCGCGGTTGCTATAACTGCTAACGCGACCGTGAACTTGTGAAATTTCATTAGTTCACCTCCTTGTGATTTTGGTTTTCGTGGTTTTGAAGATATCTAACAAGCATGAAAGGGGAAAAGTGAAGAGAGTCCCCAAAAACTAGTCTAGAGCTGGCTTTAGAGGCTGTACCTTTACACGAATCCTTGCCGGGGAGGTTTCTTCTCTTGTTCATACGGCGTATCACGTGATTGAGCGTCCGCTCTCCCCCCTCTCCCCTAGAGGACCATTTCAATAGCTAGTATATAAAAGTAAAACAGGGTTGTGGGTTGGAACCGCACATACGACCGGCAAATAGTATAAATTCCGGTCATTTTAACATTTCACGAGTGATGTCGAAGAAGCTTATTCTGGCCCTTTTCCTCGGAGTAATCCTGGCGCAAGGAGCTTCAGCAGTAAGTATAGGCGTTGTTCCGGGCATCAACGACCTTGGGACAGTGCAGAGGGGAGAGACGGTAGAGGTCAATTTTTACGTCAAGACCACTGCCAGAGAACCGTTCGTCCTGCGACCAGAGTACACGCGGCCGTCCTCCGACTTCTTCCAGCCCCTGAAGAAAAAGGACAGGTCGTACGATTTCGAGGCTTCCGAGGCATCTCAGGAGGAGATTTCCGGTTGGATTGACTGGGAAAAGGAGGAGTTCAGGGTGGAACCCTCGACGAAAAGGACTGTGACGACCCGGACAGGCAACAAGCTGACAGGCGTTCAGGGCACAGTGACCTTCCAGCTCACGGTACCAGGAGACGCCGAGCCAGGTTACCATGCGGGTTACGTCAACCTGAACCCGGATCTCTCGAAGTCAGGCGGTACAGTACAGAACATCGGTCTTTCAAGACCCACCTTTGTTTTCAGGGTTCCTGGAGAGGTCAGGCGTGAGCTTGAAGTCGCGGATGTTCGTGGTCTCCGCTCTGGTGACAGCAGCGCCCGCCTCGATCTGATACTGAGGAACACGGGAACCGTGACAGTGGGTGTAGAGCCCGCAGAGTTCTCGATTTTCCAGGGTGCTTCAAAGGAAGACGAGATAAACCTGGGGACTATCTATGTCGAGCCAGGAAGCAGGAAGGTGGTGCGCAGAGAATGGGGTACCGGAGGAGAGCTGGAGGCCGGTGAGTACCGGGCCAGAGGTAGCCTGAACTATATAACTGGTAACGCCTTCTTCGACCAGACCTTTGATATAACCCAGTTCGTACAGATACAGCCTTCCGAGACCGGAAACCAGGTTAACAGGACGGGTGGAACAGGCGGGGCCAGTGGAGATCTTCCCCTCTGGCTTGTCGCCATGATACTCGTACTGCTTGGCGTACTGCTATACTCGTTCGAGATCGACCCTATCTGGATAGTCGCCATCGTCGGGGTCACAGCCATCTCGTTCTTCATACTTATGACGGGTCTCCCGGCCTGGTTGATAGCAGTTCTTATAATAATCACGTTCACAATGATTTACTACGGGTGAAAACTAAGTGGTCGACAAACTTGCCTGGAGCGTGATAACTGTCAGCGTCCTGATAGGGCTTTCACCGTTCATCGCGGACGAGGTGCTTCTCAAAAAGGATACGATAACCTTCGAGACAAAAGTCAACGTCACGCCTTCAAGGGAAGTTAACGGTACGTACGCCCAGGTTGGCGTAGACCCGGGCAAGAATCTTGATTTCGGCCGCCTGCCGGCCGATCTGGCGCTGACAAAGTTCGTCAACGTGACCGCGCCCAACAGGACTATTATAACGATTACAGAGTCAGGAAACATATCTGACCAGCTCTACATCAACGACACGCAGTTCTACTTCGAAGGCCGGCGCAAAGTGTCTATGAGGCTTAACGCCACAGAAACCGGTTTCTACACCGGTGAAGTAACTATCAACGCAGAAAGACCGAGAAACAAGTGGGGACAGAGATGGCTGGACATAAAGTACAGGTTCTACTAGCAGCGCTGCTAGTCCTCCTGGGCGGCGCAGCGGCTTTGAAGTTCCACGTCAACGTTGACGAAGAACTTGAAACCGCGGAGTACCAGCTCCAGTACCAGAACTCTACCGCGGACCTCCAGGAAATCAACGTCACGATAGAAAACATCGGTTCGATAGGCTGCAGCTACCGTCTCAAAGGACTTTTCGACAACGGGGAAAAAGTTACTAGATACTCCAGGAGCTACCCTGTCTGGTCAGGGCTTTCCCAGCTCGCGGAGCTTCACTACGCGCCTCTAGGCTACAACGGAACTGTCAATGCCTCGATATACCTTGAATACTGCGGCACCGAGAAATTCCTCCGCAACATAACCTTCGAAGTCACCGACACCACCCGTGCCAACAGGAGCTTCGAGTCAAGAACGTTGGAAACCAACTTTACCGCCAGCGAGATCAAGATGAGGGGCGTGAAAGAAGGCCTGCTTGTACCGGTAGACTACCCTGCGTACTGGAAGACTGGCTCCGCCGAGATAGACAGCGGCAAAGCCGTTGTAGAGTACGAAGCCCCGATTTTCAGGGCGGGCAAGAAGATAAAGTACGCGGTCCTCAACGAGACCACAAGAGATGTCCTGGGAACCACGAAGGTAAAACTGGAGGCCAGGCCTACACTGCTTGAAAAAATCCGGGACCGGTTCGAGTTCATACTCGCCCTGTTACTCGCGGCATCGGTCGCCTTCAACGCATACCTTATACAGGGAAGATACGCCATCGAGAATTAAGCTTTAAAGTAATTGAAACCCACTTTTACACTATAGATGCGGCGTCAAAACTTCTCACGCAAGATACTGGTTCTCGGTCTGGTTGCTACACTATCTATCTCACTCGCCGCTGGAGTGGACCCGGATATAAGTTTTAACTATCCGACCGGCAGTAGCGCATTTGAAAGAGTGATTCTCAGCAACCAGGACGCAACCCAGAAAGTTAATGTATCGGTGGACTGCGGGAGCGAGACGATAAAGGAGATAGGTGTCAAAAGGGCCGGAGGGGCCCCCATAGGAGGTAGTGAGGAAACTCCTTCAGACAAATCGACGTATACCTATACGCATGAATTTTCAAGTCCAGAGCTGGATGAGTACAGGATATATGCCTATTGCGAGAGCGGATCTACACGCACAGGTTCGAGTTCCAAGGGTTTCTACATTGACAGGCTTAATTTTACTATAAAGGAGCCTGAATCTGAGGGAACTGTATCGATAGGGACTACCGAGGAGGTTGTTATCAAACCTAGTTTTCAACTCACCAGTCTTGATAAAAAGAGAGTGAAGGCGTGGAGGGTCTCATTGAAACCTACTGGTGCGAAGAAACCTAAATTCTTGGCGCAGGACGATTCGCGCAGCTATCTGGATAATTCCAGACTGAAGTTGAAGGTCAATATCCCCGATATAATAAGCTCTCAGGAGAGCGGCGGCAAGCTGAAAATTGCGATGCCGTTCCTGGAGTCAAATGGCAACCGGTTCGAAGTGGTCAATAAGAGAGATGTTGTCATAAGCCGCTGGAGGAAGAAGGTGACGGTCTACCCCGACGATAAAATTTCAGTGGAGGAACTGGACACCCTCTCGATAGGTGTCCCGGAGTTGAGATGGAAAGGACAGCCTGTTTCGGAAATCGCAGACACCAAGATACAGTCAGACAACTTCTACATAAAGGATGGTGAACGGGAGGTATTCGAACTTTCGAAGTCAGGAGATGTCTACAACCTGACCTTGGAGCCTAC
>JBDGRD010000054.1:0-5397 GCA_042218425.1 Candidatus Nanohaloarchaea archaeon
GCGGAGCTGGTGTAGTCTGGCCCATCATTTCACCCTGTCACGGTGAAGACGCGGGTTCAAATCCCGCGCTCCGCGACCTGATTTCTATGAAAGCTGTTATACTGGATGTCGACGGCGTTCTTGTGGATAGCGAGTACTACTGGGACAGGAGCCGCCGCGCCATACTACGGGAGGCAGGAGTCCCTGACAGCTTCGACGACCTTGAAGTCCGCGGGATGAACATCGACGACCAGTACGACTACCTCAGCGAACGGTTCGAACTTGAGGTAGAGCGGGAAGGATTCGTCGGCCTGTACGACCGCCGCGCGGAGAAAGTGTACTACCAGAAAGCAGAGCTTCTCAGCTGCTTCGAGGAGATACAGGAGCTTGTCCGGGAAGAAGAGCTGAAGTTCGGCCTGGTATCGGCCTCTCCCAGGAGATGGATAGAGATGGTGCTCGACAGGTTCGGGCTGGAGGAAAAGTTCGACATCGTGGTCACCGCCAACGACATCGACGGACCGAGCAAGCCCGACCCCGCAATCTACCTGCACGCCGCGGAAGAACTCGGGGTCGAACCGGAAAACTGTGTCGCGGTCGAGGACTCGGAGAACGGTCTCCGGTCGGCTTCAGAGGCCGGCATGAAGACAGTCGGGTTCCGGCACAGCGAACTACAGGATCTCAGGGACGCCGACGAAGTAGTGGACAGTGAAGAAGACGTATACGAAGCGGTCAGGGAGCTTGTCTAGAACCATTCAGGCCCGCCGCCTTCCTCGGGCTCGTCGAGAGACGCGTCGACTTCTTCCTCGTCTGTCAGGTCGCGCGCGTCGATACCGTCGTCCTCGCTCTCGAACTCCATGTTGGCCCGCTCGTCAAGAAGCTCCTGTCCGAGCTCAAGCACCTCTTTGTTCTCCGCGTCTTCAGGTATCTCGAAACCTCCTTTGCTCGCGGTTTTCCCTGCTCCCGGCGAAGCAGTCTCGACCGGGGAGTCGACGTGCTCCTCGAGCTGTTAAGCCAGCCGCAGGTACGGGAAGGCTTTCGGCCCGTAAAAGTATTTCTTGCCCCGTCTTTTCCCGGTCGTCTCCAGCAGACCGTCTTCTTCAAGCCCGTTTATCATCTCCCGGATATCCGCCCGGGTGCTGTCGAGGTCGTCGGCCAGCTCGCCCTGGTTGATACCCGGGGTTATCGAAAGGAAAACGTACGCCTCCTCCGGGCTGTCGAAACCGTCGTATCCCTCTATGGTTTCACTTATCTCGCCGATGGCGTCCACAAGCGTCTGCTCGAGTTCAAGGCCGTCGCCGAAGCTGTCTACCTGTCCATCGTACTCTTTCTCGAAATACCTGCCGCCGAAGATACCTTCCGTGATGGCCCGGGAGAATTCGTACAGCTCGGCGCTTAACGCGCTGGAAGGTTCTGCCGACATACCCTTTTATTGGTGGCGAAACTTTTTCTTTGTTCAGTAAAGCTCGCCGCCGAGGGGCACATCTTCTTCAGGCGACACCAGCACAGGGTTGCCGTCTTCATCCGGAACGCCGACGGTCAGGACCTCGGAGACGAAACCCGCGATGTTGACCTCTCCAAGACCTGTCGCGCACAGCACCTGCTTGCCCTCAAGCTCCTCCAGGGTGTGGTTGTACAGCACCTGGGCCGCGGAACGCACCTTCCGGTCGCCGAGGTCTATCCAGAGCTTCGCCAGCTTCGGCTTCCTGGCGTCCTCGAACTTTTCCGCTTCTTCAATATTGCCGACGACGAACCGGTTCTCGAAAAGACTTTCGGTCATACTAAAGACCTTTACCGACTAAGCTTGAAATCAGTGGCCCGGTTGGAAGAATGGCTGGAAGACATACTTGAAGAAGGAGAAGACCTCGGAGGCAACAATACCCACCGCGTGGTGCGCCACAACGACATGGTCTTCAAGCATTTTGAAGCCGATGAGGGGAACGTCGAGGACCCGTCCGGATACGGGTACCATTTCGCATCCCAGATACCGAACTTCCTGGACCGCAACGAAGCCGAACTGACGGTGGAAGAACAGGCCGACAGGGCGCGTTACGCCGCCAGAAACCAGGACGAGATAGGGTTCAGGACCGCCGACCTGGTGCTGGATAACGGGCTTGTGCATGGCTACGAGTACCTTGACCATCCCAGCTTCCAAGAGTTCATCGACGGCGCTTTACCTGAGGAGATACGGACTGTTTCACGCGACTTCGGAGAGATGCTTGGAGAGGTCCACGGCAACGGTTACGCGCTCCGGGACCTGCACTATGACGACATACTGGTGGACCGTGAGAACGACGAGCTGTACGTTATAGACAACGAACAGCTCAAGATAGACGCCAACACGGTGGACACCGTCTTCGACCAGGCCAAGTTCCTGGGCCACGCCCTGCTCGAACCGGTGGAGAAATCACGGGCGATACGCACCGGTTTCAGGGAGGGCTACGACGGCCACGTCTACATGGGTGCTACCGCGGCGATGTTCTACGGCCAGAAGCTGCTCTTCAACCGGGACAGGGACAAGCTGGAGACCGGGACCCGGAACCTGGCGGACGAGTTTATCTAGCCCTGTATATTTCTAAAGACCGGACCCGAAAACCTCTACATGGAGGAAGCGCCTTCCTACTGCCCGGGATGCGGCTCTGAACTTGTAAACCGCCACGTCGAAGAGCGGGACAGGAAGTACTGTGAAAGCTGCGGCGAAGTAGTCTGGCAGAACCCGAAACCTGTCACAGGGGTCGCGGTCGTTGGAGACGGAGAGATACTTCTCATAAAGCGTGGAATCAAACCTGCGAAAGGGAAGTGGAGCCTCCCAGCGGGATTCATAGAGCGCGACGAGCCACCGGAGAAAGCTGCGGTCCGCGAACTGGAGGAAGAGACAGGTGTGCGCGCCGACCCGGATGAGCTGGAGCTGATGGATACCGTCTTCATGGAGCAGCCTGGAAGAGGATACGTACTCGGCATCATATACAGGATAGACCGGGAGAAGACGGCAGGGGAGCCAGAAGCCGCGAGCGACGCGGTCGAAGCCGGCTTCCACACCATCGAGGAGATACAGGAGGCCGGCGACGAATTCCGCGTGGCATACCTTGAAACGATAAGAGAGGCTCTAGATAGCGACCGCGAGAAAGCTTAACGCTGCGAACGCGAAGCACAGGTAAGCGACTTCCACACGCTCCGCTATACCGAGTATCGCGTCGATGGAGACGTACCCGACGACGAACGCCACACCGGTCGCCAGCAAGAGCCCGGGAGTCAGCGAGAAACCGGAGAAAAGGTTGATGCCGATCTGCGCCAGGAAGATGGCGGGAACGCTCATCAGGAACGACAGCCTGAAAGCGTCCTCCGAGGAAAAATCGCGGTAGAAAAGCCCGAACACAGTGGAGCCTGACCGGCTTATACCTGGAACTATGGCGAGACCCTGAAGCAGGCCGACGAAGACGCTGTCCCTCATCCCCGCTTCTTCCGCCAGACGGTCTGACTCTGCCCCTATCAACTTGAAAACGCCTGTTGCCAGCAACGCGAACCCGACCAAGAGCGCGAAAAGCGCTGGATCCGAAGGCAGACGCTCGATACCGAAGAAGTAGATTCCTCCACCGACAGCCCCCGACACAAGCGTCGAGAAGAACAGGAAGTTCAGGAGGCTGTAGCTCCACGGCACCTCTCTGGTCTCGACGAACTCTTCCGCGCATCGAGGGACGTCCTTCAGCACCTGGAAAAAGTCGTCGCGGAAGTACGCCAGCGCCGCAAGCATAGTACCGGAGTGAAGGTATATAGCCGTGTTAACCGATTCGACCGTCTGAGACCCGAGAACCTGGGTCATAAAAAGCGAGATAACCGCCTCGCTCGACACTGGCAACCACTCGAACACGCCCTGGAGCGCGCCCAGCACTACAGCGGTCAAAGGCTCCATACCACTTGATGCGGACACCACACTTTTGTAGATTATATAAATCTAGGGTCCGGGAAAAAGGACAGAGGTAATTAAAATGGCACAGAGATTCGACGAAGCCGACGAACGCGTCTTCAAGAACGTCTACATCTGCAGGAGATGCAACGCCCGGAACAGGACCGACAACCCGGAGAAAACATCCTGCAGGAAATGCGGCTACAACCACCTCAGGGCGAAGAACGAGCAGTTCGCAGGCTAGATAGCCGGGATGAGCTCCGAGTACCTGAAACAGCTGCCCGCTGAAGAGTTCAAGCAAAGACTTTCTAGAGCACGGGAACTTCTAGCAGAAACCGGTCAGGAAGCAGTAGTGCTTTTCGATTCCAGTAGCATAGAGTACGTAACAGGCTTCAACCACGTCCAGACCGAGAGACCGGTGATACTCGCGCTCGACCAGGAAGAAGTACACATAACTGTACCAAGACTCGAAGTCGAACGCGTTTCCCGGAACAAGTTCATAGATAATGTCCACAGCTACTTTGACTATCCCCAGGGCCAACCCATGAAGACCGCCTCCCAGATGATAGAGGAGCTGGGAGCAGAAGAAGTGCTCGCCGACTCCGAGGGCGCGCCCGGAACGATGGGATACTCCGGACCCGACCTGACTGAGTTCAAGCAGCTCGAGACCCAGGACTTCGTCTCCGAGTGGAGAAAACAGAAAAGCGACGCCGAAATCGCACTGATACAGGAATCCGCGAAATGGGGTAAACGCGGCCACGAGATAATGGAGGAACTGGTGGAGCCAGGGAGGTACGCCATGACCGTATCCCAGGAAGCCTCGATGAAGGCTTCAAGAGAGATGGTGGAGGACCACGGAGAAGAATACGCCGAGAGAACAAGGTTCGATGGACCGGTCATGGCCGGCATAATCAGCGGCGAGAAAACAAGACTTCCACACGCCCACAACTCCAGTCAGAAAATACAGACAGGAGACACACTCATCTCCGGCGCGGCAGCAAATGTCGACGGCTACTTCTCCGAACTTGAAAGAACGATGTTCGTGAAACAAGCCAGCGACCGCCAGAAACAGCGGTTCCGGCAGATGGTCGAGGCCCAGGACACCGCAATCGAGGCATGTGGACCGGGAGTACCGCTGAAACAGGTCGCGGAAGAAGTATACAGCTACTACCAGGAGCAGGGAATCCTCGACTACCTCCAGCACCACGTCGGCCACAGCATCGGGATGGACGGCCACGAACCACCGTTCATCGACCGCGGCTCAAAACAGGAGATGAAACCCGGCCAGGTCTACACGCTCGAACCCGGCATCTACACAGAAAACGCCGGATACCGCCACTCCGACACCGTACTCATAACGGAAGACGGCGCCGAACTGGTCACCGAACACCCCAGAGACCTCGAATACAACATCCTCCGATAACCGGCGCCCGGCATCAATTTGTTTAAAGAACTTTACCATCCGAAAATACCTTGCACGCCCCGCTAGCTCAGCTGGCCAGAGCACGTCCTTGGTA
>JBDGRD010000055.1:0-4516 GCA_042218425.1 Candidatus Nanohaloarchaea archaeon
TTAGAACCGGGGGAGCCTCCAGAGCAGGGAGTTCGCTGCGTCTTCCAGGCTGGACTGGTCACCGCCCGGCATTGCTCCCATCAGTCCCATGTATGAGACGTCTTCCTCTTCCTGTTCCTCGTATTCCTCCCAGTACTTTCTCAGGCGGTTGTGGACTCCTGCGACCTCTTCTCTAGTGTTCGCGACTCCGCAGGTGTTGCCGACGCCGACCACTGCGACGTCTCCGTCGTGCTCCATCGCGAGCTCTTTCGCCTTTTCGACCGCCTCCTCGTACGCGTCGTATATCTCGCGTTTCATCGGCTTCGAGGCTTCAGGCGGGCTCTGCTTGATTATAACGCCCTCGAGCGGAACACCGTGTTCGGTCGCGGCTTCCTCTATCTTGGATTTCTCGACTCCGGGTCCGCCCATCATGACTCCGACTCCTTCGCTGATGGAGCCAGTTTCCTCGCCCTCGAACTTCGCGCCGGCGTCGACAGTTATTATCGCGTCCAGGTCGTTTTCGGATGCGAGCGTGTCTATGGCGTCACCGTACTTCCCTAGCCGGGCGCCGGGACCGTCGGACTTGAGGACGTGCACCGTCTTGTCGTCGAACTCTCGTTCGGCGTGGACGATGTCCTCCGATATCTCCTCCGGTTCCTCCTCTATCAGCTTGGCCGCGACGAGCGGTCCGATAGCGTCTCCTATCGGCGCCTGGTCGATGAATGCGCGGGTCGCCTCTTTCTGTGATTCGGCGAGCTCCTTGTAGATCGGCAGCATCATCTGGATGAGCCCGATGAGCTGGAAGTTCTTGGTCTTTACTATAAGCTGGCGGAAATGTCTCAGCACCTTGTATATCTGGTGCGTACCCATCACGCCCTTGAAAGCCATGTTCAGGTCGGCGAGTTCTTCCTCGTCTTCCGTATCCGCGTTCTGGCGGATGAATCTCTCGAACTTGTTCTCAGAGTTGTCAAGCACGTGCTCCAGCTTCTTTACAAGGCCGGCGGGGTCGATGCCGGTCGGTGCGGAGAACTTGAAGTCCTTCATGGTCCGGAACTTTTTCTCGAATCCCGGTCCGAAGGAGTCGGAAAGCTTCGACAGGAACATGGTCTCGGCGTCGTTTTTGTGCGCCTCCAGGTCCGTCAGCGCGTACCTCAGTTTACGGTCGGTCTGCCACACCATAATCCTCGGGAAGAAGAATATCAGCCCGAAGAAAAGCAGTGATATGACAGTTTGGATTATCATGAAGATATTGTTTTCTCCGCCAGTGGGGAAAAGACCGGGTAAGACCATATGGATTCGATACAGCTGAATCTTTTTAATCCTGACCGCGGATGCCTGGCGTCAGTCCTTTCTTTCGCGGAGTTCGCCTATGACCCGGTTGAGCTCTTCCTCCGACGGGTTGGCGCGGAGCAGCACATCCCTGAGAACGCTGTCGCCCAGCATGTCTTCGAGCTTCTGTTTCTGTCCAGAGGAGGCGCCTTCTGTTCCGCCGCCGGAGAGGCGGTGCATGAAGATGGCGGCGGCGTGGCTCTGGTTGAGCGACTCGTAGCCCGAGGTCTGTATGTGGACGGTGGCGTCGCACATGTCGAGTTCCTTGTTCGTCAGCCCCGAGCTTTCGCGGCCTATCATGATAGAAGTATCCGACCGTGGCTCGAAATCTTCCAGTGCTATCCCGCGTCCCGGTTTGGTGCCGACCACGTAGTCAAGACCGTCGATAGCTTCCTCGACAGAGGAGTATATCTCGGCCTCGCGTAGCCTTTGCTGTGCGCCGGAGGCGGTGCTCCTGGCCTCCGAGAGGTTGAAATCCGGGTTGACAAGCCTGAGCTGGAAGTCAAAGTTGGCGGCCAGCCTCGCGATGAAACCCGTGTTCTCAGGTATCTCGGGTTCGACCACGACTACGGCTTTCATACCAGTTTTTTATCCACCGAGGTTTTTACCGCTACCTTCCGCCGAAGCTTACCGGCCCTGCTTCAAGCCTGTCGACCTTCCCGTCAAGGATTATGGTCTCGTTGTCGGGGTAGATAATCATCCTGCCCGAGAAAGAATTGATGTCAAGCTTGGTCGAGGCGTCTTTTATCCGGGTGGTGGTGGAGTTCGACTTTATACTGCCGGAGATGTCGTCGAGCTTTATACTGGACCTTTCAACGCCCCGCAGCGCCACAAGACTGGTGTCGACGTCCTCTTCTATATTCATCGAGCCGGATATGTTGATCCCCGAAGATACGATTCCGTTGCTCCTGCCCTTTATGCCTGTCACGTCACCTGGCTCTACAGTACCTTTGAAACCGTAGAACCGTATGTCCTCATCCGATTTCACGTTCTTGACGCCGAGCCTGTAACTGGTCATGTTCCTCGGCTCCAGCCAGTCTGCCTTCACCTGTAGCTTGGCGTCATCGATGTCCGCCACTTCGAGAGATGCGAAGACCTCGTTCTCGGGTTCAGGGTTATTGAAGAAGTCTCCCAGGGACCGGAGAGAGTCCGGCATCAACTGGTTGAACGTGTTGTCCCCTGGCGCACTGATTGTGCTGGATTTGACCTGGCCCGGATCGAGTCCGCCGCCGTTCATGGCTGCTGCTATAGCCGCCAGGGATGCGAAGACCGCGGTCAGGACCTTGCCGTCCAGCATACAGTAGTCTGGGTCCGGCTCGGATATAAAACCTCGCGCATCCGCTCAGTCCCTGTCCCTGACCTTGTCGAGGACGACTTCCTTGACATCCCTGTCGGTGTCTTCGTCCTCGTCGTACTTTCCCTCGCCCGACCGTATCTTTCTCAGCCGGTACTTCTTCCTCAGGTAGACCGCCGCGGAGAAGAGCGGGGTCAAGGCGGCTTTCAGTACGTGGTAGGGTATCTTGACTGCCTTGGAGCCAAGCCAGTATGCCGAGGCCAGGAAGCTGTAGCCCATGTAGAACGTCGCGCCGAGGAACGCGAACAGCAGCACGAGGTCTAGCCGGAGCGGGTAGTTGAAGAAGTAAACCATCGCCAGGTAGAACCCGGATGATAGCACCGAGACAAGTATGGTCTGGAAGACCATCTCCATTATCTTGAACGCGATTATGAAAGCTCCGACTATGAGAAGCAGGAGGACAAGAGTGTTTATCTGCGGGTCAAATAGAGGCATCTTTTACTTCCCCAGTACGTTGTAGAGCGGGTCGCCCTCTTCAGGTATTATGCTTGTGTAGGCCACGAACCCTATGAGCAGTATGACGACGAGGCTTGCGATAAGCGCTATTATGGCGCCGCCTCCGCCGCCCTGCTGTGTCTGGCCCGTGTTGTCAGTGCCGGAACCTGTCTGTGTGCCGGTGTTGTCAGTGCCGGAACCTGTCTGTGTGCCGGTGTTTGTCTGCGATGACTGTACCTGGGTCTCTATCGAGTCAAGCGTACTCTGGGCTTCCTCGAACTTCCGCTTGGCTTCCTGGTAGTTGCCCTGCTGGTAGGCGGTTTCTATCTCCGGTATCATGGTTTCGACGTTCTGCAGCTGTGTCTGTAGCGACGAGGACTTCACCTGCGAACTCAAGTCTATGACTCTCTGCTCCAGTTCGCTGGTCTTTTCCGCGTAGTTGTCGACCGGTGACGCGGTCACGCTTATCTGGCCGGATACGTTGCCCTGTGAGGAAGTTCCCTCGAGAGTGACGGTACCAGATTCGCTTTCTACACCGTCGAAAGTAAGGTCGACCTGCTTGGTCTCTCCCTCGGCGAGGTCGGTCTCGGGCATCGAAACCGTGTAGTCCTCAGAGGACGCGGAGATGCCGTTGATGGCCACTGTGCCGGAGTTGGTTATCTCCACTGTCTTCTGCATGGTCTCGCTACGGGGGACGTAGCCCAGGTCAAGCGAGCTTGGGACGTTCAGGCCGGTTTCCCGTGCCTCGACTGTCGCCTCAAGGTTCGTCTTGAAGGACAGGGTCTTCCCTCCTCCAGTGAACTCGACTTCTCCAGAATAATTGCCGGGTTCCTGGACCGAGTAGTTCAGCTCTATGCTTCTCGAGTCGTACAGCGTGAACGAAGTATTTTTGACAGTCAGGTAGTCCGAGACTGCGCCGGTTATCGATGTATCTATATCAACCGAGCCGGTCTTGTTACCGAGGAACATCAGGGTGATGGTCTTCGTAGTGTATCCGCGCTCGTCGGCTGTCAGGTTTAGCCAGCTGTCGGTGCCCTGGATGCACAGGAAGTCGTTTCTCAGCACGCATGTCGGCGAGTTCACTTCGAGGTCTATCGTCTCCGAGAACTCGATGTCGGGGTCGTTGAAGGTTATCTCTCCGGAGTAGTCCTGTACGTACGTTATGTTGAGGTCTATCGGCACTTCGCGTGTCTCCCCGGCCGAGAGTCCGACGCTGTTGTCCTCGTCGACCTCTGTTATGTTCTTGATACTGTCGCCGATATCGACAGAGAGCGTCTTGCCAGAGTTGACCTGGTTGGTTATGGTGATGTTCACCCTGTGGATGCCGGTCTTGTCGATGGTTGTCGACACGTCCCCGGAGGTATTGAAGCTTGCCTCTATGTTCTCGACCGTGAACTTGGATTCCAGTGTGTTCTTCAG
>JBDGRD010000056.1:0-2762 GCA_042218425.1 Candidatus Nanohaloarchaea archaeon
CAGCACCTCAGCGGTAGGACTTCTGCTGTTTGTGCCGAGCGCCCTTGCTCGACTGAGAGGGTTTGCGCGTCTCCGTTCTCCTCGGGTCCTCGACGAGCATGTTCCTGTCGTAGTCCAGGAACTCTCTCCGGAGGTCTTCGTCCTCTGTATGATCTACCAGGGCTCTCGCGACAGCCATCCTGGCTGCCTCTGCCTGTCCCTGTTTTCCGCCTCCTTCCGTGTTGACTGTTATATCGAGCTCTTCCACCACTTCGCCAGCGATCGTGAGCGGCTCCCTGAGCCTGTTCCTGAACATCTCGTCGAAGACATGGAGAGGCCGGGAGTTGATTCTTATCGTACCGTCCCCTCCGTCCACGGTTGCTCTCGCCTTGGCTGTCTTTCTCTTGCCTTTTGCGTGAGTGCTCACTGGCCGTCACCTCTTGGAGTCCATCCGATGCTTCTGGATACTTCGCCAAGCTTTACAAAGTTCCGGTGCTTCAGGTCAGAGCCTTCCTTCACATCTACTTCTTCTACGTCCTTCAGGTCGTGAGGGTGACCCAGGTAGGTCTTCACTTTCTCAAACATCTCCCTGCCGTCGCTGGACTTGTAGGGAAGCATGTTTCTCACGGTTCTCTTCAGAATCCGGTCGGGAGCCTTCGGGTAGTAGGGTCCGTCGTGTCTAGTTCCTCTCTCATGCTTCTGCCTGTAGTCGGACTTTATCTCCTCCTCGTCGCCGGATATCACGGCCTTCTCGGAGTTGATTACACGGACCTCATTACCTTTCTTTGCCTCTCTTGCTATCCTCGTCGCGAGGCGACCCAGGATCTTGTCTTCCGCGTCTATGACTTTCTCGGAGCTCATTTTATTTCACGATCCTCACGCCTTCTCCGTCGGGGTTTTCTTCGACCAGATCCTGGATGAACATGAACTCTCCGTTCTCCCTGATCTGCTCTTTAGCACCTCTTGACGCCTTGAACGCCGCGACGTCCACGTTCTTGGTAAGATATCCTGCTCCAAGGACTTTTCCGGGGACGACAATCGTTTCGCCGTCCTCCGCCACGCGTTCGACGTCGCTGAGGTTGACCTCCGGGCGCTTTCTGTTGACTTTTCCAAGATGTTCCGCGACCGACCTGTACACCGGAGCGTCGCTCTGCTCCAGTGTGTCGATCGTCTCGAGTAGTACCGGGTTGGTTGGGTCTGCCTTCTTATCCATAGTTTACACCTCGCGGCTCTGGGGCCACTGGCGGTATTTTCATATCCTTCAGGAATATTTTTAAACGAGTAGGTGCCGGGGCGGAGATTCGAACTCCGGAACCCCTGCGGGAACGGATATCGAAGCTCGAAGATTCTCGCTTCTCAAACCGTCTTCCGGAGGAAGCCGGTGTCTTGAGTCCGTCGCCTTTGGCCTGACTTGGCTACCCCGGCTATCGTAAGGTTCTCGCGGCACTCTTTAAACCGGATCGGTTCTCTCTAGAGAATCCGGTTCCTCTCTGTCCTAGGATCGGCGCCGCCGAAAGGCCACTCCTGCTTCTGGAGGCTGGCGTATAGGTCGCACCCGAAGTGGAAAGCCACCATCGCCGCCACAAGGGGGTAGAACCGCGGTATCATGATCAATGTGGCGGCGATGAATATTCCTCCGGTCACGACGTGCGTGGCATACTTCTTGCGGGGCGAGAAGACTGTAAGCTCCCTGAAGTCCAGCGCGACGCTTAATGGCTCTTTCACTAATTTCTTGATATCTCTCCAGTCGCCTGCTTCCCACCTCATCACCAGGAAGTGGTCCGCATCCATCAAGGTGCCGGCTGCCACGGCTAGCAGGAACGATAGAATGAATAGATAGGGCGATGATGTTCCAACCGTGGCGGCTGCTACAAGAGGCGCGACAAGAGATGAAAGAAAAACGTGTTCGTACAGCTCCATCAGACCACCTCCGACTTTCCGGGAGGAAGCGCCCTTATGATGTAGTCCAGGTCGACCTCCTTCCCTGCGTCAGCCAGCGACCGGTTGATCTCCTTGGCGACCGCCGACTTCTTGGTCCTTCCTGGCTCGAGTTCAATGAGAGTATCGCAGTGCTCCCTGACGGCCTCCTCTGGCCCGCACACAGGCACCAGCTCACCATCAAGTTTGTATGGGCCGATCGCGGCATCGACCTTTACGTTTCTCATGTATTCCCGGTCGCCGCGTATCACAAACGCGCCCTTTGGAAGATACTCGCCGCTTTCCGGGTTCTTGGTAACCTGATCGGGGTCGACGTAGTAGACCGAGTCTGCTCCTATTCCTGCCTTCCAGGTCTTAGAGAACGTTACCGCGGCTTTGGCCGCCTGATTCATGGATTCCTCTCCTGCCTCCTTTCCGTCCTTGAGTACAACGCTCGGTGCTCCGTCGAAGTCCGCGTGGAAGTAAAGGTCGCCGTCGTCCATGTGCTGTTTCACCAGCATCTCGTTGGTCTGTGAATCCCTTCCGATGCATACCAGTTGATCCTCGGACGTGTAGAACCACCTGTACTTCTCGAACCACTTCTTCGACCGTTTCCCGGACTTGTCTTCTATATCCTGCTCTATCTCAACTTCCTCTTCTTCCAGTTCCTCCAGCTGTTTCTCTGTCTCTTTTCTGGCCTCCTTTGCTCTCTCGATCTTGTCCTCGCTTTCCTTTGCCCTGTCGTAGTATCCTGAGGCAATGGCCTCCAGGTTTTCCCCCGGCTCTAGCTTGATGTTCTCGCCTTCTATGTCGACGGTCACGAACTCTTCCTGTTCGTTGAAGCCTTTGATCCTGTCCGCGGGCGC
>JBDGRD010000057.1:0-12867 GCA_042218425.1 Candidatus Nanohaloarchaea archaeon
GATGCGGCGTCCGGGATTTGAACCCGGGTCGCCGGCTTGGAAGGCCGGAGTCTTAGCCACTGGACCAACGCCGCCTCAGGTTACGCTCTGAGGACGCAATAAGCCGTTCACGTGAACGGCTTTCGGGATATGTTGAGTTGGTTATGTTATTTTCTTAAATAGCTCGCCGTGGTGGATGAAAAGGTTTTGAAGCTTGGCGGGCAAGTAGGTGATTATGAAGGACGAAGAATACGAGGACTACCTTGTTGACAAGGCGAAAGAGCTTCTTAACGAGGAGCTTTCCGACGCCGGAAGCGGTGACAGGGCCAAGCCCGAGATGAAGGAGAAACGGAACAGGATGGATGAGAAAGCGGAGAAGGAGTCCACCGACGAGATACCGATGCCGTGGGACCCGCAGGAGATAGAGCACCTTGTCAACAACCGGAAGAAGATGGATAACGACGACATGAAGGAGTTCCTTGAACGTGACTCTGACCTCCAGGAAGACCTGAGAGAGGTCGACGAGTGGAACGGTTTCTCGCGGTGGGAGGAGCGTTTCATGGTCCAGAACCATCTCAACATGGACCCGGAAGGCATCTCAGAAGAACTTGAAAGAGATCCGAAAGAAGTCCGGCTCAAAATGCGTATGCTGGGACTCCAGGTAGAGTAAGATGGACCGAGAAGACATAAGAGAAAAAGCTATAGAGAAGACCCGAGAGCAACTCAAAGAATCTGCGGACAGAGACCGCTTCCTTGTGAAGGCGGCGAAGTTCCTGGACGTTTTACAGCAGGAGCAGGGCGAGATGCAGCACTTCAGGGACTGGTACTCGCTGCATTTCCCGGAGCTTGAGGACGAGATAACAGAGGACGAAGACTTTCTCAAGGTACTTGAAGACGGTGTAAGGCGCGACGAGCTGGAAGCATTTGAATCAATGGCCGCGGAATCGACCGGCGCCGAACTCGAGGAAGAGGACGCCGAACTGCTCGAGAAAGCGGCGGAACACCTCCGGGAGAGACAGAGCCTGAGAGAAGACCTGGAGGACTACATCGAGAGGAACGCCAAGGAACTGATGCCGAACCTTTCAGTGCTCCTCGGTCCCGTGCTCGCAACCCGGCTGATTGCTCTCGCCGGCGGTCTTGAAGACCTTGCGAAAAGCCCGGCCTCGACCATCCAGATGCTGGGCGCCGAGAAAGCGCTCTTCAGGCACCTGCATGGAGAGGGTGAGGCACCGAAGCACGGCGTGCTTTTCCAGCATCCGTTTGTTTCGCCGCTCCCGGACACCGAACGCGGCAAGATGGCCCGGTTCCTGGCGAACAAGACGGCGATGGCTGCAAGGCTCGACCAGTACGGCGACAAGGAAAAAGGCGAGGAGCTGAGACAGGAAGCCCAGGAAAAGTACGAGGAGCTCCGGGACTAGACAGTAGACCTAAAAACTTCTGCCGGGAGAACTGAACCATGGAAGAGATACAGCCCGGTATCTACCGGGAAGGAAACCGTCTGTACACCGTCAACGCCGTGCCGAGCGAGGACGTGTACGGCGAGAAACTTTTGGATAAAGAGGGCGACGAGTTCCGGACGTGGAACCCGAACCGTTCGAAGGCCGCGGCCGCGGTACTGAACGGTGTCGACCTTGAAATCGGTAAAACGGACGAGATACTCTACCTCGGGGCTGCATCCGGCACGACGGTATCGCATTTCTCCGACATAGTTGACAGCGGGTTCATATACGCTGTCGAGTATTCGGATACAGTCGCCCGTGACCTGGTCTCGCTTTCAGAGAAACGGGAGAATATCGCACCACTGCTCGCGGATGCCCGGAAACCTGAGGAGTACGACGAGTACATGGACGAGGTCGATGTCGTGTTCCAGGATATCTCCCAGCAGGACCAGGCCGAGATATTCGCGAAGAACGCCGAACGCTTCATGGCGGACGACGGTGTCGGACTGCTGTCGGTGAAGGCCCGGTCCATCTCCAGTGCAAGGGATGCGGAAGACATATTCGACGAGGTGAGGCAGAAGCTGAGAGAAAGATTCGAGATAGTCGGTGAGACAGAGCTGGAGCCGTACGAGAAAGAGCATCTTTTCCTGAAATTAAAGAAAAAAGAAGGGTCAGGCTAACCGCGGTATGAACTGCCTGAAGGATCTCTCCATCCTGGCACGGTGGTAGCCCCTGTTGTCCTCGTACTCTGGTTCCGGACAGCAGTCCGCTTCCTTGTTGACGACTGGTATCGAGCCAAGTATGGTGTGTTTTCCTGGCAGCAGGTCTTTTTCAACGCGGTTGCCGCAGTTCAAGCACCGGAATTCTATTTGTTCCATTGGTATCGGCCTCGCATCCCAAGATGGGCGGTGCTCGGTTTATAAAGAAGCGGAGATGTTTCCGGTAATTCCACTAGGAAAGTTTTTATTCAGCGAACACCTTATCAAGACTTGAAAAGGTGGAAAAATGCCTGAATGGGAATGCAACCAGTGCGGAAACACGGTCGAGGCGCCGCAGGAACCTGAACAGTGTCCGTGCGGCAGCCAGGATATCAGCCGTGTGGAAGAACCCGGCTTCCTCGGAACCCTGAGAGAAAAGATAGGGTTCTAGACAGCCAGGAACCGGTTCACTGCTCCTTCGCCCAGTCGTACCCTTCTTCCTCGAGTTTTTGGGCGAGTTCGGGGCCGCCGGATTCGACGATGCGGCCGTCGACCATCACGTGTACGCGGTCGGGTTTGACGTAGTCAAGTATGCGCTGGTAGTGGGTTATCATCAGCAAACCGATCTCCTGCTCCCGCGTTATCGTGTTGATGCCTTCGGAAACCACCTTCAGAGCGTCGATGTCCAGCCCGGAGTCTATCTCGTCGAGCACCGCGTACTTCGGCTCAAGGACAGACATCTGGAGTATCTCTGTCCTCTTCTTCTCGCCGCCGGAGAAACCGTCGTTCAGGTACCGTCGGGCGAACTCGTCTTCCATGTCCAGCAGCTCCAGTTTCTCGGTCAGCAGCTCGCGGAACTCTGACGTGGAAACTGGCTCTGCGTCTTCACCGCGGCGGGCGTTGAGAGCCTCCTTCATGAACTCGGCGACTGTGATACCCGATATCTCGCTGGGATACTGGAAGCCAAGGAAAAGACCTTCGCGGGCGCGTTCATCCGCTTCTTCATCTGTCACGTCCTCTCCGTCGATGACGATTCTCCCTGCGTCGACCTCGTACTGCGGGTTGCCCATGAGTGCGTGGGCAAGCGTCGACTTCCCGGAGCCGTTCGGCCCCATCAAGGCGTGTATCTCGCCTTTCTCAACCTCGAGCGAGACTCCTTTCACGATTTTATCTCCTTCGATAGATACTTCGACGTCCTCGATCTTGAGACTCATAGTACAGTTTATACCTCCTTCTCCAGCGCTTCCTGTACGGTTTTCAATCCTAGTATGGCGCATTTCATCCTCATCGGGGATACCTCGACTCCGAGGGTTTCGACCATCCAGTCCCGGTCAAGCTCCAGGACCTCGTTGACTTCCATACCGGCTATCTCTCTTGAAAGTATAGATGTCGCGGCGGTGGAGATGGCGCATCCGTCGGTCTCGTGTCTCATCCCGGCTATCTTCCCGTCCTCGACTTCGAGATAGACGTGAGTCCTGTCGCCGCAGCTCGGGTTCTCCGCCTCCGCATCGATACCGGTTTCAAGTTCGCCGATGTTCCGTGGGTTTTTGTAGTGGCCAAGTATCTCGTCCCTGTACATCAGGAAAACACCTCCTTTACCTTCTCGACAGCTTCCAAGAATCTATCGACATCTTCTCCTGTGTTGTACAGGTAGGGAGAGGCTCTCGCCGTCCCCGAGATTCCGAGCGATTCCATCTGTGGCTGGGCACAGTGATGTCCCGCCCTTATGGCGACGCCTTCCCGGTCCAGTATCTCCGAGATGTCGTGAGGATGCGCACCCTCCATCGTGAAAGACACCAGCACCGCGTCCTCCGGCGTGTAAAGCTCAACTCCGTCTATTTCACGGAGCCCGGCGACCATCTTTTCGACCAGCTCCTGCTCGTGTTCGTGTATCTCTTTGCGGCCGATTTCTTCGATATATTCTATAGCCGCGGCTAGTCCGACAGCGGATGCGATGTCCGGTGTCCCGGCCTGGAACTTTTCCGGGGGCTCCGCCCATCCGACCGTGTCGCGTTTGACAGACCGTATCATGCCACCGCCGACCTGGTAGGGCTCCATATCTTCCAGAAGCGGTTTCCTCGCGTACAGCACCCCGGAACCTGTCGGTCCGAGCATCTTGTGGCCCGAGAACGCGAGGAAATCCACATCGAGTTCCTGGACATCGACCGGCATGCGCGGGACTGACTGGGCGGCGTCCACGACCAGGTAGGCATCATTTTCGTGCGCCAGCCCGGCGAGCTCCTTTACGGGGTTGACGCAGCCGAACACGTTTGATACATGGGAGACAGATACCACCGCGGTGTCGCCGTCTATGATCTTGCGGGCGGCCTCCATGTCCAGCTCGTATTCCTCCGTGGTCGGTATGTAATCGATTTCAAGGTCTTCTCGCTCCGCCTTCCTCCTCCACGGCAGCTGGTTGCTGTGGTGGGCCATCTCCGGCACTACTATCTTGCCGTCGATTTCAAGCGAAGACGCCACGGCGTTCATCGCCTCGGTCGTGTTGCGCGTGAAGACTACCTCGTCGCTGCTTGAGGCGTTGATAAACCTCTGGACCGTCCTTCTCGCGTCTTCGAATGCTTCTGTCGCGCGGCGTCCGAGTTCGTGGAGGCTTCTGCCGACGTTGGCATTCTCTTCTTCGTAGAAGCGTGAAATCCTGTCTATCACTGCCTGCGGTTTCTGCGCGGTGGCGGCGTTGTCAAGGTACACTAGCGGGGAACCGTTGACTTCCTGCTGGAGCGCCGGGAAGTCTTTCCTGAGTCGGGAGGCGTCGAGACCCATCCTATCACCCTTCAAGCTTGGCCAGGACTTCCTCCCTGACCCTTTCCTTGAGCTCCGGTAGTTTTATCTCTCCCATGATAGGCTCGAAGAAACCCTTCACTATCAGCCGGCGGGCGTCCTCCTCTGTCAGTCCCCGGGACTTCATGTAGTGCAGCTCCTCGTCGGGCAGCTGGCCGGCGGTCGCGGCGTGGGACGCCTCGACGTCGTTGTTCTCTATCATGAGTTTTGGCGAGGCGTCGACCTCGGCCCTGTCCGACAGTATGAGCGCGTTCTCACGCTGGAAGGACGATGTGTCCGGTGCCGATTCCTCCACGCTCTGGAGACCCTCGTACACCGAACGAGCCGAGTCGTCTATGACGGCGCGGGACTTCATGTCGCATGTGGTGTTCTCGCCGATATGGCGGACCTTGAAAGACAGGTCGTGGTGCTGCTCGCCGGTTCCGTACCACGCACCGATTTTCCCGGTCGAAGAGTTATCGCCCTTCAGAACTGTCTCCAGCCGGTTACGCGCTTTTTCCGACCCGAAGACAGAGTTCAGCCAGTTCATCTCGCCGTCCCGGCGGACTATCGCTTTCCTAGCGGAGTAGTTGAACCCACCATCGATGGACTGGATGCCCCCGTACGTCAGCGACGAGTTCTTCCCGACGTAGAACTCTCCGATTGATGTCAGCAGCTCCGGGTTGCCCCTGAAAGTCTCCGTAACCGCGACCTCCGCGCTTTCACCAGTCTCGACCACAAGGTGCGAGAAAACCGGTTTTTCCTCGTCATAACTTATCTCTATCTTCGCGTCTCCATCGGCCTCGACGTATACCAGCGAGTTCAGCTTCGCGGCGTGGAGCGCGGTCAGCCGGTTTTCTTCCCGCTTTACCGCATCGAACAGCTTTTCGCCCGCTTCCTCGACGGCTTCCTGTCCGGTGTAAACCTCGGCTTCGCCCTCCGTCTTGATCTCCGGCTTTACTTCCCGGGTTTCGATATCCTCGAAGTCGGGGTAGCGGGTCCACGTCCTTCCGGGCGTCCTGATGGACTCTGGAGCATCAAGTTCCTCCACGAGCTCCAGGGATTCCTGGCGTTTCCCAGAGAACTCCTGTGACTCGTCCTCGAACACCAGATTATCGGTCATCCCAGGCTACCCTCCAGCGAAAATCTCACAGATTTTCTAGATTCCACGGATACCATCGCATTGCTCCTCATCCGAGGGAACCCTCCATCTCGAGCTGTATGAGCCGATTTAATTCGACCGCGTATTCGAGCGGGAGCTCTTTTGCGATAGGTTCGATGAACCCACGGACAATCATCTCCATGGCCTCCTCTTCCTCGATTCCGCGGCTCATGAGGTAGTATACCGCCTCGTCACTCAGCTTCCCGACGGTCGCCTCGTGGGCGATATCGACGTCATCTTCCTTGATTTCGACGAACGGCTCCGTATCGCTCGTGGATTCGTCATCGAACATCAGTGCGTCGCACTCCACGCTTGACTTCGAGTTCTCTGCGCCCTCTGAAACCCGTACAAGTCCGCGATAGTTGGTGCGGCCGCCGTTCTGGGAGATCGACTTGGACTCGATGGTGCTTGACGTGTCCGGCGCGTTGTGGACGACTTTCGCCCCTGTGTCTATGTTCTGGCCCTCCCCAGCGTACGCGATGGATATGTGCGACGCCTTCGCGCCCTCTCCGTTGAGGTGTGAGGAGGGGTAGAGCATCGTGACTTTCGAGCCCATGGAGCCCGAGACCCATTCCATCGTCCCGTTTCTCGCCACTTTCGCGCGCTTCGTGTTCAGGTTGTACGTGTTCTTCGACCAGTTCTGGACGGTCGAGTACTGGACATGCGCTCCCCCTCCGACGAACACTTCGACACAGCCGGCGTGAAGGTTGTTCTGGGTGTACTGGGGTGCTGAGCAGCCCTCGATGTAGTGGACCTGCGAGTTCTCTTCTGCTATTATCAGTGTGTGCTCGAACTGGCCCATGCCACGGGAGTTCATCCTGAAGTACGCCTGGACAGGTATCTCGACTTCGACACCCTCGGGAACGTAGACGAACGAACCCCCCGACCATACGGCGCCATGTAGAGCGGCGAACTTGTTGTCCTGTGGGGGTACGCACCGGTTCATGAAGTGCTCACGCACCAGGTCTTCGTGCTCCTGCACCGCCCGGTCCATGTCCATGAAGATGACGCCTTTCTGCTCCCATTCCTCCTTCATGTTCTGGTAGACGACCTCGGACTCGAACTGCGCCCCGACGCCGGAGAGAGCTTCCCGCTCCGCCTCGGGAATCCCGAGCCTGTCGAAGGTCTCCTTGATGTCTTCGGGCACGTCCTCCCAGTCGTCGCTCTTGGTATCGTCAGCCTTCAGGTAAGGCGTTATAGAATCGATGTCGAGACCGGAAAGGTCGGGGCCCCAGTCAGGCATGTCGCGCTTCTCGAAGTGACGGTACGCCTCCAGTCGTTTCTTCGTCATCCATTCCGGCTCGTCCTTCTCCTCTGATATCTGTCTTATTACTTCCTCGGAAAGCCCGCGCTCCGCCCTGAAGACGGCTCGCTCCTCGACCCTGTGGTCGAACCTGTCCCATTCTTTCTCGATATTTTCGTCCGACATAATACTTTAGGTCGGCCTAAAACTTTAAACACTGAGTCATTTGTAGTCCGAGGACGAGTAATCGCCGTGCTCCTCTATCCGCAAAACCTCGACCGTGTGTCCGGTCGCTTCCTCCGCCATCTCCTTTACCTGGTCGCGGTCATGACCCTGGTCATAGCCGAGCGTGATAACCTCAGGATCGATGCTCTCGACTGTCTCGTAGATGTCTCCCTCGCTTCCAAGAACCGCGCGGTCCACCATCTCAAGCGAACCGACGAGCTCCCGGCGCTCCTCCTCGTCGAAGTAAAGGTCTTTCCTCCCGGATACGCGGGAGTCGCGGGCGATGACCACGATCAGTTCGTCTCCAAGAGCAGCGGATTCCCTGAGGTAGTGCAGGTGGCCCGGGTGTAGAATGTCGAAGACTCCCTGGGCCATGACCGTTGTCATAGGAAAATCTTCTGCCAGGAGATACTTAACCGCTTCGACCGCGCCCGACAGTTTAAAACTGTTACCGCAAAATGACAACGTATGTCCAGTTATACAGAGGTCATGGAGGAGGCGATGAACACCGAGGCATTGCGGGCGTTCGACGACATACTTGAAGAAGCCGCAGAAAGCTACGGAGAGGCCTACGGCGAGGACGTTGAGCTGACATACCAGGGCCCGATGGGCCACACTTTCGCCGGTCCTGCTGCCGGACAGACCGTCAGCAACCACTCCAAGTACCAGCTGGAGGGCGAGCACGGCTGGTCCATAAACCTGCGGGTCGATGTCGTAGACAACCCGTACCACGTGGACGAAATCGTCGAGGACGGCGACGTATTGAACCTCAGCAAGTTCGCCGACGCGGTCAGGGATTTCGACCCAGAGGAGACGCGGAGCCGTATCGCCAAACTGACCATCGAGGACAACGGCCACGACTACAGCGAGGAAGAAAAGGACAGGTGGTTCTGCTTCAACCAGCACGTGGAAGACGTACTCGAACCTGATAAGGCGATGACGAAGAACGAGGTCGACTACCTTTACTTCTTCGACCTGAAAGACACGCAGAGCTAGCTACTGAAGAACTCTTCTATCTCCTGCCAGGGAGCTCTTGTCTTAGTGAGCGATAGTCCGGGCGGGAATACTTTCCGGTAGTTCGACCAGTCGTACCGCTCATCGAGGTAGACTATCACGCCCTTGTCATCCTTCGAACGTATACATCTGCCTGCGGCCTGCATGGCGCGGTTCATCGCGGGATACGAGTAGCCGTAGTCCCAGCCCTTGTTGAACTTGTAGTCGTAGAAGTTGATGAGCCCCTTCGTCTCAAGGTCGGGACGCTGAAGCGGGAGGCCGACGACGAAAACCGCTTTCAGTATCTCGCCAGGATAATCGACTCCCTCGCCCAGGCTACCGGCTGCGACTCCGAGGAGGGCGGCGTCACCGTCACCACTTCTCGAGGCAAAGTCGTCAACAAGCTCCTGTTTCTCCTCCTTGTTCATAGACTGCCTCTCGATGAAAAGCTTCCTGTCCGTTCTTTCACGCATCAGTTCCGCGACTTTTTGCAGCATGGCGTAGCTCGGGAAGAAAACTCCGCAGTTGCCCGGCACCGACTCAAAAGACCGGGTCAGGTACCAAGCGTACTTCTGAAACATCGAGTCGTCGCGCTCCGAGTACTTGGTCGTCACCGTCGGCACCATCAGGTTGAGCTCGTTCTCGTCCGGGAAAGGCGAGTCGAACGCCCGAGAATCCGTCTCCCCAGGGTTCAGCCCGAGAAGGTCGACGTACATCTTCTGCGGCGTCAGCGTCCCGGACATCAGGATGCTGGCGTGGCACTCGTTGAGCGGCTCCTTAGTGGATACCTGCGGGTCGAGGCAGGTGTACTTCAGCTGTATGTACCGGTTCCCTGAGCGGGAGCGCTTCCTCTTGACGCAGCGGAAGAACCCGTTGTCCTCACCGTTCCAGGCGTCGAGGAACTCTGCTATACCGCCGCAGTAAGATTTTTCCCGTTCATCCCTGACCTCTGAGGCGACGGCTTCAAGGTCGACGACGAACTCGCCGTAGTCCCGGAAGTTCGAGACCGCGTCCTTCAGCGCGCTTTTCTCTATCTTCTCCTCGTGCGACCCTGAAGAGAACTCGTCCGCCGCGATGGACTTGACCGCGTTTCTCAGCTGTTCAAGGTGCTCCTCGATGTCGTAGAAACCGAATTTTTCCGCCTCTGTTATGGCGTTCTCTATCTGCGGGATCGAAAGCGACCGGGAAAACAGGGAGCGGGTCCGCGAAGGAAGGTTGTGGGCCTCGTCAACTATTATTATGGTGTCCTCGATTTCGCAGTTCGCCCGCTCGAAGATGGATTCGCGGACGCCCGGGTGGAAGACGTGGAAGTAGTCCGCGATTATCAGGTCGCTCCTCCTGGCGAGTTCCATCATCATGTAATATGGGCAGAACGTCGGCGTCGCCTGCTTGAAATCCTCGGCGTGCATCGGTTCGCCCTCCATGTCCTTCAGCTTGTCCTTTGCGTCGTCCTTCAGCTGGTGCTCGTCCATGTCGTACATCGCGGTGTAGAAGTCGCACCTTTCCTCGTCCCGAAGGGTCTGGCAGTAATCCTTGAAGTCGCGCGAGGTCATCTCCTCGACCCCGTCGACGTTGCACAGCCATTTCTTCCCGAGCAGGTCGACCACTGTCAGCTCGACGTCGTGCCTGTCCTGCATCTGCTTGATGGTCTCGACCGCGATTGAATGCTGGGAATGCCTCGGCGTCAAGAAGAAGACTTTCTTGTTTTTCTCCTTCGCGTACTCTATCGCCGGCGTCAACGTAGCTGCAGTTTTCCCGAGACCGGTGGGTGCGTGCGCGACCAGGTTCCGTCCCTCCGAGACCGTCTCCCTCGCAGCGTCAAGGAGCTCGTCCTGCTTCTCTCTGATCTCGGGAAACGGGAAAAGGTCCATGTCTTCGGGAGCGACATCAAACCATAAAAGAACTTGTATTGCTCCAAACCGGTTAAAAACCTGCGAGACAATCCAGCAATATGGGCCTCTATGCTTTCGAGGAGATAGAGGAAGCACTTTCCGAGACAAAGGAACTTCTGCTGCCGTTCGATGCGGGGACGTGGCTAAGGCTCGCCATAATAGTCGTATTCACAGGCCAGGGCCTCAACATACCAGGCACGCCCTCCTCGATGGATTCAGGAAGCACAGGCTACTACGATACCGGCGGCACAGAATCCCCTATCCAGAGCTCTCTCCAGCCGGCCAAGGTTCCTGACATCCCGGTCACCGGCCTCAGCATCGGCAGCACGACCGCTCCAGGCGATCCTGTCCTGGTGCTGCTGGGCGCGGTTTTCCTCGCGCTCATCGTCTTCTTCGCGGTCATCAGCAGCATCTTCGAGTTCGTGTTCTACCAGTCGCTGCTCGATAAAGAGGTGCGTATAAGGAAGAACTTCAGGAAGCACTTCGGGAACGGTCTGAGATACCTCTTCTTCCGGACAGGTGTGATGGTCCTGATGGTTATCGGTCTCGTGATCGCTCTTCTACCGGTGAACAGTTCACCGGTCCTGAGCGGAGGGCTCCTGCTGGCGTGGGTACTGCTGCTTTTACCCGTTATGATATTCCTGGGTCTCACAAACAACTTCGTCCTCCTCAAGATGATGGAGAAAGATATCGGAATCCTGGCGGCCTGGCGCGATTTCTACCCCGAGCTGAAGGAAGAGTGGAGACAGGTCGCATTCTACGTTTTCGTCCGGTTCGTCCTTGGTATAGCAGCCGGGTTTTTCACCCTTATATGGCTTCTTGTAACACTCCTGGCCCTGGCGATACCGTTCGGAATCCTAGCGTTCATTCTGTCGATGGCAGCCAACTGGCTCGCGGCCCTGATACTCGGCGCCGGCGTAATAGTCTGGCTCGGTCTGTTAATCGGGGTCCGTGTGCCCATCCAGACCTACCTGTACCACTACGCCATACTGGTCTACCACGACCTGACCGGCTGATTCGAGAAGAAGAGGAAATAAGAAAAAGGGAGGGGAGGGGGGAAGGATAAAGCTAAAGCTCGTAATCGTCGTACTGGAGTAAGAGTAAGCGGACGGCCTCGTGGAAGGCGTCTGTCTTGTCCTTGAACAGACCTTCCTCTACCATCCTGTCAAGTTCCTCGTTCAGTGCATCCGATAGTCTTACAGAAACGGTGGCCATCCTGTTTCTGTACTACGATTTGGCACCGACTTTTAAAAAAGAACCGGATTATGTATTATCTTCTCAGGGATTTGCCAGAACTGTAATACGAACGCATTAAACCGGGGCCGAGAAATCGGAGAGCTCAGTCTGCCTGGCGTTCAGCATCCTTGAATCCTGCTTTATCCGGGAGTAGAGGAACCTGAACTGTTTCCCGACCTTCCACTGGACCTGCTTGAACGTATCAAGCTCCTCGGCCTCGGAGGCATCTTTGAAGGCGTTCCGGACCGTCTCGCGTATCACCCAGACTCCGAGCGGCGCCCAGTACTCCGGCTTGACCTCCCGGAAGATCAGTACCTTGGCCTGGCGGTTCCGGGCATCCAGATGTTCAAGCGCGCCGAGCCTGGCGGCGTAGTAAGCTCCTGCGGTCTCCTCGGCGTACTCGGTGCGCCCCGAGAACTGCTCGTAGTTCTGGACGATGTAGGTGTTCTCAGCCGCGCGAAGCGTTTCTCCCGAACCGCTTCTCTGAGCATCCGAACTCGTGTAGTTCGATGCGGGATTCCAGACAGAACCGGAGCGCTTCAGCTCCATGAGTTCGTACTCCCACCTGCCTGGCACCAGGAATATGTGGAAGTCGTTGCCGACGTACTCGTTCCTGTAGTACTCTATCTGACCGAGCTGCTGGTACTTCTTTACACGCTCCCTCAGCGTCTTCGAGAGCATGTCGTCTGTCGCGGTTATGCTCCACCGCGTCGGCACAAGTTTCCTGGACTCCTCCTCCCCGAGCATCCCAGCCGAGAGCGATTGCTGGAGCTTGTAGCTGTCGACACCCTTGCCGTAGAGCTCTCTCACAGCGTTCTCGGCCTTGAGGTCGGTGTCGTAAAACGCGCGCTCGACTTTTTTCTGTACCGAAGGGTTCTCGCCGAGCCTGAACTTTTCGATGTCGCCTGACGCCGAGACGGGTTTGACCCGGCCGCCAGATATCTGGCTCCCCGGTTTTTTCTGGAGCGATACCTCGATATCGACCGGTTTCCGTGCCATGGCTATCTCCCGGGTGTTGTCCACGAACCGGTCGGTTTCCTGGACTTTTAGACGCTGCTTCGAGTTGACAAGTGACGTGCGGAGTGAGGCGATCTTCTCTATACCGTAGCCCTCGCTGTACCAGTCATCAGGAGAGTCAAGCTTTCCAGGGTCTCCCGGGTGCTGCGGTGAGTGGATGAAGTCCTTCCTCATAACGCCGTAGGCGACCCCAACTCTTACATCTCTG
>JBDGRD010000058.1:0-2242 GCA_042218425.1 Candidatus Nanohaloarchaea archaeon
GAGAAGATACAGGAACACGGCTGCGAAAACCTTGTGCTGGAGAACTTCGGGAAGCTCGAGCTGGAGAACATCGACCTGGCAACCCCCGAGCTCTGGGCGTCGATGATAACCGGTGAGAGGCCGGAGGTCCACGGCATCGACACCATGCTGACCTTCCGTGGCGAAAAGGTCAGGAAGCTGGACAACGCGATTCTCCGGGTGCTGAAGACTTTTGGCATAAGTGCGCTCCACCTCAGGCGGGCGCTTCACTACTACCTGTTCGATTCCAGCATATTCGTCCCGGATAAAGAGTTCCTAGAGGTCGACTCTATATTCGAAAAAGTCGCGGACTCTGTAGCGCTCGACATACCGGGCTACAGCGAGTACCCTTACATCGCCGGCAAGAGCTTCGTCGCCAAGTCGCACAGGAAGCGGCCGCCGATTTCGAAGGACCGCGTGCTGCGGGACATGGAGGCAGAGCACGAGTACAGGAAGCAGCAGCTGTTCGACAACATCGGCTCTCACACTCTTGTCATGCAGCACCTGCATTACCCGGACTGGTTCCAGCATCTTTACCCTGGAAACGATGAGAAAGACGCCGAGCTGTACCAGAAGATGGACGAGCTCGCGGGCGAGATACTTGAACGCGTCAATGATGACACGCTTGTAGTATTCTGCTCCGACCACGGGATCGACGAGGCGGGTGGCCACCGCGACCAGGCCTTCTACTCGACGAACGCGGAGATAGGCGACGACGTCAAGATAACCGACCTGCTTTTCCGCTGCCTGGAAAAAGTCGACTATGAGAAAGGTGAAAAAGCGGTAGAGGAAATCGAGATATAGTTAACTCCAGGGAGATTATATCGTGACACTGATTGTATTCGGGATGGACGGTGCTGTAAGGAAGTACATAGACGAGGCTATAGACCGCGGCCTCATGCCGAACACTGAGCGGTTCATCGAGGAAGGCTGCTTCGGCGACATGGACTCGACGATCCCTCCTGTTACTATCCCGGCCTGGGTGTCGATGTTCTCTGGCTACGAGCCGGACAAGTTCGACACGGTCCACCACACCAGCCTCAACGAAGACTATGAAATCGAGCTGCGGAACTCGGAGACCTGGCGCGGCACGCTTCTCTGGGACCGTATCGATGGCGATTTCGGAGTCATCAACGTCCCGGGCACCTCACCGGTCTGGCCTGTCAACGGCTTCATGGTCGAGGGTTTCCCGATGGTGGAGGACCCGCGTGTCTATCCCTCTGATCTAGTTGATGAGCTTCCAGACCTGGATTTTGTCCAGTCCAGCGAGCGCTCCACGCGTGAAGGTAGAAGACAGGGATACCATAAGAACTTTGAGAAGCGCAGGAAAGGATTTCCGATGATAGACCGTGACTGCGACGTCAGGATCGAGATATACCAGCTGACCGATACTAACGCGCATCGTTCCAAGAACTTCGAGCAGGTCCTCGAGGCGTACGGGAAGGTCGACGAGGTCCTGGGTGAGAGGATGGATGAGTACGACGATATTCTTCTTGTGTCGGACCATGGATTCACGCACGTCGACCGCTACTTCTACATCAATACCTGGCTGAAGGAGAAGGGATACCTAGAAGAGAAAGACGCGGAAGGACACGCCTGGAAACACCGTGTACAGAGGTTGATGGCGCCGCTGATAGAGTCGCCCCTGAGACCGTTCTTCAAGTTCGCGAACGATTTGCTGGCGTCACAGACGGGTGTCGACTTCTCGCCGAAATCCAGCTTTCTTGAGGATATCGACTTCGAACGCACCGAGGCGTTCTCGTACGTCAAGTCGACCGCGAACTTTGGTGATATAAACATCAACACGCCGCGGTGGTCGAAGGGGTTCGTCGAGAACCGGGAGGAGCTCGCCGACGAGGTCAAGGAAAAGCTGGAGCAGGAGGACTTCGTTGTCAACGTCTGGAAGCGGGAAGAAATCTACGACGAGCCGGAGAACATGCCCGACCTCATGTTCGAGACCGCGGAAGATGTAGGGGTCGGACCGCCACTGTTCCCGAAACCTCTTTTCCAGACCGATACGCATGTCCACTCCCGGACCGGGGTGGTCGGTGGCTGGGGCGAGAGTTTCTCCGAGGGAGAGCTGGAGAAGCGCGATATCGTGGATGTCGCGCCGACCATCGCGCACTACCTCGGCCAGGAGCTGGAATGCGACGGTTCGGTTATCAGGGAGGTCTTCAGCGACGACTTCGAGCCGAAGGATGTCTCCGAGGTTTCAGACATCGAG
>JBDGRD010000058.1:2342-5746 GCA_042218425.1 Candidatus Nanohaloarchaea archaeon
TACGTCGAATAGGTGGTGAAAATCGAGAAGCATCGCCGGACCATCACAAAAGCAGTAACCTACAGGATGTTCGCGACCCTGACGGTCTTCACGGTGGCCTTCCTTTACACAGGTAAACTCGGCTCGTCGATGAAAATCGGCGGTACGACAGCGATAGCCAAGACGTTTCTCTACTATGCGTGGGAAAGGCTCTGGAGCAACATAGGCTGGGGTCTGAAGAGCTAAAGTATACTACAGGTGACGAACCAAAAATGAAAGTTATAGGCGTAGACGCCGCGACATGGGACATCATCAAACCCCACAGAGACGAACTGCCGAACTTCGACCGTTTGATGCGCGAGTGCGACCACAAGACGCTGACGGTCGACGAAAAGCCGAAGAGCGCACCGGTCTGGACCTCGATATTCACCGGGCTATCCCAGGCCGAGCACGGCCACAGAGACTTCATAGTCGACGACGAACTCCAGAAACGGGAGGATATCGACGCTACCTTTGTCTGGGAGGAGCTGGACGACGAAGTTGATACCAAGGTGCTCCAGGTTCCCTCGGTGTATCCCCAGATAAACTGGAACGTGGAGTACGAGCCGGTCGGCTACGGTGTGACCTCAGACCTTGAAGAACTCGACGAGGACATGGAGAAGCTCAGGAAGAAGTCGCTCGAAGTCCTGGAAACCGATCCCGAGCTTTTCATCGTGGTATTCATGCAGCTCGACAAGGTCTCCCACTTCTACTGGGACGACAAAGAGCTGGTGCTTGAATGGTACAAGAAGATGGATGACGTCCTCGGAGACCTGCTGGAGTACTACGACTTCGATTCGGATGAACCGCTTATAGTGCTCAGCGACCACGGCTTCGCGGAGTTCGGCGAAGGCCGCGTCCAGACGCTGCCCGAGGAAACGCCCGCTGGCGAGCTCAAGGGAGACCACCATGAAGACGCGGTGCTTTTCACGAAAAACCTTGACTACGAGATAGACGACCCGGAAGACGTCGGGAAAGCCATCCTGGACTACTACCGGGATTGAACAGAGAACCACGATGGACCTGATAGTGCTCGGAGTCGACGGGGTTGATCCCCGATACCTGGAGAAGGCGATGGAGAGATACGAGATGCCGAACTGGGAAAGACTGAAGCAAGAAGCGTTCTACACCGAGCTGCCGAGCACTGTACCAGCAGTTACGGTACCGGCGTGGGTGTCGATGTTCTCCGGGTACAAACCTGGAAAGTTCGAGGCCTACCACCTCAACGACCCGGACTTCGACTCCTGGGAGATGACCTTCCCCGATTCCTCCCGGTTCCAGGGCCTTTTCTTCTGGGACTGCATCGACGCGGAAGTCGGGCTGCACTACGTGCCCGGGACATC
This sequence comes from Candidatus Nanohaloarchaea archaeon, assembly GCA_042218425.1. Taxonomy (GTDB): domain Archaea; phylum Nanohalarchaeota; class Nanosalinia; order Nanosalinales; family Nanosalinaceae; genus JBDGRD01. The sequence goes on from JBDGRD010000058.1 coordinate 3,704, forward strand.
CCCGGTCTACCCGGTCAACGGCTGGATGCGGGGAGGTTTCCCTTCGCCGGAAGACTTCGAGTTCTACCCGGAAGACCTCCGCAAGGAATTTGACGACCTGGAGAGGGAGCATTCCCACGGCTATACCACGTCCTCCGGCAAGATAAAAGCCGAGCTAGGGAACTACGAGACCGAGCGGGAGATCGCCGACATCATAATGGAGAAAGCACCAGACGTTTTCGTGTCGGTCATCCGGATGACAGACCAGGTCTCGCATTTCGCAGAGAACGAGAGCCAGGTCCTGGAATGCTACAGGGAGACCGAAGAAGCCATAGGGAAGGTTCTTGACAGGGCCGAGTCGGAAGACGCGGCGCTGATAGTGGTTTCAGACCACGGCTTCATGCACGCCGACAGGAAGTTCAACGTCCTGAAGTACCTGGAGAACGAGGGTCTGGCATCTTTCGAGGCGGAGAGCTCGCCGTCGCTGCTGTACCGGCTTGCCGAGCCACTGCTTGACACGCCTCTGAAGCGATACCTGAAGTACGCCCACGACTTCTTCCAGTCAAAGACCGGCATGAGTCTTGAACCGGGTGCTGACGCGCTGGCCTCCATCGAGAAGAGCTCGAGCGTGCTGCCGTACCACTTCGGACTCGGCCGGGACTGTGCATTGAAGGTCCACACTCAGGACATGCCGCACGGCCATGTAGACGAAGACGGGAAAGATGATATACTTGCGCGGCTGGAGGAGAAGCTTTCAGAGCTTGAGAGGGGAGGAGAAACGGTCGTGGAAAAAGTCTGGAGAGGCGAGGAACTTTACCCTGGTGCGGAAAACCGCCCGGATATCGTGTTCCGGACTACGCCCGAGTTCATCGCGGATACAGCTCCCGCCTCCAGGATATTCAGCAGGACGAGCTCGTTCACACACGACGAGAACGGCGTCTTCTTTGCTCTCGGCCCCGGAATCGACGAGGACGCGGAGGAAGAGCTGGAGATCTACGATGTCGCGCCCCTGATTTACGCGTTGCTGGACGAGCCGATTCCCGATGACCTCGACGGCACGCTACCGGAGAAACTTGTTCCTGATAAAAAACCAGAATACACCTCGACCGAGATCGAGGACATATCGATATAGATGCCTGTTTACCTCGAAAAGATCCGAAAACTCATACGTGAAGATACCATGCCCGAAGCACCTGTAACACGCGAAGAGATCGAAAACGCACCATTAAAAGCCAAGATAAAAGCTGGAAAAGATGTCGTCAAACGCGCCCTTGAGGAGTACGGCGCCGAGAACACTGTCATCGGTTTCACCGGTGGCAAAGACTCGACGCTGACCGCATGGCTGGTAAAACAGGTATGCGAGGAAGAGGGGTTCGACAAGCCACGGTTTATGTTCGTTGACCACGGCCAGCACTTCGATGAGATAGAGGACTACCTGGAGAGGATCAGCGATGACTGGGGATTTGACATCATGGTCGCGAGAAACGACGACCTGATAGAAAAGGCAGAGCAACCAGGAGACAAGGTTTCTGTTGAAGAGCTGAACGAGAGGAACCAGAGAGAAGCTGAACGCGTCGGCGACTACGAGGAAGTCCCGTGGCTGATGGACACCGAGGCCGGCAACCACCTGCTGAAGACCGTTCCCATGAACGAGCTGCTCGAGAACCACGGGATTGACGCAGTCATCAACGGCGTAAGATGGGACGAGCACGAGTCAAGAGGTGACGAGGAGTTCTTCTCGCCCCGCGAGGACCCGGAACACATGCGCGTCCATCCCATCCTGCAGTTCGACGAGCGCGATGTCTGGGACGCCACCTGGCACCACCTTGTTCCTGACACAGTCGAGGGATTCGAGCGCCAGGAAGACTATCCTGAATCGGAGGAAGACCTGCCCGAAGGAATCACGATGGAAGACATCCCGATTTCGCCGAAGTACTGGGAAGGATTCCGTTCGCTCGGTTCAGAGGTATCTACGGACAAGACCAAAGAAGACCCGGCCTGGCTCCAGGACGTCGAGAACACCAAGGAGCGCGCTGGTCGCGCACAGAACAAGGACGACAAGGA
>JBDGRD010000059.1:0-1230 GCA_042218425.1 Candidatus Nanohaloarchaea archaeon
ATACATCCTCTGTATTCAGCAGTCAGTATTTGCACATATCACGTACTGAATAGTTGTTTCGCCATATTAGGCAAGAGCCTTTCATAAAATTCAGCGAGCCCCATGCACTGTGAGGGTTGTCAAAGACGAGAAACACAGCCAGGGCTCTCCTACCTTGGAAGGGACCGGCATCCGCGTCATCGATATCGCCGAGGCCTACGAACGCGGAGACTGCGACCCCGACGAGATAACACAGCTCTACCCAGACCTCTCACTCAGCGACATCCACACCGCTCTAGCTTACTACTACGAGCACATCGAGGACTTCCGAGGGAGCGAGAAGCACGGCGCGGACTCGTCAGAACCCGGCGTTGAGGCGTGAAGCCGGTCTACTGCGACGAAAGCGTCTGGATGCCGGTAGCCAGGGGACTGCGCGAACGAGGCTAGGACATCCACACGGCATCCAAGGAAGACAATCTCGGGGTTCCCGACAGGGAGCAACTCCGCATAGCTCGGGAGAACGACTGGATACTACTCACGTTTGACGACGACTTCCTCTCACTGGTCCAAAAACCAGGACCTCGAACACTCCGGCATCGTCTACACCGACCAGACCGGCAAACCTGTACGGAAAGTCCTCAACCAGGTAAGCAACCTACTCACAGACAACCCGGAAACCAAACAAATCCTGATTACCTAACATAGAACCATTCAGGAAAGAAACAGGCTGGGGCAGAAACACAGATCGGTTCTGCCCATTTGCCGGCGCCTGAGGAGACTACGCCAGGCCGTGGCTCTCGGCCAGGTCTCGCAGGGTTTCCCTCTCGGAGGAGAAGTAGGGCTCCGCCTCTTCGCCTTCCTCAACGAAGTGGTTCATCCGGCTCTCGACAACCGACTCACCGAGCTCCTCTGAGTCTGGAAGAGTTCCGTCGACGTCGAGGAGGCGGGCGACGTTGTCCCGCACGGTTTCACGGAAGTGGTCCTCATCACTGGGATCGCCGTAGTGGTCGATGACACGGGTCCCAGCCTGGTAGACCTCGTAGAGCGACGGACTGTCCCGGTGTTCGACCTCCTCGAACAACGCGTTCATGATATCGGCCTCCGGGTTCTCCGCCACCCGGTCCACACCGATATCGTGCAACAGGAGCCGGGCCTCATCCAGATTCAACAGGGTGCGCTCCCGCGCCTTTTCGAACCGCTCCTCAACGCGGTCCGTCGAACCGAGGACACCTCTCACAGCCTCGTAGGCCA
>JBDGRD010000006.1:0-9681 GCA_042218425.1 Candidatus Nanohaloarchaea archaeon
TAACCTGCCGGACGGATACCAGTGCGAGAAACAGGCCGACTGTATATCGAACTACTGTTACGACAAGGACGGCGACGGAAGAAAGACCTGCCAGTCATCTGCATCGAGCGGCTCGGACTCCGGTCTCGAGATCTCGGACACCAGTGACTGTCCGGCGCCTGCATGCCACATAAGAGGCACGTGCTACTCCGACAACGCGTCGATCCAGTTCAAGGACCAGACAGTTTACTGTGACGACGGCGAACTGAGAACCAACCTCACAGAGGCGCCGGCAGGCATCCAGCCAGGCGAACTCGCCTCGGACGCGATAGCCGAGTTCAGGAACTACACCTTCAAGGTCGTCGACACGGTAGTGAACTCGGACAAGCTCCAGGTCGTCATAAACTTCACCAACCAGGAATCCTCGTACATCCAGCTCAACGAGACGTATATCTCCGGAGGCTATGACACCCGGAAATACGTCGATGCAGACGTCAACCTCTCGACGGGCGAGACGAAGAAGTTCAATATAACCGTCACGAAGCCGCAGAACGGCTTCAAGCTGTTCTACGCTGAATCCCGCATAAGTGGAGAGTTCGGTGAACAGTGGGCGACTTCCAACACCACGTGTTATGTGTCTGGCTGGAACGGCTTCCAGAAGACCTGTATAACAGACGACCCGGAGGTACAGACGCTCACGTTCAGCGACTATCCGAATAAGCACGAGTTCAACATCACGGCGACCGCCATCGACCCGGACGGCGCCCAGGACATCACCTCGTGCAGGATAGACGTGGAAGAAGAGGATAAAGAGATAGAGAACACTTACTACGGAGACCTTATCCAGAGCTACGGTACAAGCAACGAGATAAAGTGCGAGTACGACAGCATCAACGACTCGATATCCGAATACGACCCCAACGACAACATAAGGACTATCGTGACCTTCACGGATAACGCGGGCAAGACCGGAAGAGAGATAGACGGCCACATACTGCCGAACCGCGCTCCGACACACGACAGGCCGGAGATAACACCTGACCCTGCGCTTTCAGGGGATGACCTGAACGTCTCGAACAGGAGCGTAAGCGATGCGGAGGACGACCCGGTCAGCTTCAAGTACAACTGGACGCTGAACGGCAACGACCTCAAGTACAACGGCACGAAGCTGCTCGCCGGCAACACGTCGGTCGATGACTCGGTCAAGGTATACGTCACGCCGAGCGACCCCTACGACACGGGAACCACGAGGTCTTACTCGCTGACCGTCAGGGAGGCCAACGTTACGGTCCTAGATGTCCACTTCCAGAACTACCAGAAGGAGCACGCCTTCAACGTCTCGGCGGTCATAAACGCGACCGACCCGACAGGAACTGATACCTGCGAGATAACGGTTGACGACAGCGATGGCAACAAGAACACTTACTCGGGAACGCTCGACGACACGTTCGGAGGCGACCTGAAGGTGGCGTGTAACTACACCAAGGTAAGCTCCTCGGTATCCGGCTGGAAGCCGACCGAGACAATGATAGTGGATGTCTTCGCGGAGGACGAGAACAACGCCAACGACACCAAGCAGGAGACGCACGCGATCCCGAACACGCCGCCGAACGTCACCACCCCGTCGATCTCGCCCGACCCGGCGAGAGATGGAAGCAACCTGCAGGGAAGCGCCGGCACCTCGAGCGACATCGAGGGAGACTCGGTCACGTTCGAGTACAACTGGTACGTCAACTCCACGGATACCGGCTACGGCGGTACCAAGCTGCTGTCCGGCAACTTCAGCGCGGGCGACAACGTGACGTTCGAGACGGTGCCGTACGACGGCTTCGAGTACGGCGCGGGCAACAACACGACGGTCACCATAACCTCGGTCAACCTGTCCATCCACAACCTGACCGCCGAGAACTACTCCAGCCAGCACGCGTTCAACGTCACGGCTGACATCGCGGCGGCTGATACCTCGGATATCAACAGGTGCGACGTGGTGCTCGACGACAATGACGGAAACGTATACCTCCGCTCGGGAACCTTGGACAAGAACTACGCTGGCTCCGGGGAGGCCAAGTGCAGCTACTCGCGTGTCGATTCCTCGACGATAGGGTTCAGCATAGATGAGAACATCTCGATAAAGGTCAATGCCTCGACAGACAGCAACAACGCCAGTTCAGAGACATGGGCGTTCATACCGAACAGGCCTCCGACCACGACCGAGCCGAGCATCACTCCGTCGCAGCCGACCGACAAGGACAACCTGACAGGAGAGCTCGGAACCACGAGCGATGCGGAGGGAGATTCGACCACGGTACAGTTCAAGTGGTACGTCGACGGCACCCAGGTCCACTCTGGAAACATGTCGGTCTCGGACAACTCGACGTTGCTCATGGGCAACTTCAGCGCGGGCGACACCATCGAGTTCAACGTCACGCCGCACGACAGCTGGGACTTCGGCAAGACCAACTTCACGACGGTCAACATCCAGACAGCCGCGCTCAAGGTCAAGTCGCTGACATTGACGAACTTCAGCGACAGCCACGGCTTCAACGTATCCGCGGTAGTCCAGGCATCGAACGACGACAAGATAGACCGATGCGAGCTGAACGCCACTGACGGCGAAGGCTACTTCGTCGGTGGCAACATGACGCTCGACAAGACCTACGGAACCAACAAGGAGGCGAGATGCACGTGGCCGAGCATAAACTCCTCGACCACAGGCTTCCTGGTAACGGAGAACATCTCGGTCAACCTCACGGTCTACAACAGTACTCACGGCTCCACTGACATCGAGTTCCACAACATACCGAACCGCCCGCCGGTGTTCGACGCGACGTTCACGGAGCCGGTGAACCCGGTCAGCCAGGACAACGTAACCCTCAACGCGAATATAACAGAGCCGGAAGGCGACTCGGTGATATCCGTCAACTTCACGGTGATACACGAGAACGGAACCAGGCTTGTCGACAACGTCAACGGCAGCTTTGCGAACGGCACCTGGAGCTCGCCAGAGTTCGGCGTCGAGCCACAGAAGACGTACAGCTGGTTCATCAACGCCACTGACCCGTGGGAAACCCGCGACAGGAACGACAGCTTCAAGACCATAAACGATAAGCCGATCATCACCTCGTTCAGCGTGGAGAACGTCACGGGATACCACGGCTACAACGTGTCGTTCATAGTCAACGACGGCGACGGCACCCAGGACCTGAACACCTGTAGTCTCGAAGCCTGGGACGGCGATGGAAACGGCTTCTCCGATACCGCGTCGATGGACACCAGTTACGGAGACTCGAAGGAGGCCGAATGTGTCTACAGCAGCATCAACTCGTCGACAACCGGCTTCAACGTGAACGAGATAATAGACTTCAACATATCGGTCAGCGATTCCGCGGGACAGTCGACCAACAACAGCAGCTCCGCCAGGATACCTAACCGCGTGCCGACGATCGCGCTGGACGCACCGGAGGACAACCAGAGCGTCACCGAGCCGATAGCGCTTGCCTGGGCCGCGTCTGATAAGGACGGCGACTCGCTCACGTACAACGTCACGGTCGCCAGGCTCCAGGACATGACAGGCGTCGTCCTGACAAACGAGACCACGAGCGAGTCCTTCGAGGTCACAGGTCTCAACAAGTCCAAGTACTACTGGCAGGTCGACGCAGACGACTCGTACACGACCGCCGCCTCCGGAACAAGGTCGTTCAGGGTCGTCAGCGAGATAGAGAACGTCTCGATAGAGCTGCGGGGTAACTTCCAGGATGTCAAGGTAGACGATACGCAGGTAACGCCTGGCGTCTTCACGGATGTCGACTTCCCGTACATCGTGATGGAGAACCAGTCGGTGATGCAGGGACTCCTCAGCTACGGCTCGTTCAAGCGCGCCAGGTACTCCACCAGCAACGGTAAAGACATAATCTCGCTGACACAGGGCTTCACGGGACAGAGAATCCTGCTGGTCGCGAACAACGGCACTTCAGAGGCGATCGAGGACCGCCAGGATGAGATACAGGACAATGAGTTCTTCAACCTGGCTATGGCCAGCTTCACGGGAACCATACCGGAGCAGAACGAGGTGATGGCCTCCATCTCCTACGACAACATAGACCTCATAGGAACCAATGAGACCATCACTCCTGGTGGGAACGTCGAGATAGTCGTCCGCAACATGGGAGTCAAGGACGGAAACGTGCAGGTGAAGATCACTGAGAAATGATGTAAAACCTATTTATTTGGCCAGAGGCCATAAGGTAATATAAAATGAGCGACGAGGACCCGATAGGAGACAAATGGGATGAAGACCGCGTGGTAGAGCAGTACAAGCGGCAGACAGGTAACGGCTCACGTTTCTCGCTTCCAGGTCTGCCGAGCCTTCCAGGTCTCCCTGACTTCGACTTTCCCCGCTTCTCCGGCGACGGCGGTAACGGGAAAAACAGGAAGTACATCGCTGTCGGCCTAGTGGTCGTCCTGGTCGCCGCGGCCCTCTACATGGGCATCCCGCAGCAGTTCCTGATGAGCAACGAGCAGATAGCGATGAACGTCGCCGAGAACAACGAGTTCATGCAGAACTTCAAGGAGCGGAACGACGTCCGGGTATCTACCTCGGAGGTCCCGCCGAGCACGGTCCAGCGACTCAAGGATAGCAACCAGCTACCTGGCTCGACATCGAAGAACGTCGTGATAGTCGATTACGTCAATGACCAGGGTAGAGGCGTCTCAGCGTATGTGGACGTCCGGAAACAGAAGGTCGTCGACACCAAGTACGCTGTCTCTCTCGGGTAACTCCCTTTAAAAGATTCACCTGAGATTTGATTCTTGAACTATCATGAAAGTATATACTATAGGAGGATACGAAGAAGTCGGCAAGAACATGACTGCCGTCGAATCCAACGGCCAGGTCGTCATTTTCGACATGGGCTACGACATGGAGGAAGTAGTTGACTCCGAAGAACAGATAGACGAACTTACAACCAACGAAACACTTGACACAGGCGCCATCCCAGAGGACGAGGTGCTTCTCGACGAAAACGTGGTCGGAATCGTTATCGGCCACGGCCACCTCGACCACGTCGGCGCGATTCCAAAGCTCGCAGGAGCTTATGACTGCCCGATATACTGCTCGCCGTACACCAAGCGTATAGTCGAGCAGATGGTGGAGCAGGACAGGAAGAACATCGACAACCCTGTCATCGAGTTCGATCTCGGCGAAAAGGTCGACATGACCGACCAGATGAGCCTCGAGTTCATCGATGTCAACCATTCGATTCCACACGCCACGCTTTCCGCGGTGAATACCCCGGAGGGCTACGTGGTCTACGGCAACGACATGAAGATCGACCAGTCCCCGGTCATCGGAAAGACGACAGATGTCAACCGTCTTGAGGAACTCGGGAAAGAAGGCGTCAAACTTCTCGTCCCCGGCACGACAAGAGTAAGTGAAGACGGCCGTGCGCGTTCCGAGGAATCGGTCCGCGTCGAGCTTGAAGACGTTCTCAACTCGTGCTACGACGCAGGAGGGCTTGTCGTCGTATCGACTTTCTCCTCCCACATCGGCCGCCTCAACTCGCTTCTCGAGGCTAACAACGGGCGGAGGAAAATCGCTTTCGTCGGCCGCTCACTCAAAGAGTACCTTGACGCTGCGGAAGAAGTCGACCTCATCGACACAGGAAAGGCGGACGTCGTCTCCTACTTCAACGAGGTAGAAGACCTGATGCGCCGCGTCAACGACGAGCGGGAGCAGTGGCTGATAGTCGCCACGGGTAACCAGGGCGAACCTGGCGCTCAGCTCGACAAGATGGCGTCGGGGACCTATCCCTTCGAGTTCGAGGAAGGCGACCACCTGATTTTCTCCAGCCAGGTCATCCCGACGCCCATCAACAAGGCCAACCGCTACGCGCTGGAAAAGAAGCTGAAGGCCCAGGGCGTCAGGCTCTACAAGGGAATCCACACGACCGGGCACGCGCTCAAGGAGGACCACAGGGACTTCATCACAATGATGGACCCGGACAACATCGTTCCCTCCCACGGCACCATCCATAAGCTCGGCGACTACGTCGAGCTTGCGAGAGAAGAAGGCTACTCGCTTGAAGAAGACATCTTCATCGGCGAGAACGGCCGCATCATCGACATAGAGTAAGTGGCTAGACTGTCGCGACATCCAGGTCGGAGAAGTCTATACTGAGTTCTCCGGCCTCTTTAAACCTCTTCGAGGCGTCAAGTATCTCAACACCTATTATGTTGCCGTTTCCATCCAGGTCAAGGACTGTACGGTCGTCCAGCTTCCTGTTCTCGGCTATCTCTCCATCTGAAAGCTGTATGTAAATTGCATCGGCCTCGTCATCAAAGCTGATTTTCATCCGGGCTACCTCCAGTAAACGGTTATCACGACTACTTTATTATCCTCGTGTTTGAAGACTACTTCTATATCCTTTCCGTTTATAGGCTGCACCACCTTTTTCCTATCTGCGAATGCATCTTGCCATTTCCGGTTTATTATGCCGTTTTCAACATCTTGCTTTGATATAAAGCGTTCTTTAAGTCTTTTCTCCGCGTGATGAGTGTATTTAATTCTTTCCATCCTGGATATTCTATTGGGGAGCTTTTAATCGCTGATTTAAGAATCTTCCAGTCCTAGTTCTGTAGAGGCATAAGCGTTAAAGAGGCTTGTTTTACAGTGACTTTTCATGGATATAGAACAACTCGCCCGGAAGTACGCCCTGAAGAACGCCGTCGAGTACGGCGGCGAATGCAACCCTGGAGCCGTCATAGGGAAGGTGATGGGCGAGGCGGAGGACGCCGAACCCTCCCAGGTCCAGGAAGTAGCGGGAAAGGTCTGTGGCGAGGTCAACTCACTTTCCCTCGAAGAGCAGGAATCAGAGCTCGAAGAGTACGAGTTCGTGGAGGAAGAGCACGAGCACGACCCGCTCCCAGACCTCCCGAACGCGGAGGAGGGAGAAGTGGTGGTCAGGTTCGCTCCGAATCCTAACGGCCCGCCCCACCTGGGCAGCGCAAGAGGCATGGTTATCAACGGGGAGCTCGCTGAGAAGTACTCGGGCACCCTTGTGCTACGTTTCGACGATACCGACCCGCGTAAGAAGCGGCCGCTCCCCGACGCATATGAGATGTACCAGGAGGACTACGAATGGCTGGGCTACGATGTCGACCAGGTTGTCTATAGTTCCCGCGAGTTCGACAAGTACTACGAACACGCAGAAGAACTGATAGAGAAGGGAAAGGCGTACGTCTGCCGTTGTTCTCCAGAGGAAGGTAGCGAGTACCGTTCGGAGGGCGAGCCTTGCCCCCACCGCGACCGGAGCGTCGAGGACAACATGGAGGACTGGAAAGGCATGCTGAACGGCGAAGTCGAAGAAGGCGAAGCCGTTCTCCGGATAAAAACCGACATGGAGCACAAGAACCCGGCGGTCAGGGACTGGGTCGCGTTCCGCATCATCGACAATCCGCACCACCCTGTCACGGGAGACGAGCACCGTGTCTGGCCGCTGCTTGACTTCGCCGGCGCCATCGAGGACCACTACACCGAGACGACGCACATCGTCCGCGGGAAAGACCTCCGCGCCTCGACAAAGCGACAGAAATACGTCTACGACTACCTCGGCTGGGAGTACCCCGAGGTGCGTTACTGGGGCCGTATAAACATCTCCGGCTTCAACGCACCGATGTCGACATCTACGCTCGGCGAGATGATAGAGAACGGCGAGCTCGACGGCTGGGACGACCCCCGTGTCGGGACAGTCCGCGCGTTAAAGAAGAGGGGTTTCCAGTCCGAGGCGATAAGAAACTTCTTCGTCGAGATGGGGGTAAGCGAGAACGACATCGACGCCTCGCTGGAAACGCTTGAATCCGAGAACCGGGACGTGATAGACGACGAGGCTGACCGCTACTTCTTTGTCTCCGAGCCTGTCGAGCTCAAGATATCGGGCGTTCCCGAAGAGGTCGAACCCGAGATTCAGAGGCATCCAGACCACCCTGATAGAGGCATGAGGAGGCCGGAGCTGGACAGGGACGGCGAGAACGTGACAGTCTTCATCGAGGAGGAAGACCTCCAGGACGGCTTCCTGCGGCTGAAAGGGCTCTGCAATATCGAAATCGAGGATGGAAAGGCCGAGTACGTTGAAGGCGACCACACCGTCGCGGTCGAGCGAGACGCGGATATAGTCCAGTGGACACCCTTTTCCGCGGAGAAAGCGACGGTCGTCATGCCGGACGCGGAAGAAGTCGAGGGCCGCATCGAGCCGAACGAGATAGAAGAGGACGAGGTCGTCCAGTTCGAAAGATTCGGTTTCGTCCGGTGCGATGACGCCGCTGAACGTTTATTCTACTACACACACGGCTGATGAACGGTCGTAACCACGCGGTACTTACGGGATGGCCGACAACTTTGTTTATATGGTCTCCAGGCCCCAACATAGGTTGGGGAGGGGAAACCTGTGAACACTCGGCTATCCAAGAAGCTCGGCATCTGCGTCATCTGCGGCGACAGAGTTTTCACTGATGATCGTTACCTCAAGTCAGCTGACGGTTACTGTCACAGAGAGTGTCTATCAGAGACTTCTTTGACGGCCTGACGCCGCAGTCTTTTCCGGTTTTTTACCCTGGGAAGGTATCTACAGCCGTAACGCTACCGCAGATACCTGAAAAATATGCAAGAGTCGAAAACAAGTTTTCTCCATCAGCTTCCGGAAAATCAGAAGCAGAGATGGGAAGGCCGGGGATCGAACCCGGGACCTCTGCGTACCTCTTAAGCCGAAGCCCTCTGCTCCAAACTCCTTAGGAGTTTGTGCGTTCATAGAAACCCTAGAGGTTTCCGAGTGGCTTCAAGTTTATTTAATCATCGAGGTCGCGTGGACCTCTCATCGCTCATAGCTTAGTATGAGCGCAGCGCTCTTACCAACTGAGCTACCTTCCCAGACCGAACGACAGTCGATTCGTTCGAGCGATCTATAGGGCTGGTGAGTGGGTTCGCCCGGATTTGAACCGGGGATCTCCGCCATGTCAAGGCGGTGTCATAACCAACTAGACCACGAACCCGTGAACGAAGACTCGTTCAAGCGGTCGCCGGGCTCTGGAGGAACCCCGCAGTTGGGCTATGATGGACGGACTTTTTTGTATGATTGCCTATGGTTGAAGTGGTTTAAGTTAGGCTTAAATAGTTCGGCGACAAGTCAATCATAGAGGAGATTCGATTGCCCGTAACGTGCGACGAATGCGGTAAAGAACTGCATGTCAACACGGTAGAAAAACCCAACATCGACTGGGTGAAAGTCGTCTGCAGCAACTGCCATACCGTCAAGAACATCTCCATGGTGAGGCTATCCGCCAACACCCGCAAGCGGGAATAGCTCCTCTGTTGCTAATTCTGAAAGCCATTCCAGTGAATGGCTTATGGTGATCAAACTTCCAGAAGTTTGCGAAGTAAATAAAAAGTTCTTCTCCGCGGCTTTACCTGATAAACAATGGTAAACAAGTGGCAGGACTACGAAACAGGTCCGGACGCACCCGACACCATCTACGCAGTTGTCGAAAACCCCGCCGGCACGAAAAACAAGTACGAGTACGACAAGGAGATGGAATCCGTCGTCCTTGACCGCGTGCTCCACTCATCGGTACACTACCCTGGAGACTACGGCTTCATACCGAGGGCTTACTACGAGGACGGCGACCCGATGGACATCCTCGTCCTGACAACGC
>JBDGRD010000060.1:0-4883 GCA_042218425.1 Candidatus Nanohaloarchaea archaeon
CTCGCGTTCAGCCTGGAGTATGTCGCACCTGCCCTGCTCACGGCCGCCACGGCAGGAGTCGCGCTCTACCTGGCCTCATACCTCAGAAGCTACGACATGAACGTTGCCAGCATAAGAAGGGGGAGCGCAGCCGTCCTGACAGTTATAAGCGTCTCGATGTTCGGCATCGGTCTTCCCTCGGAACTGGGCCTAGCAGTATTCTCTGTCTCGCTTCTGGCCTCGCTGCGCTGATCAGAGGCCGTGGGACTTGAGGACTGAGAAAGTGGTGGTGCTCTCCACGCCGTCAACACCCCGGATCCTGTCTATCTCGTCGTTCAGGTCTTCTGTTGTCTCCCGGGATACCCTGGCTACAAGGTCGTATTCGCCGGTTACCTCGTCGACCTCGATATCCCCAGGGAACTCCTCCACCAGCCCAGCTATATCCCTGTCGGTCGACACCTCTATCATCACGACCGCCGCCACACCGGTATCCGATGTCTCGACCGTGAACCGCTCTATCACACCGTCGTCGAGCATCCTGTCAACCCGGTTGCGGACTGTGCCCTCCGAGACGCCAGCGCTTTCGGCTATATCCGTGTACGCGGCACGGCCGTTTTCCCTGAGATACTCTAGGATCTTGCGGTCTATCTTATCCATGACCCGTTTTAGTTACGCAAAACATAAAACAATTACGATATCTTGAATCAGGCCAGCTCGACTTCTTCGACATGTTCGACCCCGCCCTCGTCGCCTATAGTGACGGAGAACGCCTTGCCGGATTCGTCGGCCGCGGCGTTGAGAACTGTCGTACCCATCAGGCTGTACTCGCCGAAGTCCTCGTGGACGTGTCCAGCAGCCCAGAGAGCAGGTTTCTCGCGGATTATCAGCTCGCGGAACTGGTCGAATCCTATCCTGTCACCGGAGTGTATCCGGTCCCCGAGCTTTTTCGGCGGGTAGTGCGACCCCACTATGACTTTCGAGGGATCGCCGTGCTCCTCTATCAGGTCGGCTACCTCGTCCTTGATATCGTCGGGGAAATCGCCTCCTATAAGTATTATCAGGTACTCGTCGTCAACGTCAGCCTCCAGGAAGTTGTAGATCGGTACGTCCTCACTGTCAAGGAATTCGTCGTCGAAGAACATGTCCCGGTTGCCTGTGCATCCTATGGCCGGGATCTCTATACTCGAGAAAAGTTCGCGGGCGTAGTCCCCATCCATGAAATCGCCGAGGTTGATGAAAAGGTCGTAGTCGCCGCTGTTCGCCTCCTCGACGGCCGCATCCTTCAGCTCTGCGCGGCCGTGGAAGTCGCTCGTCACAAGCATCTTGAGAGACATAGTTTCCCCGGCGCTCTGAAGGCTTTTAAGTCTAAGCAAGTTCAGCGGTCGAGAAACGGGAGACGAGACCTGAGCGAACCGACAAGTTCAAAGCCCGCCTCAAGAAGGTAATCAAGAACGCCAGAGTTCTCGCCGTCGTCCACACGCTGCTTCCAGGTGCCGCGGCTGAACCACGCGACCGCTATCACCGCGCCGAGAACGTTCGAGACAGGGAAGGCAGCCCAGATACCGGTCGGGCCCAGGGACTTCGAGGCGAAGAACGCTATCGGCAGGCGTATGAACCCGAGCGCCGCGATTGATATAATGGCGGCGACCGCAGTTTTCCCGGCTCCACGGAAACCTCCTGTGAACGCCTTGGTGGCGCCGAGGAAGCCGAAGCTGAGAGCGACTATCCTGATGAAATCTCCGCCCACTTTCGCCACCTCGGCGCTTGTCGTGAAGACGAAGGCTATGGGCCCGGCGGCAAGGAAAGCGACGACACCGACGAGCGAGAGAAGCACGAACATGACCTTGGCCGCGAGCCAGTTGGTCTCCTCCGCCCGGTCGAACCGGCCCGCCCCAAGATTCTGGCCTGTCATGGTCTCGACCCCGCGGCCGACAGCGGTAGCGGGAAGGAATACCAGCGAGAAGATACGGATGCCGATACCGAATCCTGCGACCACAGGTGTCGCGAAAATACCGACGATGGCGACCAGTGCGTTGACCGAGATGGAGCGCCCCGTGCTTTCGACGGTCGCAGGAACTCCGATACGGAGCATCTTCACCAGGAAACCAGGCTCCGGCACCATCCGGGAGAACGAGATTTTGACACCCTTGACGCCGGAGAACATTATCGCCAGGCCTGCGAGAAGCGCGAGCCCGCGGCAGAAGATGGTCGCGACCGCAGCTCCTTCAACACCCATCGCCGGGAAGAACCACCAGCCGAATATCAGGAAAGGATCAAGTATTATGTTCAGGACGACCGCGCCCAGCATCAGCAGCATCGGCGTCAACGTGTCACCGAAGCCTCGCATCACGGAGATGAAGACGTTGAAACCGAACATCGCGAACAGCCCGATGCTGATTATCTCCATGTATCCTGTTGCAAGAGGCAGTACCGATTCGCTGGCACCCAGCAAACCTATTATAGGGCTGATGAAGAAGTAGCCGAATGCCCCTATGGCCAGAGACGCGAGGAACGTGAATACCATGGTCTGCGACGCCGCGTAGTTGACCATCTTCCGCCTCCCCGAACCCTCGAACTGGGCGACAAGTACGCTGCCTGCGACCGCTATACCCATGCCAAGGGATATCAGGAAGAATATGAGGGGAAACGCGAAAGTTATAGCCGCCAGTGCGTCCGCGCTTAACTGGCCGACCCAGAAAGTATCGGTTATGTTGTACGCCGTCCTGAGCAGGTTGATGACCACTATCGGCAGCGAGAGATAGAACAGGTTGCTGGAGATATCTCCCCCGGTAAGGTCGAGCTGCTCGCGCGACTTGAAGTATTCCAGAAACACGAATCCTCATCACCACGGATACTTTTAAACCAAACCTAATTAACGAGCGCCCGCAAGAAAGCTGTATGACGCCCGAAGAACTGGACAGGGAAAAAATGGAGCACTACTTCCTGGAAGAGTTCCCGGACACCATATCGCTGGAAGAGGCCTACCCTCTTCTCCTGCTCGTGCTCGACGAAAGGCCTGGAGCACTGGTTATGAGCGCCGGGAGGAAGAAGCAGAAGCTCCTAGAGAAGTTCGCGGAGGACTTCCAGCTGGCGTACCGGACCTACGGGGAGCAAGACCCGGGACTCCTTGACCGGCTGCTGCACAGGGAGACCCCGTTCTCGAAGCCGGGCGCCTTCCTCGCCCGTGACCCGGAACGTTTCGACATAATCGAGGAGGCGGAAGGCGGTTTCTACGGCACCAGCGACGAGGCGGTCGGAGAGTTCCTCGGCTACCCGGAGTCCGCGATAGAGTACTACCGCCGGGAGGAAACTCTCGGCAGCGAGACCCTGGAAAAGATAACCGGTATAATGGATAACGGCGATATAGCGGAGGAGGAGAGAAGATACCTCGACCTGACCACGTTCATCCCCGAACCAGATAAAAATGCTGTGAAGTCAGCTATCGAAACCGGTAAACGGCGGGAGGCGCTACTGAAACAGCTGGACCGCGAGCTTGACACCTCGATAGGCGAGAAATACCTCGAGGCCAGGACCAGCATCCACTCCTGCTGAGCTATTCTTCAGCGTGCTCCAGTGCTTCAAGGCCGTAGCTCATGGTGGCGCCGGCGCGGACCTGTGCCGCCAGCTGCACGACCTGGGCGACCTCTTCCTTTGAGGCACCGTGCTTCAGCGCTTTCTGGCCGTGCGAGTGGACACAGAACTTGCACTGGGTCGAGGCCGCGGCAGCGAGCGATATAAGCTCGCGCATCTTCGGGTCGAAATCAGTTTCTTCCCTGATATCCTCCTGCCATTCCTCGTATCCTTCTTTTATCTCGCCGGAGCCTTCCCGGAAGAGCTTTGTCGCCTCCATGTGTTCGTCGTCGATGGGATCTCCCATAGTAACAGTTTCTTTCCCGCCCGCGGATTTAAAGAAAACGGGATAAGTATTACAAATCCTCCTATATCTCCTATATAAGGCAACAAATGTATTACAATATGTGGAAGAGGGTCAGATTCAAGTCCCTGGAGAACAAAAACTATGGGTGAAGATGTTCCAGAAGATACTCGTACCAACAGACGCCAGCGAAGGCTCCGAAGAAGCGCTCGAACCAGCATTCGAGCTCGCCGAGAAGTACGACGCCGAACTCCACTTCTTCTACGTGGTTGACGTCAAGATAGGCGACACGCAGGACATCCTCTCGACGCTGACAGGAGAGTTCGAGGAGATAGGAAGGAACGCGACCGAGTCGATGAAAGAAGCGGCAGGAGAGCGAGGCCTTGAAGCAGTCACAGAGGTACAGGAAGGGATACCTCACAGGTCGATAAACGAGTACGTCGAAGAGAACGGCATAGACCTTGTGGTGATGGGAACACACGGAAGGACCGGGCTTGACCGGGTACTGGTCGGGAGCGTGACGGAGAAGATAGTCAGGACTTCAGAAGTCCCTGTTATGACCGTCGGCAGGGACTGAACTACCTGTCGAGGTACTCCTCTATACTGCCTATACCCATGACCTCTTCCACCATTATCTCGTACGCCTTTTCGCGGGTCGCTGCGTAGTGGACCTCGTCAGGCACACCGAAACGTCCCTCGCGGTAGGCGATCTCGAAGTTCTCCCCTGGTTCCACGTCACCGTCATAGAGCTGGCGGTTGTCGCGGATGTAGTACTCGCCCCAGCCTCCCGTCTCCAGGGCGCGGAAGATGGCGCCACCGGTGCGGACAAATGGCTCGGCGTACCCTATCTCATCCCGTATAGCGTCGCGGTCGACTGGAAAAGGTTCAGAAGGAGATGAACTGGATTTTGAGGTGTCGGTAGAAGAAGTCGTGGCTTCACCTGCAGCTCCCATATTCCCCTTTCCTTTATTGACCGGACTCGGTTTTTAACCTTCCCGAGAAATTATAAGGCGGAGAATCAAATAATCGT
>JBDGRD010000061.1:0-7339 GCA_042218425.1 Candidatus Nanohaloarchaea archaeon
ACAACTACGCACTACGCATCAAAAACCGTGGAGACAGCTGTAGAAGGAGGTGTGAACTGATGGTCAGCGGATTGGAGTTCAACGGCGATGACGAAGATTCCGTGATAGACCCTGAAGTCGTGGAAGACGCGGACTACTGGATAGGCACGGACCACGCAGTCGGACGTGGCGCTGCGAGCAGCAAGTTCCAGGACGCCCGCTACTTCGAGGAGGCAGACACCCGTGTCTTCGAAGGCCCGGGATTCGAGGTCTTCTTCGTCCGTGAAGACGAATCGCCGACTGGCGACGAGGGCATAGCCTACAACGCAACCGACCCGGAGAACGGGGAGTACGGACCGGCCTTTATGGAGTTCGCCCAGGGCATCATGAGAGACATCGACGATGTCGACCAGGACTTCATCGACGAGGTGGAAAACGAACTGAGACAGGAGAGCTACCAGGAAGTAAGAGCTGACGGCGGAACCACCGGCATCCCCGTGGGGGGAGCACCGTCCTACGTGGATGGAAGAGACGTTGACGAGGACAGGGCTTACATGGGAGACTTCCCCATGTAAAATCTTCCGCCCCTCTTCCTGATATTTTATAAACGTCGGTGCTCGAAAGTACCGATATGAGTTCGGCAACCAAGGGTGGACGCTTTATCGTCCGCGCGGCAGGATTCTGAATTCTTCCTAGCCCGAACTCTAGACTTTGCTTCTCTAAGGTCTATGCAGATTTCGCCGGTTAACCCCGGCTCTACCGTTTCTGCCATCATCTCTATCATCGGCATCATCGCAATTATCGGTTAAAAACTCGCCTATCCCCGGCTCTTCTTCCGGGAGGTCCATACTAACACAATGACAACACAAAACTACGCCACGACCACGGAAACCAGGCAAAAATCTGGAGACAGTCGACTCGTCAGCCTTGAAGAGGTCGAGGAGGCCCGCCGGAGGCTTGAAGATGTCGCAAAGAAGACGCCGCTTGACACTTCTTCGACCTTCGCAGAGTTAAGCGGAGCAGAATCTGTAGGCCTCAAGCTGGAGAACCTGCAGAGAACGGGCGCCTTCAAGATCCGGGGCGCGTACAACGAGCTTTCCCAGCTGTCGGAGGAGCAGAAAGACCGCGGGGTGATAGCCGCTTCTTCAGGCAACCATGCACAGGGAGTCGCGCTCGCCGCCCAGGAGCTCGGAGTCGACGCCACCATTGTGATGCCAGAGGGAACACCTGATTCGAAGGTCAAGGCCACGAAAAGCTACGGCGCCGAAGTCGTGAGGCACGGCGAGGTGTACGACGACGCGTACGAGAAGGCTCGGGAGCTCCAGGAATCGCGCGGCCTCGAGTTCGTCCATCCATACGATGACAGGGAGGTCGTCGCCGGCCAGGGAACGCTCGGCCTGGAGATGCTGGAACAGTTCCCGGAGCTTGATACGGTCTTCGTAGCTGTCGGTGGCGGCGGTCTCGTATCCGGTGTCGCGGTCGCCCTGAAATCCCTAAAGCCTGATGTAAAAGTGGTCGGGGTACAGACAGAGGGCTGCGGCACCGCGAAGGAGACGCTGGAAAGCGGGACGGTCTACCGCCGCGACGAGACCGACACCATCGCGGATGGTATAGAGACAAGGCATGTCGGGGAACTTGCGGCGGAGCACTTCCAGGAATACGTCGATGAAGTGGTGTACGTCTCCGATGATGAAACAGCAGCGGCGATGAAGCTGCTTGCGGAGCGCGAAAAAACCGTGGCGGAGCCGGCCGGTGCCGTGGCGGCGGCAGCCGTTCTCTTCGCTGGAGAGCACGGCCTAGACCTTTCGGGCAGGAACGTCGCGGTACCTGTGTGCGGCGGCAACGTCGACCTGGACGAGTTCCCCGGGTACTGTAAGAGAGGAGGACGATTCCTCGGTGATGAACTGTGAAACACGACTACACTTCGGAGTACGACCAGAGAAAGTTCATGGAAAACCTTGCAGTCGACAGAGAACCGGAGGTGAGATGATGTCAGGTGCCGAGATGAGACGCGGTGAGGAAAAGTACGTCAGGCACGACTCCCCGCTTCCCAGCGGCAGGAGGGAAACGCTCTACCGGGAAGACGGCGAAGACCCTGACTACCAGGAGACCCGCAGCCCGCTAGAGAAAGACGAGGCGGTCGAGGCTTTCGTCCGGTCTTTCACCGAGCCGCTTTCGGAGTAGTCTCCCCGGGATTCGGAAATTATAAACCGGTTAGGACCGGTTACAATAATCCATGGACTTGGAAGACTACCGGAGGGAAATCGACCGTCTCAACCGCGAGATAGTTGACGCGGTCTCCCGGCGTATGAACGTCGTGGAGGAGATAGGAGAATACAAGAAGGAAAATGACATGGACGTTGTGGACGAGGACCGCGAGGAAAAAGTCCGGCAACAGTTCGAAAAGCTTTTCTCGCGCGAAGACCTGGAACCGGAGAAAGGCCGGGAGCTTGCCTCACTCCTGATAGATATGGCGGTGGAGGCCGAGAAGGATGGGTAAAAAAGTCGCGTTCCTCGGCCCCCGCGGGACTTACACGCACCAGGCCGTGGAGGACTACTTCGAAGACTACGAGGCAGTGCCGTGTTCATCGCTCCAGGACATATTCGATGCAGACGCCGACGCAGCGGTGATACCGTTCGAGAACTCTCTTGGCGGCGGCGTCGGGAAGTCCGTTGATCTGCTCAGGGAGAAGGATGCCGAGGTCACCGGCGAGGTAAAGGTCAGGATCGACCACGTGCTCCTGTCCCGGGAAGAAGACATCGAAGATATCGAGAAGGTCCGGTCGCATCCGCAGGCTCTCAGCCAGTGCCGTGACTTTCTTTCCGGCCACGACTGGGAGGAGGTCGAATCATCCTCGACAGCGAAGGCAGCGGAAGAGGTCGGGAAAGGCGAGGCCGCTATCGCTTCAAGACTTGCCGGAGAACTCAACGACCTGAACGTCCTCGCTGAAGACATCCAGGACCGCGAGACAAATACCACCCGGTTCCTGGTGCTGAACGGGGAATCCCGGGAAGGGGACAAGACCGCGCTGGTGCTTGAACCCGGCGAGGACCGGCCAGGACTGCTTCACTCGATGCTTTCCTGCTTCTCGGGCCACGGCATAAACCTGTCCTACATTCAGTCCCGGCCTACACGTGACGGTCTTGGAGAGTACTACTTCTTCGTCGAGGCAGAGGTCGACAGGCGCGACGACTCATTCAGGAAAGCCAGGAGATGTCTTGAAACGTACGCCGACGTCAACGTGCTCGGCTCGTACACCAACGGTGACACAGCATGATACGTGAACGCGTAAGAAACATCCAGCTATCCATCAGGAAGATATCGGAAAAAGCCAGGGAACAGGACGATATAGTCCGGTTCGACATCGGCCAGCCCAGCTTCGACACCCCGGACCACGTTAAAGACGCGGCGAGAGAGGGCCTGGAGGGGCGCCAGGGGTACACCTCGACGGTCGGGATGGACGAGCTGAGAGAGGTCGCTGCAGAAGAGGAAAACCTGAAGAAAGGGATCGATGTCACGCCGGAAGAGGTAATGGTAACCGCTGGCGGCATGGAGGCTGTCTACTCGACCTTTGCCTCGGTACTTGAAAAAGAAGACACCGCGGTCTTCAACGACCCTTGCTGGGGGCCGTACAAGCTGATATCAGAGGTCAACGGCAACGACTGGATCCAGGTAAGATACTTCGAGAACGGCTCGCTGACAGAAGAGGCGAGAGAAGCCATCGAGGACGCGAAACTTGTCGTGGTCAACACCCCCAGCAACCCTGCAGGACGCGTCCTGGAGAAAGCAGAGGCGAAGGAGATAGCGGAGGTGGCTGACGACGCGGGGACGCTGCTTGTCTCCGACGAGGTCTACCACCGGCTGACGTACGACCAGGAACACGTGTCGCCCGCCAGGTTCCACGAAAAACCTGTGATAATAGGCTCGACCTCGAAGAACCACGCCATGACCGGCTGGAGGATAGGATGGTCTGTTTCAAGCCCTGGTTACATAGAGAACTTTGCGAAGGCTTCCCGCGGCATGACCGCCTGTCCGCCGAGGGTCAGCCAGTACGCCGCCATCGAGGCGCTCAGGAACGACTCTCACGTCGAGGAGATGAGGCGCGAATATGAGAAACGTCGCGACGCGACCGTGAAGAGGATGAACGAGCTTGGCTGGGACTTCGTCCGGCCGGAAGGCGCGATCTACGCGTTCCCCGAGGTCGGCGAGGACTCCTGGGATTTCTGCATGAGGATGATAGAGGAAGGAGTCGCCATGGTCCCGGGAGAGCCGTTCGGCCCTGAAAGCGACGAATCGGTACGGATCTGCTTCGGTTCCACCTCTGTCAAAGAGGTCGAGAAAGCCTTCGACATCATCGAGGAGAACCTATGAGGATAGCGATAATCGGCGGTGCGGGCAAGTTCGGCGAGCACCTTGGAGAGAACCTGGAAGACGGGAACGAGATAGTAATATCCGATTCATCTCTGGAAGCGGCGAGAGAGGTCGCGGAACGCCACGGATGGAGGTACGGCGAGAGCCAGGATATAGTTCAGGAGGCGGACACGGTGATAGTCTCGGTTCCCATAGCGGTGACGGTCGACGTCATACGCGAGATCGGGCCGCACCTTGATGACGATACGCTTCTCTGCGACGTGACCAGCGTCAAGAAAAAACCGGTCGAGGCGATGAAACAGTACTCTGGGGAGGTCGTCGGGATGCATCCCATGTACGCGCCCAGCAACTCGATAGCCGGCCAGAAAGTCGTGCTGTGCCCCGAGAAAGGCGACCGCTGGAAGGAGATGAGAGAGTTCTGGGAGGAGAACGGCGCCGATGTCCACGTGACGGACCCGGAGTCGCATGACCAGGCTATGTCGCTTGTCCAGGGACTGATGCATTTCTCGGAGCTTGTCGTCGCGGAGACCATCCGCCGCTCGGATATGTCCGGAAGCGATATGTCAGAGTACTCGTCGCCGGTCTACCAGCTGATAACCGACCTGACCGCCAGGATGCTGAACCAGAAACCCGGTCTCTACGGCTCCATCCAGTCCGAGAACCCGGAGAACGAGGAGGTCCGGGACCGGTTCATGGAGGCCGCCGAGGATATACGCGAAGTTATAGGCACCGGCGATTTCGATGACAAGTTCGAGGAGCTCGGGGAAGAGTTCGACCTGGAGAGAGCGCAGGAACGGACCGATAAAATAATAGAGTTTCTATCTGACGAGGTCCGCTAGCCGGGATTTTTATAAAAAACGTTTTCGAAATAAATGTACACATGCGCAGCTTGAACACATCTGCAGCGCCGCAGAAGGGTGGACGTTTTATCCTGGAGAGCGGCGAGTGCGTTCTACGGTGAAGCTCCTGTTCTGGCCTTGTTCATGATCCTGCTGATTATCATTCTGGTGTGATCTTTTTCTCTAGAGGTGATTCTTGATGACACGATGCCGTTCTACCATAAAAAACTGGAAAGCAACGAAAGGAGGTGAGAAAAGTTGAGAGAGCTCGAAACTGGGGAGGTCCCGGTTGAAGACAGGCTTTCTGAGGAACCTGTCCATTCTCGAGATTCGCGGTACGATGGCGATGGAACGCCTTACACAGGTGACGGAGAAGTTGCCATGGAGGGCGGATTCGAGGAAACCCCAGACTACCGGCAGAATGTCTGGGCCCGCGGGCCTGAGGAAATGGTCTGAGCTACCAGTCGTC
Source organism: Candidatus Nanohaloarchaea archaeon (assembly GCA_042218425.1). Lineage (GTDB taxonomy): Archaea > Nanohalarchaeota > Nanosalinia > Nanosalinales > Nanosalinaceae > JBDGRD01. The sequence goes on from JBDGRD010000061.1 coordinate 5,660, forward strand.
CTTTGTCGGGCAGTCAGGGTCGATGCACATGTTGTAGCTCTTCTTTTTCTTCCTGTTGACCCATATCTTCGGCGTGTTGCACTCGTCGCAGATCTCGTTGGTGGAGTTTATGTCTCCCTGCCGCGGAAGCGGGTAAGTGTTCTCGCAGTCCGGGTAGTTCGAGCAGCCGACGAAACGGTTGCCGTTCGCCTTGACTATCCGGAGCGTGCCGTCTTCGCACTGGTCGCACGGCCCGAGCTGTCTCTGCTTCTCCCTCTCGGCGTCGATTGTCTCGACCAGTTCCGCCCCGATCTCCTGCTCCTGGGCCTTGAAGGTGGAAAGTATCTCCGAAAGCTCTTCCCGGGCCTCCTCCAGGACTGATTCCCGGGTCTCGTCCTCGTTCCTTATGGCCTCCATCTTCTCCTCGAACCGCCTGGTCAGGTCCTCGGATATGACGTCGGCGCAGTGCTTCTCAAGTGTTTCCACCACCGCGAGACCGAGGTCGGTTACCTCGATGGGGTCGCTCTCGATGAAGTCCCGGTTGTACAGACGGTCGACTATCTGCGCCCTCGTCGCCTTGGTGCCGAGCTCTTTCTTTTCGAGTTCTGATACGATGCCGGACTGGCTGTACCTGTTCGGCGGCTGGGTCTCTTTCTCGACTAGCTCGAACTCGTCGACGTCGAGCACCTCGCCCTCCTCCAGCTCCGGGAGCTCGGCTTCCTCCACCCGGACGTACGGGTCGTAGAGGTCGAACCAGTTCCGTTCCTTGGTGACCTTTGACTTGGCCTTGAAGTCGTTATCGTTTACCTCGAGGGTCAGCGTCAGGGACTGGCGCTTCGCGGCGTCCCCGAAGACGGCGAAGAACCGCTTGACTACCAGGTCGTATATCTTTTTCTCCTGCTTGTTCAGCTTTCCTCCCGGCGACTCTCCTGTCGGGTAGATCGCGGGGTGGGCGTCGTCCTCCTTGCCTCCCTGCCTCGGGTATATCTCGTCCTTGTCAAGCACTTTCTCTGCGAGCTCGTCGTACGCCTTCTGGCCTTTCAGCTTTTTCAGCAGGTTCTTGTAGCCGATCTTCGCCGGCAGCTTCTGGGACTCGGTTCTCGGGTACGAGATGAGTCCGGACTCGTACAGCGACTGCGCTATGCTCTGGGTCTGCTTAGGCGAGATACCGAACTGTGAGGAAGCCTCGCTCTGGAGACCTGTAAGGTTGAACGGCACCGGAGGGTTGTGCTTGTAGTTGTTGACCTTGATGTTCGAGACCACCGCCCTGTCCTCGTCTTCGACCTCGGCGAAAACGCTTTCCGCGGTTTCCTCTTCCCAGATGCGGTCCTCCTCGTCCTCCCACTTCGCCTGGAGTTCAGGGTGGTGGAGGAATATTTCCCAGTAAGGGTCCGGGTCGAACTCCTGTATCTCCCGTTCACGGTCGGCGAGAACCTTTAACGCGGGTCCCTGGACGCGACCGGTGCTCAGTGTCTGGTACCTGTCGTTTTTACGCACCGCCTTCATCAGCGCCCGGGAAACGTTGATACCGTAGTAGTAATCCATTATGTGCCGCGTTATCCCCGCCTCTGTCATGCCGTGGTCGAAGTCCTCGAGCGAGTCGAACGCTTCCTGGAGGTCGCTCGGTGTCAGTGTGGAGAACTTCATCCTCTGGATGCGTTCCTCGTCGGGGTCGGCTATCTGGTGGATGACGTTGTAGCC
>JBDGRD010000007.1:0-11229 GCA_042218425.1 Candidatus Nanohaloarchaea archaeon
GCTTGATGGTCTCGCTGAACAGCTCGGATTTCACCCGGTGCTCCAGGTCCATCAAAGCTTCCTCAACAGGTTCGCCACCGAACATCTCCATCGCGGTCTGTCTCAGCTCTTCTGCGAGAGGTCCGAACTCGTCTCTCGCGCTCAGCAGAAACGCTTTTTCGATGTTCAGCCCCGATTTCAGGTTGGCGCTCATCAGGAGGAGCGCGTCGGAAAGCACGCGCTCCATCTCGTTCTTTCTTTTCTCCGCGGCTATCGATATTATGACGTACGGTATGAGCGGTGGACCTGTCAGCAGCCCTGAAAACGCCGCGGCCAGCTTCATCGGGAGGCTGAAAGGTATGAATACTGCAGCCAGCAGTACCGCGGTCGCCGTCGCTATCATCCCGTGTATGACTATCCTTTCGTGATTCTCTATGGCCGCGTACTTTGCCTCCTCGTTCACTTTTTCCTTGTAGACTTCCGGTAGCTTCTCGTACAGTGTCTTTGCCTCTACCATCTGTCCGTCCTCATGTTTTCACCTCTGGCCTTTTCGATTTTACGAAGTTCAGGAAGAATATCTGGAAAAGTATCAACCCGCCAAGTATCTGGTAGAAGGTGAACTTGTCCAGCCCGACACCGGTGAAAGTCGAGAGAACTATCAGGAACGTTACCCCGAGACTGGGGACGATAACTGCTATCATCAGGTAGACCAGTACGTACGGGTTCAGTTCTTTACCGTACCTCTTGACCTCGAGCTTCTGCTGCTTGACCATCGACTCGACCAGAGATTCGAGTGTATTGGATACGTCTGTACCGGATTTCAGGGCGTTTATCATCTGCCACATCGCCCGCCGGTACTGCTGTGAAGGATTCCGCACTATGGAATCCTCCAGGGCCTCTACCTGCGGCTTCCCGCCGTTGATGTCCTTGACTATAGTGTTGAACTCTTTCGAGGCCTCGCCGTAGTCCTGGCTGACCGATACCATGGCCTCGTAGAGCGATATACCGGAACGGACCTCGATGAGCATGTGTCTAAGCGCGTACGGCAGGTCCTTCTCAAGCTTTCGCGACCGTCTCCGGGCCTTCACCTTCGGCAGGTTTGCGAACGTGAAGAAGCCGAAACCTGTGAGGAGCGGGAAGATGGCGGCGGAAGCTATCATGAGCTTGGTCTGCTCCGTCACTATACCGAACGCTACCAGGGATGCAGCTACGACCGCGCCGACCTGGATGCCCTTCAAAAGCGATCTCGCCAGGAAAATGTCGGGGTCGACCTCCATCCTTGCACGGGTCAGGTCCCTCTGTATGTTCGGGACCATCTTCCGCGACCTCTGTGCGAGAGGAAGCAGAGGCTGGATGAGTTTATCTGAGGCCTTGAAGTCCATCATAAAAACCTATCTTGACTCTCAAATAAAAAGCAGGGCGTGGTAGCGGTTTTTTTAAACAGGGAAAACTGAAAGTATAGTATGGCCGTATTTAGCCTGTTCTTAGAGGTTGTGGCGCTTCTCCTGTCGCTTCTGGGTATCGGGCTGATATACCTTGCTATCGACCACTGTACTGAGTCTGCCTTCGTGCCAATCTACTACTTTATCGGCCTGAGCCTTGGTTCGGTGGTCATACTGTCAGCCTCGAAGATAGGCGCGCTTTTCTATGAGAACGCGTTTTTCACATCCCAGATAGTTCAGGATCTTTTCCTGGCTTACGTGGCGCTGTTCCTCTTTGGTTCGCTGTGGCAGAGTTATGAGGCGTCGATGTGTATCCCGCCTTACATAGAAGTGGATGAAGAATAGTCAGCTTTCGAGGATAGTTGCCGCGTCTTCGTCGTTTTCGGCCGCGGCCACGACTTTATCCGGTTCGGAGTAGTACTCGGCCACGACCTTGCCGACCGTGTTAACTGTGTCTATCTCCTTCTCCTCCATCCATCTCAGGATTCTCTTCTTCTGCTCTATGTTGTCTCTGAGCTCCTCTGGTGTCATACCAGTGTGGAGGTTCAGGGTCTCGAAGACAGCGTTTGATTCCTGTTTTTTCTCGACTTCGTCCGCCTTCGACTGCCACTCGTAAAGGACGTCGGCACCCACCTCGTTATCCTCTTTCTCTGATATCTCGGCGACCTCCATGACACGGCGGAAGTTTCTCCGTCTGTCCCGGAACATGACGACGTTGACATCTACGGCGTCAACCATCGTCTTTGGCACGTCGATAGGAGGGTTGACCAGCCTTCTGACGGTCTGCTCCGCGGTATCGGCGTGGAGCGTTGAGTAGACCGAGTGACCGGTGTGCATGGCCTCGAAAAGTACCTCTGCCTGTCGCTGCCGCCTTATCTCTCCGACCAGTATACGGTCGGGACGCATACGGAGCGCGTTGACAAGCAGGTCAAGCATCGATACGCCGCCCTTGCCCTCCGGGTTCGGTTCTCTCGTCGTAAGCGGAACCCAGTGAAGGAAGCCTGGAAGCGATACTTCCCTTGTGTCCTCGATGGAAAGGACGCGCTGGTTCGGAGGGATGAAAGGCATGAGAACGTTGAGAAGCGATGTCTTACCGGCTCCTGTACCCCCTGATACTATTATGTTCAGCTCGTACTGGATACAGAGCCAGAGGAAGGCTGCGACCTCTCTGGTTATCGTACCGTTCTGTATAAAGTCGGTGATGGTCCATGGGTCGCGTGCGAACTTTCGTATCGTTACCGTGTTGCCCTGTGTGGAGATGGGGTATAGCGTCGCGTTTGTTCTATCGCCGGACGGCAGGTGCGCGTCGAGTAGCGGGTGAAGCGATGATATGTTCTTTCCGACCCGCCTTCCGATTTCCGAGGCGTAGTTGTATATCTGGTCCTCATCCTCGAACTCGATATCGGTCTTCATCCATCCGAGTTCCTTGTGGTACACCCAGGCAGGCTCCTCACTGCCGTTGATGACGATTTCCTCCAGGTGCTGGTCGTTCAGGAGCAGCTCTATATCGCCGAGCCCGAGCATACGGTGTATCAGGTTCCCTATCAGTATGTTTTTCGCGTCCTCGTCGGTCTCCGGTAGCTCTTCTTCCAGGAGCTCGAGCGCCTGCTCCCGGAATTTGTTCTTGACGTTCTCCAGCTCCTTGGCGTTAACGAATTCTTCCGTGGAGAGCTGCACCTCCTTCACTATCTTTTCCTTGACATCCTCGAGGACGGCCTCGGTCGCGGTCTTTATCTCCGGTCTCTCGATTCTGTAGCGCAGAACGTAGTCCTCTTCTTTCTCCTCTATGGTGACTCTTGCCGGAACACCGTCGGCATCTATCTGGTATTCCAGCTGCCCCTCACTCATCTTGACTCACTTTCTCTCTGCCTTTCAAGGTAGCTTATCAGGGTTTGACGGTTTTCACCCCTCCTTTCAAGCTTGAGAAGCCTGTCGTAGTCAGGCTCATTCATCCGGGCTATCTCCTCCTTCGCCTCGTCGACAGTTCCGGCCAGTATCTTCTCGTAGTCCTTTTTATCAACGCCGAATATCCGCTTTACAGTGCTCTTAAAGGAGGAGAATATGCCTGAAGCAGTTTCCTCCTCTTCCTCGACCTCTGCGAGCTTTTCTTCCATCTCCTCGACTTTCTCGGAGTGCCTCTCCAGCTTCTTGAGAGCCTTCAGCTTCTTTCTTATCTCGTCTCTCTCCTCCTCGAAGCTACCGGCTTTCTCCTCTGCCTCCTCTATCCTGTTAAGAGCGGAGTCGATGCGGGATATCAGGTCCACTGATTCGGAGTGGACGTTTTCCTCTTTCTGGCGTTGCTCCTGGAGGCGCTCCTCTATCTCTTCTTCGAGCTGCTCCAGTTCTTCGAGCTGTTGCTTCACCTCTTCCTCTTTCTCGCGGTTCTCCTCGAGCTCCTCGGACATCTCTTTCAGCTTCTTCTTCGCCCTCTCGACTTCGTCTCCGCGGCGTTCCATCTCCTCGTTTATCTCCTCGGAACGCTCTTCTATCTCTTCCTTGAGCTTCTCTATCCTCTTGTCGGCTTCTTCCTTATTCTCGCTGGTGTAGCGGAGTATCATCCCTTTCCTGGCGGAGTACTTCTTTTCCAGGAAACCGCTTTCTTCAAGTGCGTCGGCCCATTCCTTTATCCTGTCATCTGATACGCCGAGGTCGTCGGAGATCTCAGAGACTGGGGCTTCCCGGTTCTCGGCGAGGTAGTTAAGCAAGGTGTCGACGCCTGTTTCGATTACTACGTTTTCCCAGTCTTCTGCCATTGAGAACAGTATAAGTTTTAACTTCTACAGGTTTTAAAGACTGTTATGCTCATACTTCTGTCCCACGCAGCCGCTTTTTCGGCGCTCTTCGTCGCCTCTGTGTGGGACCTGAAGACGACCGAGGTACCTGACCCGGTATCGCTCTTCGGCATAATCGCTGGCGTCGGTCTTCACGCTACCTACGCGTACATCCATTCTGCGCCGGAGGCGCTTTACTGGTCCCTGGGAGTTGGGGCGGTATTCTCCATCTATGGATGGGCCATGTACTACCTCGGTATGTGGGGCGGCGCCGACGCCCTCGGTATGGGCGTCCTCGGCTTTGCTGCGCCTTTCGGGCTCTCGGGGATAAACGCTCTGTATCCTGTCGACCTGTTTCTCAATCTCATGATAGCTGGATTCATCTACACTGCCGGGTTCGCGGCCTATCAGGCGTACCGGACGGAAGATGTGTTCGCCAGTACTTACCGCCGTATAATCGAACAGGAGAAGAGAGTAGGTCTGGAGATACTTGCTGCAGCGGTTTTCGCCACTGTTCTACAGTTGACCGGGGCTCCTGGCTGGCTGTACTTCCTGGCCCTGGTTTTCATGGTGTTTTTCTACCGGTTCCTGAAGGTCATCGAGCAGGATGCCCTGGTCAGAACTGTGAAGGTGGACGAGCTGGAGGGCGGCGAGGTCCCGGTGGAGGGCCAGGGCCTCGGCGACAGGGTAAAAGGATTGAGAGAAGAGGACATAGCGGAGATAGAACAGGAAGAGATAGATGTCAAGAGCGGAGTAAGGTTCGTGCCAGTCTTTCCGGTCGCGCTGGTGATGACGGACGTACTAGGAGTCGGTGTGACGACGCTCCTGGCCCTGCTCTAGCTGATGATGGTTATGTCGTCAGAAGAACTGCTTGAAGGTGCTTTTCTCCGTGGTGCGCTGGATCGTATCTCTTCTTCCAGCTCGTGGAGTCTTTCCTGGTTCTGTATGACGTGCTCGGCGAGGTTGTCTATCTTTTCCTCGAGCGATTCGGCTTCTTCCACCCGGTTCTCTATCCGGTCTATCTTCTCCTCGACCTCGTCCAGGTTGCCTGTGGCTACAGGTGAAGGAAGCTCCTGCTGTCTCTCGACTCTTGCGTCGCGGTCCTCCATCTTGTTCTCGAGTCTTGTTATCTCTCCTTCAAGGGTCTCTATGTAGTCCTGGTTGTCGATTATGATATCTGTCAGGTCTTCAATACGCTCTGAGAGCTGTTCCTCGGCGTCTTCGACGTCTTCCAGCACCTCGTTCTGGACTGTCTCCTCGAGGCTCTTCAGCCGTTCTTCGCCTTCCTGGACCGCTCTATCGACCTCTGAGCTTATCTGCCGCATCCGGTTCTCGAATTCTGTCCGGATGTCCTCGATCTCTTCCTCGAGTTCCTCTTCACTGACGGTCTTGTTCTCTGCCTCTCTTACGCGCTGCTCGATATCCTGCTTGAAGGCCTTGAGTTCCTTTGACTCCGTGTTCTTCTCCAGCTTCTTTATCCTCTTCCTGAGGTCTCTTACCTGTGTCTGGTCCAGTTTCTGGGAGACGCCCTGCTTCTCGATGTCGGATAGCCGGGACTTGATGGCTTTCAGGTCGAACTCGATGTGGGACATGTCATCCGGTAGCTCGTCCGCCGAGACCTGGCTGCCCGGCTGCGGTTCTTGGCTTTCTGGTTCCTCTTCTCCAGACTCTCTTTCTGTCGGCTGTTCTACTACTATCGCCTGGCCGCTGTCCTTCAGCTGCTGTAGCTGTGAGACTTTTTTCTCGAGTTCTTCCAGGCGTTCCTCGAGTTCGGTTTCATCTGCGCCCTTTATCTGGTCCAGTTTCTCCATCTTTTTCTGGATTTCCTGGATGTGGCTGTAGTTGGAGCGGATGGCTTTCCTGTATTTCTCGCTTATGCCGCCTTCGCTGCTCTGGTCGACTCTCTGCTCAAGTTCCTCGAGTTTCTCCTGGTAGTGCTTGGGGATTCCCTGACCTTCCTGGTCGACTTTTTCGCGCAACTCCTTTATCTGGCGGTAGAGGTATTCCAGTTTCTCGTGTACCTTGCCTTCCTGGTACTCCTCCTTTATCTGCTCGACCATGTTGAGCCGTTTCTCCAGCTCTTCCTTGCCCATGTGGTTGAGCATGTCCTCTATCTCCTGGACTTCTTCCTCGAAGGACATGGTCTCCAGCTCGGCCATCATGTCCCGGTCCTCGATATCCTGTACACGTTCCTCGAGCTGGTCTATCGCGTCTTCTATACCTTTAAGCTCCTTTTTCAGCTTCTCTTCGCTTATATTGGAGTCGGACATACTTGTCACTAAGAAATTAAGAGGGGTGCAATAAAAAACAAGAGGTAAGAGGGGGATTTACGCCCCTTTACGGGTAAGTGGTCGTCGCCGCGCCCTCACAGTTCGTCGGCTGGATTCTTATCTCTTCCAGCGTATTGCCTATGGTTCCCGAGTTGCCCTTGGCAGTGACAGTTACTGCCTGCCTGTTGGAATCTATGCTGGTTATATTCTGCAACGGGTCTTCGTTGGCGTAGAACCATGTCACTGAGACGTTTCCAGCCGGACTTTCTCCAGTGGTCTGCTGGAAGGTGACGGATTCGTTATCTCCGTTGACTACTTCTATGGTTATCCCGGAGCATCTCTGTATCTCCGCCGACCGGTTTTTCGTATCGCCCTGTGCGTCCTTGATGAGCTGTGGCGCCCACTGCGCGAACAGCGATGCCACCGCCATCGTGAAAGCGATAAGTAGAACGGCGGCGATCAAAGGTGATATACCTTTTCTAGACATACTGAAAGATTCCGATGCTTCCTATTTAAAGGTTCGCCTGGCTGTTTCTGGCTCTGAACCAGTAAATCCACATCGCCAGCACGAGTACTGTTAGACCCCATTTCCAGAAGATACCGTGGATTATGTCGAATGAGAGGAACCCGATGTGGCTGAGGTATATAGTTGTCAGGACCCTGAAGATGTTGGCGACCATCAGGGCGGCTATCCCGACTGCTGCGAACCTGGCCCTTCCGCCTCTATCTCCCGGTGAAGCCATTACGAGGCCTGTGAGGGCGGCTGCTGACTTCCAGCCGAGGCAGTCCTGGGTGATCCTGTAGACCTCGTTGCCGGCGTACACGAAGACTTTCTCGGCCGAGGACTCTATACCTATGGAGTTCAGGATCGCGGCCATCATCTCTGCGAAACCTTCCTGGAGGCCGTAAGTACTCGGGTAGATGAAGAGCACCGCCTGGAATACAAGCCCGATAAGCAGAAGCCTGGCCATGAAGACCGAGGTATTGAAGAGCTTCTCCTGTCTTTCATCCATATCTTTCGGTTCAAGGAACTCTTTCATCTTCCTAAGGGAGAGACCTCTTTCCCTCGGTGAAGTGCCTGTGCGCGACTATCGCCCGGTCCTTGCCGCTCTTTCTTGTATGTCGGTCTATCTTCTGTATCTGTCTCTGAAGGTTGTTATAGGCGTAAAGTGCGGAGGCAGCGGCGTCGATTTCGTGAGAGTTCTCTCCGCGACCCATCTCTTTCTTTCTCTGGGATTCAAGGTCTTCGTCCGGTATGAATTTCCGGGCTCCGAGGGAACTGGCGACTTTTTCGACTGTAGAAGGCATCTTCTCCGTGTCACATGCGACGACGACAGGCTTCCCGGTCTCGACAAGCTCTCTTATGATTTTGTGCGGCGGGAACTCGCGGCTGCTCTCCAGAAGCTTTAGTTCGCCGTCCAGTCCCACAGCGGCGACTGCTGACGTGTTTCCCGGGTCTATGCCTACTATGAGGGCTTCTTCACTCATACTCGGACGTGATAAGTTCCCGGAGTTTTTCTGCGGTTTTCTCGCCTATGCCTTCCACGTTCATCAATTCTTGTTCTGAAGCCGTAAATACTTTCTCTATGGAACCGAACTCTTCAAGCAGTCGGTCGGCTATCTTGGTGTTGATGTCCGGGAGACCGGCTATGACGTATTTCTGCAGCTCTTCCCGGGTCTTCGGAGCTTTGTCGCCTCTTATGGCCACCTCTTTGTCTTTCTCTTCCTGCTCTCTTTTCGCAAGCGATTTCAGCAGTTCGGCGGTGCTTTTCACGTCGTCGCTCCAGAGCACCGGTATCTCGTAGTCAAGCGATATAGAGGCCAGCGCACCTCTTATAGCATTCGGGTGCACGTCCCGGTGCGCGTACAGGTCTTCTCCCTCTATGATGAGTATGGGATTTTCGAACTGCTGGAGTTCCTCAAGCTGGGAGAAAAGCCGCTGGTCTATCAGAGAGTCGACGAAGTCGTCTGCGGCTTTCCGCTCGACCGCGGTCTCCTCTGATACAAGGAAATCGGCGACATCCAGGCGGGTCTTCCTGACCCTGACCTCCATCCGCGATAGTTCCTTGGCGACGGCGTTTTCCCGGTCGTCGGCGTATATCACGATGTCGCTGCTGCTCTCGTCGAAACCGTCGAGCGTTTTCTGGCTTTCACGGCTGCGTGTCTCGTCCTTCAGCTCTTCAAGCACCTCCTGCATCCTGTTCTTCTTGTGGTGGGAGCTCCAGTAAGAGCCTTCATCTCTAGTGTTTTCTGCTATAAGCACAAATATCTTGCCGGACTCCTGTCTACCGGTTCTTCCCGCCCGCTGTATATCTCTTATCGCGGATGAAACCGGCTCATAGAACACGACGTAGTCGACCGCAGGGATGTCGAGACCCTCCTCCCCTATCGACGTCGAGACCAGAACATTGAATTTTCCCTCCTCGAAGGCGTCCAGGACCTCTATCTGCTTTGTCTGGCTCATGCCTTCTTTCCCGCGCTGGCCGATGAACTTCACAGCGTTCAAACCCGAGTCGTTAAGCTCTTCCGCGATTTTGTCGGCGGATGCCCTGTACTCGGTGAATACTATCGCCTTTTCGTCGTCTTCAAGGTCCAGTATGTCCAGCAGTTTCTCTATCTTCGGGTGCTCGTCTCCCTTCTTCCTGAGGTGTTCGACCAGACTCTTCGCTTTCTGGACATCGCTGTTGCTGAGAGCCCGTGCTGCTGCTTTCGAACCGTCTTTCTCCATGCTCTTCAGGTAGTCGTAGCACTGGGATACGCCCTGGGTTTCAAGGAGTTCGATGGCCTGCGTAATCTTCAGGGCGGTCGCTACGCGCGAGATAGCCGAGTAAAGCTTGGGGTCGTCCTCGCTTGAAAGCCGCGAGCTGATCTTGCCTCTCAGGTTAAGTAGCTCTTTTTTGTGGACGTTGGAGATGGAGTCCAGCATCCCCAGCGATTTCAGCTTCTTGAGCTGGTCCCGCCGACCTGATTCCAGGTGCTCTTTCGCCTTCTCGAACCGGTCGTCAAGCGATACCCGCGTCCAGTTGACCTCCTTGTCCTGTATGTAAGGTTCTACGTCCGGGTCGTCTTCTGTCCTGACCTCGAAGTTCTCGATGTCCAGATTGTCCGCCACCGTCATGATCTTCTCCTTGTCTCCGCCGGGCGAGGCGGTCAGGGCCAGTTTCTGGCACCCGAGTTTCTCGCTTATGAAGACGTAGCTGTACTCTCCTGTCGCCCGGTGCGCCTCGTCGAATATGACGAGCGAGAAATCTTCTCGCGGCACCTCGCCGGCGATTAAATCATTCTCCACCACCTGCGGCGTGGCGAAGAAAACGTCTCGCTCCTCCCACAGCTCGTAGCGTTTTTCCGGCCTGATTTCGCCGGTCATGACCTTCATCTGGTCGTCGTCAACCCGGAGAAAGTCCTGGAAAGTGGATTCGTGCTGCTCCACCAGAGGCTTTGTCGGGGCGAGGAAAAGCACTTTCCCCTCCTTTATCTTCTGCGACGCCACCATTGCGGCGATTACAGTCTTCCCCAGGCCGGTCGGGAGAACGACGAGCGTGTTCTGGTCGCTGGCGGATGCCGCGATGACTTCCTGGTATGTCCGTGACTCTATCTCATCTGTTTTCAGAAGGTGGTCCATGTAGTTAAGTTGGCGGTAAAATTTGATAAACTCGGTCACGCCTGGAACATGTCAGTCCTGGCCGGGGTCTCGATGAACCTCATCACCCGGAAAGCGATTATCGCGCCGAGTATGAATGCGCCTCCGGCCTTGAAGACTGCGATGCTGGAGGGCATATCAGTCTTTATTATGACGACTATGACGTAGGCCAGAGGGTACACGACATCCGGGTAGGAGGCCCTGAAAGCGAGGTTCTCCGGCCACTTGTGGAAGAAGTCCATGTAGCCGACGAACAGGCCGGCGCCGACGAGGAAGTAAGCGGCCTGGGTCTCGAGCTTCGTGTCTATGGCGCCGGTCAGTAGCAGGTTCAAACCGGTTGCGACCCATATGACCGCGTTGGCGACGGACGAGTTCCATCCCAGGCTCTCGTTCTTGTGCTTGCCGAAGTAGAGTTCGATCACGATGGCGCCCATTATCAGGGGGAGAACAGACGGCAGTATCTCCGGATGCTCTAGGGGCGCCAGCACAAAGGATTTCGCTATCGTGATGGTGTTCTGCGGGTCGTTTACTATCATCTTTAATCGTCGAATGCGTCGGGTGTGCCGCCGGCGTGCCAGGATTTTCTGGGCCGCATCTGTACAGGGTATATACGCTCGGAGTTGTCGTCGAGAAGCAGTCCGACTCCTTTCCGGTCGGGGAGTGCGTCGATGTAGTGCTGTATGTCGTGCCGCATGTAGGTATGCATGATCTCTCCAAGGGCGTCGATATCCTGTTTCGCTGTCAGCCGGTGCGAGAGTATAACGTCGCACTGCGAAAGCGCGTCAGGGTGAAGCTTCGCGGGCTGCTGGGTCGCCAGTGCGAGTGAAACACCTGGTTCGCGGCCGATCTTCACCCATCTCAGAAGCGGGTGCGACGCGGCTGTCTCCCCGTCGGCGGGAAGGAACTCGTGGGCCTCGTCTATCAGCATCCAGACGATAGGCATCTCGTTCTCGCTCAATCCCTCCATCTCGTCGATTTCCTCTATACGCCGGGCGGTCATCCTTTTGCGCAGTATCTTTTTCGCAAGCAAACCGACCACGAGCGCCCTCACCGACCAGCCAGAACCCATCTCGCCGAAGACTGATACGTCGACCACCGAGAGCTCGCCGCTATTCGTCAGTTTCTCC
>JBDGRD010000008.1:0-6029 GCA_042218425.1 Candidatus Nanohaloarchaea archaeon
TTTCCTCGAAAAACTGTTTCGCCTTCCTGGCGGCGTGGATCGATTTCCGTCCTTCCCTGACTGTGCCTTCTACTATGAGGAACTTCATTCTTCCTCCAGCCTCTCGTCGATTCTTTCCATTATTTTGCCGACCTCGAAACTGTCCTCGTCGATGTCGAAAATTATGTGGCCTTCTATCGAGACACGGAAAACCCCGTCATCGGCCGGTACGAGAACTATCTGGTCGAACTCTTCCTCGTAGTTCTGGGCCGCGGCTTCAGCTGTCTTAATCGCCTTGTCGCTGTGTCCGCAGTCTGTGCAGTAGTCGATAGTGAGTTCCATCGAACGCCCCGGTTTATTGTTCTTCCTGCTCGGGTTTAAACTGTTCCAGTTCGATATCGAATTCCTCGCCTTTTTCCTCCGCCATCTGCTGGGCGAGAAGGTAGAAAACTGTGGCGAGCGAGTTGCCTGCCTTGTTGTTCGCCGGGATAGCGATGTCGACGTTCTCAAGCGTGTCGGCCGAGTCTGCTATCGCGACCACCGGAATCTTCGCGTCGACCGCCTCGTCGATCGCCTGTGCGTCTTCCTCCGGGTCGGTGACGAGAACGACCTCAGGTTCCATGAAGTTCTCCGAGTTCGGGTTGGTCAGGGTCCCGGGCATGAAACGTCCCGCTATCTTTTCCGCGCCGACAAAGTCGACGAACTCGTTGAGCGGCACCCTGGCGTCCTGCTTTCTACCGACGACAAGGATGTTCTCGGGCTCGTACTGTGCCAGGAACTTGGCGGCGGCTCTTATCCTTTCATCTGTCTGGTCAAGGTTGAGAACAGCCAGCTGGTTCTTTTTGACGTGGAAGATGTATTTCTCCATGTCCTTGTGAGAACCCTTGGTGCCGATGTGGACACCGTTCGCCAGGTACTCGTCGCGGTCGATAAGCAGTTCTTCGTCTGTCATACTCTGGGTTTCGAGAACAAATATTAAATACGGCCCGCCCGTCCAGCGACGACTAGAACGTGTTCATCTTCGCGTCCTCGACGTGATCCCAGAGCCGGATAAGCCGGTTGAGTTTCGCGATTCGTATGTCAGCTATCCCGGCCTTGATGAACGGGCATCCCCATTCAAGCGCGAGGTCGCTGATGGTGGCGTCACAGGTCTCGCCGGAGCGGTGCGAGATGACCGGTGTGTAGTCGTTCTCCTTCGCCAGTTCAACTGTTTCCTTCGCGTCGGATACTGTTCCTATCTGGTTGGGCTTGACTATAAGCGAGTTGCAAGCCCCGTTTTCGATGCCCTCTTCAAGCCGCGAGCGGTTCGTCGTGAACAGGTCGTCGCCGCAGACAAGGACGTCCGGGTTCTGGCTCGCGAGCCTGGCGTGCATCCGGAAGTCCTCCTCGTCGAACGGGTCCTCGACGTATATCAGGTCGAACTCGTCTATAAGTTTCTGGACGAACGCCAGGTGCTGCTCGGGGTCGAACCTCTGCCTCATCGAGGACATGTTGTACTCCCCATCCTCGTAGAACTCGGATGCCGCGATGTCCAGACCGACGCGGGCGTCGTGCCTGTCCGCGACTTTTTTCACGGCTTTCAGCGTCTTCTCGTCGTCCATGCTTGTGATGAGAGCGCCTTCATCGTTCATGCCCTGTATCTTGGTGGAGTAACGCTCCTTCAGTTCCTGGTAGATAGCGGTGTTCGTCCTGATGGCCTCGGGAAAGCTGGACGCGTTTACAGGTACGACAAGAAACTCCTGGATGGCGGTGTTTCCCCCGTGTTCTCCGCCGCCTATGACGTTGCTGAGCGGATATGGGAACTTTTTGCCGCGGGAGAAGCCGGACGCGTTCTTGAAGGCGAAGCTTGATGCGATGGACGCCGCACCGATGTCGGAGAAGTCGTCAGTACCATCGATCTCGTGGAGAAGGGAATCGAACTCTTCCTGCGAGAGGTCCCGGCCCTCCGCTTTTCCCCGCATCTTTTTCTCGACAGCGTCGAGGTGCTCCGGCACGAAGCACTTGGCCTCATGTCTCCCGGTGGAGGCACCGGAAGGCGCTTTTCCGAAATCAGAGTTTATCTCTGCTTCCACCGTGGGTTTTGTCCTGGAATCTATTATCTCCCGGAGCCTGAGGCTGTCTATCTTCATGAAGTTAAAGAACCCGACGCTTGTTTAAACAGTCTTCGGGAGAATCAAAAAGAAAAGAAGTAGAGGTCAGCGCTTGACGGTGATAGGGAGTTTTCCTTCGTCCATCTCCCTTCTCGCTATCTCCAGAGGTCTCTCATCCTCTGGATCGACGAAAGTGGGTGCCCCCATAGCTATCTGGAGGCTTCTGGCGCCAAGGATGCGTGCTCGCTCGTAAGTCGTGTATTCCGCCATGTTATCTAGCCTATGTATCCAAGGTCAGAACTTCCCTGCTGTTCCTGGTCCTGACCCTGTTGCTGCTGTAGGTTCTGAAGTTTTTTAAGGACTTCCTGGGATTCCTCGACTTTCTCGTCGAGGTCGGAGTAATCGAGTTCAAGGTCCAGCATCTCTTCAAGTGCGTTGAGGACCGCCTCCGTCGCCTTCGGGTCGCTCAGCAGGAATCCCGGTGTCTCACCGAGGAGGCAGATGCCTTCGTATCCTCTGTTATGGCCGATGCCGAGGATGAGTCCTGATGCACCGACTATCTGTCCAACCTCGTGGTCGAACTCGATGCCAGCGTCCGAGTACTTCTCCTTGACGTCTTCACCGGTTACCGCGCCGAAGACTTCAGGGTCTTCGACGACGTCGCCGGTCCCGTAGCCGCCGATGGTTATGAGCTCGGAGGCGTTGGTCTGGTCGACGAAGTCGAGTATCTCCTCCGCGACCTCGAAGTGGCCTTCAGGCGTCGATGCCTGTGCGTTACCCTCTATGAGAAGTAGGTCGCGGTCGTCTCTTTCGAGGTGGTATATGTTGTTCTTGAGAAGTTCGACGGTCTTGTCGTCGCGGACGATAGTGTACGGCGGGAAGTGATGCGAGTAAATCTCACCGATTTTATCCGCGTCGAGATGGTCTGCGAGGTACGCGACGCAGGTCTTGCCTATGTGGCCGATACCCGCGAGTCCTTCTATCACTATAGGGTTGTCGTATTCCGGTTCTTTCTCAAGTTCGATTCGTGTCGTTTCTGTCATCCTTCTCGCCTCTTGGTCTTTCTGCGGTACTTGCCGTAACGGTCCGGGAACGAGAACTTGGGCGGTCTCGCCGCAAAAGTCTCCCGGCCGCAGTGCTGGTCCTTCAACGTGTAAGAGTTACATTCTGGACATTTTTTAATCATGGTATCTAGGCCCTGGAGAACTCGAACCGTCCGCCCAGGTCCTCTGTCTTCTCCCGGAGCCTTTCAACGGCCTCGTCCATCCTTTTCTTCGCGAGCTGCGAGTTGCGGCCCCAGGCGGTTATGGCGTATGTCGGCGCTGATACGTACTTGACCTCGATGCCTTCCTCCATGTCTCCGAACAGCTCCTTTACCTTCTCGACTCCATCGCCGCTGCTGAACTGTACCTCGACTTCTCCTTCAAGCTTCTCCTGTCTCAGGTTGATGTTTTCGCGCGAGACTTCTTTTATCGCGGCAACGGTCTCCTCGTCGAACATCTCTTCCAGTCGTTCCTCTTCTCCAACAGCTATCTCGAAACCGGTGAACGACGAGCCGAACTCTTTCTGCATCGGGAAGACGACTTCCTCGTAGAGGTCTTCTACGTCCTCTCCCAGCCTGTCAGCGAGTTCTTCGACGAACTTGTCGGCCTTCTGTTCCTTCTTCCAGCGGGCCATGGTCTCCTTCTTCTGCTTGTCGTTCACGCGCTTCAGGGAAAGGTCGAGCGAGCCATCGTCATCGGCGTCTATGACCTGGGCCACGTCTTTTTCTCCCTCGCCTAGCTCCTTCCGGACGTCCTGTATCCAGGAACGGGAGACCTCGGATATGTGTATCAGTCCCTGCAGACCAGGGTATTCGTCCATTTCGGCGTAGGCAGAGTTCTTGTCAACATCTGTTATGGTCACGACGACGAAGTCGCCTTCATCCGGTTTTTCCTTGTACCAGCGCATAATCGACCGTTGAAAAGTGAGCTTTAAAAGCGAAACGCTGTTACATGAGCAGGGCGAGCACCGGTCCGGCCGCGGCCTGGAAAAGGAAGATGTTGACCAGAGTGTTGCCGACGGCGTAAGGCAGGTAGCGGGAAAGCGCTCCCGGCGTGAATATAGATGTGAACATGGTGAAGGCGAGGTGCAGACCGACAGTTATCCCTATACCTGTCGTGACCGGGGTCGAAGCACCGGCGATTCCCGCGACAGCGCCCGCGATGCCGTAGCTGGGGACCACCCACAGAACGTAGATGCCCATCTGCTGCCCGACAGCGAACTGGAGCAGCACCAGGACGATGCCTGCTATCGCGCCCTGGACCGGTCCGAAGACCATACCCGCCATGACAACAGTGAACGTGGTGAGCTCTATCCCGCTCCAGTTGAAGTCGACGAGCGCGACGAGGTACGCGGTGACAGCGGAAGCAGCGACAAGCAGCGTGAAAACGGCGAGATCGGTCAGGTACATGATGGCGCCGATGATGAACAGTGCGGCGATAAGTGGCTTCAGAGAAGCTCTATCCCCCAATCTTTCTCTCGCGGCTCCGTAGGCCTCGAGTGTTTTCTCTCGCAGCCACTCTTCGATATCTTGCCTCACAGTGGGCTAACAGGTCTCAAGAAATAAATTTATTCGGGGCTCAGGGTCTCGACTGCCTCTGCCTCGAGTTCGACCTTGCCGCCGGTCGGGCTGGCAAGTGTCTCGCTGCATACAAGGCATTCGACCTCTGTGGATGCGCGGGAGAATATGTTCTGTTCGTTGCCGCATTCATCGCACTTTACCCTGTAGAAATCTTCTGCCATAGCTCTTCTACCTCTCTATCTCCAGCTTTGACGTCCTGATAGGTTCGCTGGGTTTGTGCGACTTGCCGCATTCCTTGCACGTGTACTGCAGGTCCTTCTTCTCGCTGGTAGGGTTCTTCCTGCCGCGGGACCTGATAGCAGGGTTCTCGTACGGGAACGAGCCGTAGCCGTGGTCTATCTTTCTCTGTCTCTTCCTGAACTTCTTCTTGAAGGGAGAATCTTTCCTGTTCGTCACTTCCTTCACGGTCTGCTCGGTGTGCGTGTCGCAGTGCGGGCAGTAACGCCTCTGCTCTTTTGGAATCTTGACCATAGTATCCGGAGTGAAGTTAAACTTTAAAAGTACTAGCTAGTCGCGGGAAACGATGTCGGTACCCGGCGCGTCTTCTGGTTTCCGGAGGTTCTCCACAGTCCCTTCGAGAACTCTCGTGGAAATATTCGACCGTTCGATGATTTTCACCGCGGTTTCGTCGACCAGCTCGTAGCTACCGGGTTCGTTGTCGCCCGAAACTATATCCAGGAGGCGCGACGCTGAAACCTCGTCCAGCTTCTCGGCGCCTTCCTCGTCAGGGTGACGGGTGTAGACCCCGTCGACCGTGGTGGCGATGTAGAGCTCCGCCTCAAGCAGTTCCGCGGCGGTGGCGGCGACCGCATCGGTCGAGTAACCGGGCGTCAAACCACCCATTACTATGTTCTGGCCTGTGGAAGCTGCTTCCAGTATCTGGTCCGCGGTCTCGGGTATACCAGGGTAGGCGTCCATCGCCGCCGAAAGTGCGCGGGCGTGCAACCGCGTTGCCTTGATGCCTACAAGGTCGCGCTCGCCCTTGTTCGTCACGTCCTCCAGCGCGTCCTGGTACCGGGAAAGCTCGCCAGCGCCTGTCACGACCAGGACCTGTTCGTCGCGTTCAAGTGCGACGGCCAGCTCCTCTAGCCGGTCCAGGTTGTCGTGGACTATCGAGCCGCCGATGGAGAAAACTTTCTCTACCATCTTACTCACTATTCCGCCTTCTCCGCGTTCCCGCGGTTTATGAGTATCTCTGCGTTTTCCTTCGGGACCTCGGCTTCCTCGCCTTCCTCGAACGGGCCGTACGTCTCCAGGTCGGTTCCCATGAACTCGGGGACCTCCGAGGTGATCTCCACGACTACAGCGTCGCCGTCATCTTCATCGAGCTCTGCCTC
>JBDGRD010000009.1:0-43125 GCA_042218425.1 Candidatus Nanohaloarchaea archaeon
CTTGTGGGTCCGGAGTCGCTGCTGTCGGTGCAGGTGCTCGAGGTTTGACCGGCGGCGCCGGCATTCTCGTGTATGTAGACGGTTTCGCCGCTGCTATGGCCGCCGACATCGTTGTCGACCATGACGTCTACGGAGAGCGCAGAGGCGTCCGCCCAGTCCGGTCCGCTGCCGTCGACCTCGACTTCCGTGGTGTCTGGCGAGTGACCTGATGTTATCCAGCCGGTTGAGTATATCTCCGCGTTCTCGTACTCAGGGTTGCTGCATGAATCAGTTCCCGTCCCGCGGACCACAACCTTGTAGTCCTGCTGGGGGTAGACGATGTCTCCACCGTACTCTCCTTCTGCGTTCTGGTTCCAGTGTATGGTTATCGTCGTGTCCAGGGTCCCGCCCTCCCAGTCGGATGGAAGTCCTGTGACATCTGTCGTGATGTCGGCGCTGGTGCTTGCGGCAGAAGCTGATGCCAGGGAGATAACTGCCGCGGCGAGAAGGAGGTACTTGGACTCCATGATGGGTGTTTCCGCGCCGCTAGTTAATAATGATTAAGGAAAAGATGTGGTGGGTTGAGAGGACCTATTCCTCCTCTTCTTCGGGGTCCTGGTCCTCGTCGTCTTCTCCGGCTTCTTCGTCTCCTTCCTCTTCCGTCTCTTCTTGGTTCCCGTCTTCTTCTGGTTCTTCTGTCTCTGCTTCGTCGACTTCGACCGAGTCAAGGTCGACCTGGGAGTCGACTCCTTCCGCGTTCGAGGAGGCGGTTGCGAGGATGTCCTTGATGGTCTCCTCGGTCGGGATGCCCTCGCTGATGGAGACGTTGCGTGCCTTCTGGGCCGCTTCTCCGATGATGGAGGGTGCGGTTCTCTCGTTGACGACGCCCGCGTTGACCGCTAGGTTGAACGCGAGTCCTGCCGCGTTTTCGACCCTGTCGCGGTACTCGTCGACGTCGATGTCGAGCTGTTCCGCGGTGAAGATCTCGCCTTCGCTGTACGCGATGTCGAGGTCGAGCCCGATTTCCAGGGGTTCGATGCCGACCTGGCTGAGTATCTCTGCGTCGTCCCCGGTTATGGTCTCGCCTTTCTCGACCAGTACGCCTGGTTCCTGGACGTGGATGGAGCCGTCGTCTACCTGGACGTCAAGTCCTGCGCCCTGGAGCTTTCCGAGCATCGGTCCCGGCCCGATCCCTGTGTCGCCGTCCGGTATCTCGATGTCGTTCGGCGCTTCCTCTCCGCCCTGTGCGGCGGCCGAGGTCTTGTTGTTCTGTATCAGGGAGTAGAGCTGGAACGGGTCGCGCTCCGAGAAGATGAACGCGGGCTGTTCGGCCTCGTTCTCGTTCAGCTTCTCTATGTCTTCCTTGTCCGCCTTGTCGATGGCGATGTCCATCAGGGTCTTCCGGGACATCTTGATGTCGGCGAACTCCTTCATGTCCTTCTTTATCTGCTGGAGCTGCTTCGACGGCAGGTTGTGCATGTCGAGGATGCCTATTACCGGGTAGCGTTCGATCTTCTCGACGAACTCCTCTACCTTGGCCTCCTTCATCTCCCGGGTCATCTGCTTCGGCTCTGGCTGTACCATTACCGGGACACCTCGACTGCTGGACCCATGGTGGTCTTTACTATCACGTTTTTGATATTCGAGCTTCCGCCGGGCAGCCGTTCTTCGACGAAGTCGTAGACTGCCTGGGCGTTCCTGGAGACGTTCTCCAGGTCCTGGTCTTCTTTCCCGACCTTCAGCTGCAGCAAGGGCTGCTCCTTGATCCTTACTGTCGCGGTGTTCCGGAGCGATTCGATCTTGTCGCTTGGGTCGCTGCCAGGTGGCATCGGGTCCGGCATCATGTTCCGGGGTCCGAACACCTGTCCCAGCTGCTGGCCTATCTTGGGCATCAGCGGTGCCTCTGCTATCAGGAACGAGAACTCTTCCGCGAGGTCCTTAGCCTTGGAGGGATCGTCGAACATCTCCTCGAGTTCGTCCTCGCTTATGGTGCGGTCCGCGTTGTCGGCGTTGTTGGTTATGGTGTCTCCGATGACCGCTATCTTGACGTCCTCGTCGGCCTGGTAAGGCAGCTTGAGGTCGTCGTTTATCCTGTTGTTCGGGTCGCTGAGGTCGATGTCTCTCAGGTTTATGACTATGTCTATGCTTTCGGTGAAGTTCCTGTCCGTGGATTCTTCGACTGCTTCTTCGACTGCTTCTTCGAACTCCATTTTAGATTCCCTCCTCTTCTTCGAGGTCCTGGTCGTACTCGCCTTCGTCTATCTCCTGCTGGACCTGGTAGGCGTCCTTGCCGTCGACCGTGATACCCATCGACTGCGCGGTGCCGAGGATCTCCTTCACGGAGCCCCTGAGGTCCATGCCTAGGAGGTCGCTTGCCTTCATCCGTGCGACCTTGCATGCCTGCGAAAAGCTCATGTCGGCGACCTTGTTGAGGTTTGGTTCGCCGGAGCCGGACTCTATGCCTAGCTCGTCCTTTATGAGCGCGGCTGCAGGAGGCTTTCCGACCTCGATTTCGTATTCTCCGGTTTCTTCATCTACTGTTACGTCCACTGGCACCTCCATGCCTTCGAACTCTGTAGTGGCGTCGTTGATAGCGTTGACTATCTCTCCGACGTCTACAGGAAGAGGTGCGAGTTCTGGGCCCAGTGGTGGGCCTGCGGATGCTGATCCGCCTTCCGTCAATAGCGAAACTGTCTTTTTGTCTCCCATGAAACTTCACTAAGTTTCAGCAAGTTCTGATGCACTCGCTTCGCGAGACATCTCTCTTTCCTGTCTGGTTTTCGTTCATAGTATCTTTACCTCGTCAGTCTTGCTTTGCCTTTTTCCGGACCATGTCGACGTCTACGGTTGTCGGGATGGGTACCGCTGCTTCGAGCAGTTCGATCGTGACCTCGCGGTTGGTCTCGTCGACCCTGTTGACCTTGGCGTCTTCTCCCTTGAACGCTCCGCCGATGACCTCGACGGTGTCTCCTTCCTCGAGCTTGATGTCTTCCTGCTCCTCCTTGAGGTACTTGTCTATCTCGTCCATGCCGACTTCTTCGTCGATGATTCCTCTGAGGTGTCTTATATCGTTTGAGAGCTGCTGGATGTCGGATTTCTTGCCCTCGATGAACACGTAGCCTTTCAGCTCCTCCGGGTGGAAGACCGCCTTCACACCCAGGTTCTTGTTCTTGATAGTGCTCTGCATCTCTCTGATGGCGGTCTTTTCTCGTCCTCTAGTGGTTCGTGCGGTGAGTATCATCGTGTTCACAGGTACTGCGGTATCAGGTTGGAGAGCAGGTAAAAGACGAATCCTATGATCCCTATCAGGACTATCCCGGCGCCTGTTATCTTGGCGCTCATCTCGAACTCCTCCCGGTCAGGCTTCTTCGAAATCTTGAGCACTCTCTTGTACTCGTTCAGCTTGTTCCTGAGCTGGTTCTTCAGCTTTACCGGGTCGAAGTCTATATCCATCTCTCTGCTCTCGTTACCTCTAGTAGAAGAAAGCTCCTGTACGAGCCCTCCCACCAGAGGTGGTTCGAACGGGTTTGTAGTCAGTCATAGAAGAGCAATTTTTATAAGGGGTTTCGTTCCTTCAGAGGAAGCTGACCTCGGAGAAAAGTTCTTCCGTCCTCTTGGTTCCGAGCACGAAGTATATCAGCCAGCCGAGCGGTACGAACCAGATAAGGACGAGGTAGATTATGCGCTGCTCGGCGGAGAGGTCTTGCCGTGCGAGGCATCGGAACGTGCCGTATATCTTGCCGAGTATCTCTACCGCTCCGAGGAAAAGGAAGGTAAGGAAGAAAAACGTGAAGCCGAGCCCGAAGAGGCCAGCGACTATCTCTGCGACCATCGGCCTATATGAACTCTACGCCCAGCTCCTTCTCGATCTCTTCCTCGTACTCGTCGCTGACCGTCTTGTCAGGGCCGTAGATCTGCGGTGACTGGACTCCTGTAACGATTATCATCGACTGCAGCATGGAGTCCATGTCCTCTCTTACCTGGGCGCCCCAGATGACCTTCGCCGAGTCGTCGAGCTTGTCGCTTACAGTGTTGACGACTTCCTGCGCCTCGTTCAGCGACAGAGATGTTCCGCCTGTGACGTTGACCAGCGCGCCCTTTCCACCCTGGATGTCGACGTCGAGCAGCGGGTTCGATAATGCTTTCTGGACCGCTTCCTGGGCCCGGGAATCGGTGTCTGACTGTCCCATGCCTATCATGGCGATGCCTCCTTCGCCCATCACTGCTCTTATGTCGGCGAAGTCGAGGTTGACCAGTCCGGGTTTGGTGACAAGCTCTGTCACGCCCTTTACCGCGTTTACAAGTATCTCGTCGGCTATCTTGAAGGCCGTGTTCAGGGATACGTCGGGGACGATCTCCAGGAGCTTGTCGTTCGGTATAACTATCAGCGTGTCGACGGTGTCCTCCAGCATCTCCAGGCCGTACTCGGCGTTTTCTGCCCGTGCCTGGCCTTCCATGTCGAAGGGAAGGGTGACGATGCCTACCGTCAGTGCGCCTTCTTTCTTGGCGGTCTGTGCGATTACCGGGGCGGAACCTGTTCCTGTTCCTCCTCCGAGCCCGCACGTTATGAATACCATGTCTGCGCCGCCTACAGCGTCTTTTATCTTGTTCTGGGACTCCTTCGCGGATTCTTCACCGACCTTCGGGTCGGCTCCTGCTCCAAGTCCGCCTGTGAGCTCCTTGCCGATAAGTACCTTGGTGTCGGCGTTGGCGTAGAGAAGGTCCTGCGCGTCAGTGTTCATCGCGATTGTCTCGCATCCCTCGATGCCGACCTCGACGAGGCGCGAGATAGTGTTGTTTCCTGCGCCACCGGTGCCGATGACCTTTATCTCGGCCTTTCTCTTCTCTATAAGTTCTTCGAGTTCTTCGTCGATGTCGTGGCTTTTATCTTTCTGCTGTGTTTGAGGTACGGATCCCGTCTCGTTCTGTCGCGCTTCTCGAATTTGATCTTCCATGCTGTAGAACCCTTTTTGTTGGTTGTCTATGTTATGTATAAGAAGTTGTCACCAATCTATATAAAATTGGTTTATGCCGCCAATCCGAGTTTTTCTCGGGTTTAATCGTTCTAGACGAACTCGACTTCTTCCAGGTCGGTGTGCTCAAGTATCTCCTCCCTGAGTTCTTCAAGCACGTTCTCCGGCAGCTCGTGCTCGTGGTCGCCGTGTGAATGCGTCCGCGGGACTTTCACGACGCCGTCCTCTATCTCGATGTCGCCGTGGCCGACCCTGTAACTGTAGATGTTCTCGGCTATCTCCCCGTCGTCCTCGACCTTTTCGACCACTTTTACCCAGTAGTCGAGCTCCTTGCCCGATAGCGGGTGGTTGAAGTCGACTCTCACGCGCCCGGAGCCTTTCGAGACCACGCGGCCGCGCTTCCGGCCTATCATGATCTCCTCTCCGACGTTCACCTGGACGTCCTGCTTCCTGAACTCGCGTTCCGGGTAGGTCTCGATGTTGTCGGAGTCGCGTTCACCGTACGCTTTTTCCGGCGGGATGGTGAGCTCTTTCTCGTCGCCGACCTCCATGTCCAGCAGTGCTTCCTCCAGTCCCTCGATGACGTACTCTTCGCCCAGAAGCACAGGGACCGGCTCGAAGTCCGCATCGTCTCTCTGGATGCCGGCCTTCTCTGCCTCTTCCTTCACTGTCGTGTCGAATACTTCGCCCTCTGCCTTTCCCGTGTACTCTATCAGCACCATCTCGCCTTCTTTCATATCCGGGAAATCCGGGGCGAATGTTAAAAGTGCTTCTGTTACCCCGGCTTTCCGGTCTCTGGCCCGCGGAAAGTCGCTGTCAGGCCGGGAACGGTTAAAAAGTTTCAGCACCAATCCCGGGGCATGGAATGGGTCAGCAAGCTTCCGGACAGGATACGGGTTTCTCTTGAATCGCTTCTTGACAGGGTCGACCAGCACGAGGACACGTACATGCAGGCGCAGAACGCTTCTGTCGGCCAGATATGGGTCGCGCTCGCACTGATGAACGAGCGGGTTCAGAAACTGGAGGATATCGTGACAGCGCAGAGGAAGGCGCTCAAAGAGGTCGAGGGCGCGGATGTCGACAAGCATCTGGACAGCAACCTGGAAGAAAGTCTGAAACGTTACTAGCTCAGCAGTTCGACCACGTTTATCTCTCCCGTCAGCGTGGCTATATCCTCTCTATCCATGCTGTAAACAGCTTCTTCAAGTCCGTCGCCGTATTCTGCCTCGAAAAAACGGGCTATTCTCGCGGCGTCGTGGGTGTAATCCGGCGTCGGCCGGTACTTGGTGACGTTCTCGCCAGAGGCGTAAAGTTTCTCTAGAACCCCCATCTCCTCCAGCGATTCTATTTCTGGCTCCAGGTCTGGCTCGATATCTGCGTGGGCGTTTACGTCTTCTACGGTCAGCCACTGGAGGTCCGTGCTTCCGAAGATGCTTAATGCTGCGAGGTAGCGCTCGGTGGAGTATGCTTCGGAGTGTACCGCCATCTACTCCATCACTATCGCTGGTCTTCCAGGCTCTGCGCGTGAGGCTTTTTCCTCGTCTGAACCGGCTTCTTCCTCGAGTTCTACCGATGCGTCGAACTCTTCTTCGAGGTAGGCGAGGTTCTCCTCGAGTATGTCGAGTTCTTCTTCCGTCGTGAGAACCGCGTCCGGAAGCTCTCCGGGTTCGTCCAGGTAGTCCTGGAGGTAGTCCTTTATGGTGTCGGCGAACCTTTCCCGGCCCTCGACGAGCTGGTCCATCGCCTCGCCGAAATCCGGCCGCTCCTCGACCACTTCCTTGAGCTCGAGGAAGAGTTCGCGCTTCCAGTCGTCGGCGACTATCACCTTCACCGAGTCGAACTCTCCGACGAGCTCCGCGACCTCCCGTATATCGTCAACGGTGTTCTCCACGAGCTCGTAGGCTTTCTCGACTTCCTCGTCGATGAGCTCGGGCTCTGGCTCCGGCCATTCTGCCTGGGAGACGAAACCGGTTTTGCCCATCTCGTTCCAGAGCTCTTCGCAGACGTGCGGGGTAAACGGCGCCATCAAACGTACCTGTGTCTCAACGAGCGTGTCTGCGACCTCCCGGTCCAGCTCGTCTGACTGTTTCCTGTACCGGTTGATGAGCGAGTTAAGCTCGAAGAACGCGTTTAAACCGGCTTTCCGGGTCTGGAAGTCTTCCAGCCCTTCTGTCGTCCGCTCTACTATCTTCTGGAGCCGCGAGAGCACGTACCGGTCGAGGGTGTTCTTCTCCCGCTCGACGCCGGAACCGTGCATATCAAGGGAGCGGTTGTAGAAACGCTTCAGCTTGTCGCGGTACTGCTCGACTTCTTCCGCGCGCCAGTCGAAGTCCTGCCACGGTTCAACGCTACCGAAAAGGAAGAACCTGACGGTGTCGGCCCCGTACTTGTTGATGGCGTTGTCGGGAAGCACGACATGCCCCTTGCTCGAGGACATCTTCTCGCCTTCGAGCGTTCCCATGCCCCAGGTGGCGATGCCGCGAGGCCAGTTCGTCTCGTCGAAAAGAGCGGTGTGATGGAACATCATGAACGTCAGGTGGTTCTGGACCAGGTCGTGGCCGGATGTCCGCCAGTCAAGCGGGTACCAGTAGTCAAACGATTCCCGCGCCTCTTCGACCGTCTCGACGTCGACGCCGGTGTTTTCAGCGACTTCCGATGCTTCACCCTCGCCGTTGAAGACGTAGTCGAAGAACTCGGGCTCAAGACTGTCCGGGTCGACATCCTCTATTATGTTGCTGATGGTGTAGAACGCCATGTAAATCGTGGAGTCTGACAGAGGTTCGACTATGAAGTCCTCGTCGAACGGCAGTCGCGTCCCCAGACCGTAGTTCCTGATGCACGGCCAGCTCTCCAGCCAGTCAACGGTGTGGCGGTAGTCCTCCATCTTCTCGTCCGGTATTATCTCCATCTCGTCAAGGTTCTTGTGGACCTGGTCCTTCCATCCGCGGTCGCCGTACTCCAGGAACCAGGAGTCCTGCATCGCGACGATAACCTTTCCGCCGCAGCGGCAGACGACCTCCTCGGAGAAGTCGTACATAGAGCTGAACGCGCCCTGGTCCTCGTAGTCCTGTATAAGCCGGTCCTTGACCGAGTTGATCTTCTCCGAGGCGTAATCCCTGCAGTTCGCGTTCAGCACGCCTGTATGAAACTCTTTCTCGTATACTTCCTGCGTCGCTTCTTCCAGCTTTTCCTCGTCGTCCTGCGACTCGACGCCGAACTCCTTGCATGCCTCTTTTGCGGGAACATCTTCGAATCCTTCGACGTTTATTATGACCTTGGGTTCTATGTTCTTCACGCGCTCGACGTCGACGCCGTACTCCCTGAGGGTGTCAGGCGAATCCTTGAGGTCCTGGAGAGATATCCAGTCGTACGGCGCGTGCGCAGGTACCGACATGACCACGCCAGAGCCCGAGTCCGGGTCGATGAAGGTCGCGGGCAGTATCATGACGGTCTCGCCGGTAACGGGATTCTCGATCTCCTGGCCGACGAACTCTTCGCCGCGCTTCTTGTCGACCTCGACGACGTCACGCTCCTGGTGCTCAAGCTTTTCTGCGGCTTCCTCCGACACGACCCAGTGCTCGTCTCCATCCGCTTCTACTACCAGGTATTCTTCCTCCGGGTCGACCATCACGTGGGTGACGCCGAATACTGTCTCCGGGCGGAGCGTGGCGCAGGGGAAGACGTAGTCGTCTCCCTGGAACTTGACAAGGGTGTAATCCTGTTTCTCGGCGCTTTCGCCTTCAAGTAAATCGTGCGTGGTCACAGGGTTCTCGTCGTTTAGGCAGTACTTGGTGGGGTGGAGTCCTTTCTTGACAAGGCCCTCTTCCCGAAGCCTCTTGTACTGCCACTCGATGAAACGTGAATAAGAGTCGTCGTTGGTGGTGAACTCCCGGCGCCAGTCGACTGAGAACCCGAGGTTCTTCATGTTGGGCTTGTAAGAGTTCTCGATGAAGTAGTTCGCGAAGTCCATCGGCTCCTCGAAGGACTCGAGCTTTTCCTCGGGCACGTTGTATACGTCTCGCAGGACCTCTATCTGTTTCTCCTCGCCTTCCTGTAGCCGTTCAAGCGCGCCTATGATGGGTGTTCCCGTGACGTGCCAGGCCATCGGGAACAGGACGTTGTGTCCCTGCATCCGCTTGAAACGGGCGAATACGTCGGGCAACGTGTATGTGCGTACGTGGCCGATGTGCATCCCGCCGCTCGGGTAGGGATACGCGACGGTTATGTAGAACTTGTTTTCGTCGCTGGGGTCGGATTCGAATGCGTTTTCCTGGGCCCAGCGTTCCTGCCATCTGTCCTCGAATTCGTTGAGCTTGCTCGAAAAGTCCTGCGGCATGTTAAACCGTTGAGCGAAAAAATGTTTTATGAACTTTCTTTTACCGCCGGCCCTCCATCTCGTCTTCAAACCGTTCCACGAACCGCCTGACGTACTCGTGGCGGTCCTCCGCGAGCTCTCTGCCTGAATCGGTGTACATCCGTTCTTTTAGCGAGAGTATCTTCTTGTGGAGGTGGTTGAGGCTGGTCTTTCCTGCCTCGCTCCCGTCCTCTTCGACAGGTAGGTCCGGGTCGGCCATGACTTTTCCGTGTTCGCCGCCGTAGCAGAATGTCCTCGCTATACCGGTGGCGCCGAGAGCGTCAAGGTTGTCCGCATCCGATACCACCTCGGCCTCGACTGTATCGGGTTCGATATCGTTCGAGTACCGGTGGGAACGTATGCAGTGCTTCACGTCCTCGATGGTCCCGGGGCTGGCGCCGTGTCTTTCCAGTATATCTCCTGCTTCTTCCGCACCCCACTCTGCGTGGTCGTCGATCTCTCCGCGGTCCTCTTTTCCACGTCCGATGTCGTGCAGAAGAGCCGCGAGCCTGACTGTTTCGAGGTCGGCGCCCTCTTCACTTGCGAGTCTCTCCGCGAGCGCCTTCATCCGTTCGACGTGGTGCCAGTCATGGGATGGAGAAACGTCTTCGAAGTACTGGCGCGCATCCTCCCGTATGGCGTCGAGGTCCATACGGAACGGTTATCGGCCAGGTGTTTAAACTTCGCGGCGTGTGGCGACCTCCTAGTAATTTAAAAGCTCGACTTCCATTGTTTGAATACGATGACCCGGCTGATCTGTGTAAGTAGTGGGAAGGGAGGTACGGGCAAAACCACTGTAACTTCCAATCTTGGCGCGGCTTTGACTCAGTTCGGTTCTGATACTATAGTTCTTGACGCCAACCTCACGAACCCGAACCTGGGTTTCCACCTCGGGATTCCGCTCTACCCGAAGACGCTTCACGACGTTCTGAAGGGTGACGCACACATCACCGAGGCCATGTACATCCACAACTCGGGGCTTCGAGTGGTTCCAGCCGGGCTTTCGATCGAGGACCTGGTCGATACTTCCCCCGAGAACCTTTCCGACGTCCTGCTTGACGCGGTCGGGGAGCCTGACTTCGTGCTGGTCGACTCCGCAGCCGGCCTCGGCAACGAGTCCATCAGTGCTATCGAGGCTTCTGACGAGGTTCTCGTCGTCACCAACCCGAACCTTCCCGCGGTGACAGACGCCCTGAAGACCGTCAACCTTGCGGAGGACGCCGGAACCGATATAACAGGCGTCGTCCTGAACAGGGTGAAGGAGCATGACTCGGAACTCGACTCCAGCGAGGTGGAGTCGATGGTCGGTCACCCGGTCATAATGGAGATACCGGAGCACGACAAGGTACAGGAAGCTCTCGCGGTCAAGAAGCCGGTCGTACACCACGCGCCTGACCACCACGTCTCGGAGCGGTTCAAGGGTGTGGCGGCAGAGGTCGCGGGACTGGAGTACGAGCCAGACCTGAGAAAGGAAGGCTTTTTGACTAAGCTTCTGGATAAAGTTAGATAATGGGGTTAGGCGACCGCTTACTAGTAAAGCCAGGGACGATCCTGCTCATCATAATGATAGCAGGCATCGGTATAGCGCTCTTTACCTGGGCTGCAGAGGGTATAAGGAGTTCCAGCAAGAAATCGCTTGAGCAACAGGACGCCGCCATCACATGTAGCACGCTTGACCTGGATTTCGTGGACAGGAAGCACAACGAGACCCATTACACCGTTTTCGTCCAGTCATCTCAGAGCGCGGACGCTGTGCTGGTACATTTCAGGAGCCAGTCGCGTAACGTCAGCGCCATAATAGAGGATCCCCGTGCCGGGGAGGTCAGGTCGGTTTCGGTGCCTCTCGAGAACGTTACAGACGTTTTCGCCTATGTGAAGGGCTGCAACAGGAAGTTCCGCTGAAAGGACAGGTTTTTATTGTAGGCACGAGAAACAGTAAGTGATGACCCGGGTAATATCTGTTATATCAGGTAAGGGCGGGGTAGGAAAGACCACCGTCACCGCGAATCTCGGCGTGTCACTGTCACAGCAGGGAGAAGACGTTCTCATAATAGATGGCAACTTTTCCGGAGCCAACATGGCCCAGCACTTTGGCCTTGGTTTCCAGGACGTTTCTCTCAACGATGTTCTCCAGGGCGATGCCTACATAACACAGGCCATCGCCAAGCACCCGGCAGGTGTATCCGTACTGCCTGCGTCGGTGCTCGAGTTCAACGCCAACGCCGAGAACCTGAAACATTCAATAGTAGAGTTCCTCGGAAACAAGGATTTCGTCTTCATCGACGCCGCAGCAGGAACCGGTGAAGAAGTTGAGGCCGCTATCGAGGCGTCGGATGAAGTGCTTCTGGTTTCCGAACCCGAGCTCCCCTCGCTGACCAACTGTCTCGGGGCCAAGAAGCTTGCCGAGCAGCTCGACAGGGATGTTCTTGGACTGGTCCTGAACGGTGTTAGAGGGGAAAAAGCCGAGGTCGACATCGAGGATGTCCAGGACCTGATGGGGACCAACATCATAGGAACGGTTCCCGACCACAAGCACGTGCGTGAAGGTATCGCCCTCCGTGAACCCGTGGTATCGTACAAGCCGAACTCGGAGGCCTCACTCGCCATCGAGGACATAACCTACCGGCTCAAGGGCCAGGAACCGCCGACCCGCGGTGTAACCGGCCGGCTGAAGGCCAAGATGCAGGACCTCTCGCCTTTCTAGACCGCCCATATTTATATCCGCGCGTGGGGAAATCCATCACATGACAGATATCAAGCCGTACGAGCTGTACCTCTGGAGCCCGAAAAGAAAGGAGTACGAGGCGAACGAGGTGCCGGAGGACATCGACTGCATCTTCTGCGCCCAGGCGGAGGACGATGAACGCGTTTCGAAGCTCCAGGTCTTTGAGGACGACTTCCTGATGGTCGAACTCAACATCTTCCCGTACAACACCGGCCACCTGATGGTCGTGCCGAAGAGACACGTCAACTCTCTTACAGACCTCAGCGACGAGGAACGCGACCGTTTATTTGCGATGGTGCAGAGGGTCGAGAAGCTCCAGGAAGAGGTCGTCGAACCGGCGGGGATAGACGTCGGGATCAACATCGGGAAGGCCGCGGGCGAGTCCATCCCGCATCTCCACGTCCAGCTCGTGCCGATATACGAGAAGGACCGTGGTTTCATGGAGACCGCTCTCGACACCAAGGTCATGAAGGAGTCACTGAAGGACACCCAGGAGGCTTACTGGGAGCGCACAGACATACTTGAAGGGTACTGGGAATGACCTCGTTCTTCCACTCGTACGATCTGCGCGGCCGCCACCCCGGGGAAATCGGCGAGGAAGAAGCCGAGAGAGTCGGGAAGGCGTACGGTACTTTCACCGACGCCGGTGAAGTGCTTGTCGGCCGTGACGGCCGGACGCACAGTGAAGACGTTACCCGGGCTTTCATCTCGGGTGTCCGTTCCACAGGTACGGACGTTGCCTACGCAGGCATGGTTCCGACCCCGGTCGTCTACTTCGGTATGGTAGACCGCGGCATCGAAGGCTCTGCGGTCGTGACCGCCTCCCACAACCCACCCGAGTACACAGGTTTCAAGTTCTCCAAGGAAAACGCGCTTGCGATGTCCCGTGAAGGAGGGATGGCAGAAATCGAGCGCATCTATGATTCCAGGGATTTTGACTCAGGCGGGGGCGGCTACCGTGAAGTCGAGTTAAAGCATGACTACATCGATTTCGTGGCGGAAAAAGTCGGGGGCGGTTTCGACCTCGATGTGGCTGTCAACTTCGGTAATGGTGTCACCGCGGCGATAGGAGCCGAGATGCTTGAAAGACTGGGGTGCGACGTGAAACCGGTCAACGATGAGATAGACGGGAACTTCCCGAACCATCTCCCGGCTCCAGGAGAGGAAGAGGCCCAGGAACAGCTGCGCGAGGCGATGGACGGAGAAGACCTCGGTATAATATTCGACGGTGACGGCGACCGCGCTGGCTTCGTACTGCCCGGCCATGGCTACATAGTCGAGGATGAGATGCTCGCGCTTTTCTCCGAGGAATGCCTCGAACGGGAGGAAGGCAGGGTTGTCCACGACCTGAGGGCGTCGAAGCTCGTGCCGGAGAAGATACGTGAACACGGGGGCGAGCCGGTGGAGACCCGGGTCGGCCACACGTTCATCTCCGAGGAGATACACTCTGACCCTGAAATCGTTTTCGCGGGCGAGCTTTCCGGCCACTATTACTTCCCCGTATTCGATGTGCCCTGGGACGACGGGCTTTTCGCCGCGGCGCTGATGGCAGGGATGGCCGCGAAACGCGACATCGCTTCGGAACTTGAAGACTTTCCCGACTACCCTGTTTCGCCCGAGCTCAGGATCGACTGCCCAGAGAAAGCTAAGGAGGGAGTCGTCGAGCGGATGAAGCAGGAGTACGCTGACCACGAACTCAGCACTATGGACGGCGTAAAGGTCGAGTTCGAGGAGGGCTGGGCGCTGGTACGTCCGTCAAGCACGGAGCCGAAGATGTCGGTGAGATGCGAGGCCGATACCCAGGATGCGCTCGACCGCATACTGGAAGAAGTGGAGACGAACGTCAGGAAGTTCATAGAAAAGGAAAGCTAGCTACTTGAGTTCTCCGACGAACGCTCCCGAGGATATGACATCTCCAAGCCCTACAAGTCTTTCCGGGTCCTCGTGGATGATGGTGGGTATGGCCGCGACCCTGTATCCCTCTACCTTTCCTGTACCTGTCGCCGCGAACCTGTCGAGCCCGAAGTAGTGCTGGAAATCCTCGAGTTCGTCCAGCCTGTGAACGTGCTTGTCATCAGTCTCCAGCTCTTCCAGGTCTTCCTTCCCGGGTAGTTCGCCGGTGTCGGCAGTTTTTATGGCGGAGAGCTCTCCCAGGAGCATGGCGTCGCGTATCTTTTCGGTCCCGACCTCGTAGTCGCTGTCGACCACGGTGACGTGGAAGCTGTAGGTGTGGATGTGGCAGCGCGAGAGCTCGAACTTCTCCATCAGCTGACGCGAGAGATGGAACGCGTCGCCGAGAGTCATCTCCTCCTCCATGTCAACATCGAGGTCCAGGAGCTCGCATATCTCCCGGGATTCGTCCTCGTCGAGCCCTATGCTGTCGACCACGGGGAGCACATGCCTGGCGACGAGGGAGGCTCTTTCATCGTCCTTGTGGACGTATTCCAGGTGTACAGGTGTATCGAGCTTTTCGAGCTGGTTCCTGGATTTCACTATCTTGGCCTCTATGTTCCCTTCTGCGTCGTGGAAGCCGGAGACTATTATCCGGTCCAGCCCGCTGTCAAGTTTATCGAACTCGTCCACTATGCCGCTCCGGAAGTACGGGCCGAAGCCCTTCATAGTCGACGAGAATATAACCCTGCCAGTCCTGCCGCTGGAGTACTCGAATATCAGGTTGTGCTTGGTCCTGTCGGTGTTGACGGAGTCGCGGACGTTTTTCAGGACGAAGTCGCCGTCCACCACGGGATACAGTATCTTCTCCTCCATCCGGTTCGCAAGCTCCTCCGAGAGGAGCGGTGTATAGAATATCACGCCTTCTCCCATGCGGGAGAGATAGTTGGCCATTATACCGGCCTGTCCCCCGACACGTTCTTCACCTCCTTCAAATGTGTGTTCAAGGCTTCCGAGCTCTATCTCGCGGTTTTCCTCTCTTTCCATGTGGTACTTCAGCGCGGATTTCAGCTGCTTGAAGCCGGATACCGTGTCCAGCTCCCGCGGCTCCACGCCGGAGAAATCAAGTCCAAGCTCCTCGACATCGTATATGACGTCGATGTTGGCGTTGAAACCTACGAGGACGTCGACAGGACCGTTCTCTGCGAGTTCCGCCGCATCCCTGTACTTGTCCAGCCAGTCCTTTTTCACCCTCTTCCGCCTCCAAGACCCCTGCAGAGCCTCCTGGTCTCGGCTTCCGGGTCGTCGTTCTTTATGACGCCTGAGGCCACGAGAACACCCTCACATCCCAGTTCGACGCTTTTCTCGACGTCCTCCCGGGTGTGGATACCTGCGCCTGTCAGGACAGGAACGCGGGATTTCTCAACCGCTTCCTCGATAAGCTCAGGCTTCGATTCCGATACCGAGACGTCGCCGCCGATGAGTTCTGGTGGTTCGTACGCCACGTAGTCAGGTCCGAAGCTGCTGTACTCCTCGCACTCTTCCGGGTCCTGCGCACACACTATGGTCGTCATCCCGAGTTCTTTCGCCTTCTCCACGGTCTCTTCTATCGTTCCGGGGTCGAGACGTTTCTCGGAGTGGTTGATGAGCGTTCCTGTGGCACCCGCCTCCTTGAGACTTTCCGGCAGCAGGTGTCCTGTATGGCTGCCCGGTTCCAAGGGGTCTATGTGCTGGGCGAAGACATCGATGTCGAGTTCTTCCACCCGGAGAAGGTCCTGTGGCTGTGGCGCGACCACTACACGTTCGCCGGTCTCTTCGCCCGCGGCCATACACTCCTCTGCCATCTCTCTCGCCTTTTTACCTGATGCCCGAGAATAGGTTTTGAAGTTGACGACTATCATCGTGTGAAAAGTATCGTGTCCTAGAATATAACTCTTAACTCTCCGACCCTTCCCCGTCCTCGACGGGAACCGCTGCTTTCCCGGTTCGGATGTCGAGTCCTGTTTCTCCCAGCACCTCGACTTCGCCGTCCTCGAACCTGAGATCGACTTCCTCGTCTCCTATCCTTTTCCCGGTCCGGATACCGCTTATATCTCCCGCGGGTTCGACCCGGACATGGTCGTCCCTGACATCTATCCCGAGCAGGTAGGAGTCGATGACGTGTACGAAAAGCCCCGCGCTCCAGGCCTGTTCTGAGCACCCGAGCAAGTCGCCGGTCTCCGCGTCCACTAGTTCTGGTAGCGCGCCGAGCTGGTCCCTGTCAAGGAACTGCCCGAGTTTTTCCAGGAAGTTTACGCCCTGCTGGTAGTTGCCGTACTCGAAGTTCGCTGCCGCCGCCCAGGCTGTCGTCAGTCCCCAGACACTGCCGGTGTGGTAGCCGCTGGAGTCGTATCCCGGGTCCGCCATGGACCGTGTGCGGGCGCCGTAGCGGGATGAGAACTCGGCGTTGATTTTCTCAAGGTATCTTTTGCCCGCTTTCTCTTCCACCTGTCCGAACATCAGCGGTACCGCCGGGTTGATGGTCTTGGCGGCGTCTTCTCCGAGATGGTCCTTCATGTAGCTGTCCTCCTTGAATTTTTCCAGTCCCGACTCCAGTTCTCCTGCATCCCTGTCCAGGGTTTCGGCGGCTGCGAGCCACAGCGCCTGGATGTCGACCGCGGGCCCTCTCTCAAGAGTGTCCATCCACGTCGCCTTCGGATGGTGCTGTACAACGCCGTCCTCCAGCTCCAGTTTATCCATGACCTCCTCTGCTTTCTGGCGGAGTTCCTGGTTGACGGCGTAGTGCCTGTCGAGCTTGTCCACGGCTTTCACGAACAGCGGAGACCCGTCAAACCTTGGATAGTCCGTCATACCGTCCCCGTCGTCAAGTGTTATCAGTGAGTCTATCCTGTCCTTCTCCGTGAAGTTCTCGAGTATCTCTTCCGCTACCTCGAAGTAGCCCGCGTCTATGAGTCCGAGCAGCGACCAGAACGTGTCGCGGGCCCAGTACTCCTGGAACCAGGGATGGCCGGCGATCATGCCGAGACCGTTCCGGTCGTAGACCAGGTTCTCCATGCTGTTTATGGAGCTGTTGAACACGTGGCCCAGGTTCCTGTGCTGGAAGTCCTGCTGCCTCGACTCGATGGCTTGGAAGCTTCCGCCAGATGTCGTGAACTCTGCCTCGACGGTCTCTGTCAGCCCGGGTTCTATCTCGTGCCGGAATACCAGCTGGCCCGGGACGTGGCATCTCTGTCTCTCGCCGGGCTTGTGGTTCTTCGTGTATCCTTCACCCTTCAGGTCGAAGTTGCCGGGGCTTGATATCATGAGCTTTCTGCCGTCTCTACCGACGGTCAGCCGGTTGGTGCCCTCGTCGATATCGTAATTTTCAGGTCCTATGTCTTCCGATTTGTGCCTGATGTCGACGCCGGGTTCGAGCACGGTCTGGACCGCTTTTTTCTCGCCGGTCTTGTTGGTTATATCGAGCTTCACGCGGAACCCTGGTATCGAATCCGGTGCCTCCACGACCTCTGTTATCTTGAGACTGTCCGTCTCGTGGTGGAAGACGAACTTCTCGCCGTACTCGGTGCAGTCGAGCGAGTCCGGGCCGAGCCAGATGCCGTTGACCTTGATGCCGTAGTAGTCGAGGAACTTGTACGGCGGCACCCAGTAGCCGCTCCACTTCGTCTTGAACCCGGTGTCTGCGAACCGGTTGAGAAAGCCGTGGAGGTTCGAGACGACTCCTTTCCGCTCGGACAGGTTTTCGTAGAGAGTGTACTCCATAGAGACCTCTAAAACACGCAGACGCTATAAAAGCTTCATTTTGACTATTAGGTAGCAAAAGACTTTCTACGAGGTTTTTATATGCGCGAGCAGAACCTTTGTACATGTCTCCGGACAACCTGATTGAGGTCTCTTTCGAAGTGGCGAACAAGGTCGGTGGTATCCACCAGGTGCTGAAGTCGAAGGCAGGCCGGATGAAAGATTTCTACGGCGAAAACTACGTGACCATAGGTTTCTACGATGAAGAAAACGCGGCCGACGAGTTCGTGCCCCGGGAATGCCCGGAGTACGCCGAGGCGCTGGAAGGTCTCGAAAAACGCGGCATCAAGACGAAATGCGGTGTGTGGCGCGTCCCTGGCTCGCCGAGATGCATACTGATAGACCCGTCCGGGCTGAAAAAAGATATCGATGAGATAAAGGAGGGGATGTACCAGGAGTACGGTGTCAACTCGCTGAACGCTGGTGAGGACTTCGATGAACCGGTGAAGTGGAGCTACGCGGCCGGCAAGGTCGTCGACAAGCTGATCGACAAGTTCGAGGGCGAGTCTGTCGTCCATCTTCACGAATGGCTTTCAGGCCCTGCCATCTTCGAGGTCGACGCACCGACCGTCTTCACGACCCACGCAACCGTCCTCGGCAGGACGCTTTCAAGCTCTGACTTCGACCTTCACGGCGCCGTCCAGGATGGCGAGGTCGACGATAAGCTTGCATCCGAGTACGGTGTGGAGGCGAAGCACCAGCTGGAGAAGACCGCCGCAAGAGAGTCCGACGTTTTCACCACGGTAAGCAAGACCACCGCCAAGGAGGCAGAGGCGGTTCTTGACAGGAAGCCGGATGTCGTGCTTCCGAACGGCTTCAACGTCGAGGAGTTCCCGAGCCTTGAAGAACTGTCCTATCAGCACAAGAAAAAGAAGGAAGAGCTCAAAGAGTTCCTCCAGGCATATTTCGAGCCTTACTACGATATCGGTCTTGAAAACGACCCGCGCATAATGTTCATATCCGGAAGGTACGAGTTCCACAACAAGGGGCTCGACATCTTTATAGACGCGCTTGCCGAGCTGAACGAGCAGGAGGGGGATGACTTCTTCGTGTTCATATTCGTCCCGAGCGACACCTCGGGTGTCAAGTCAGAGGTCCTTGAGAACATGTCCCTCTACCAGGAGCTGGAGGATTATGTGGACTCGGTCATGCCCCAGATAAGGATGAATCTCCTGAACTCTCTCACGTCAGATGAAGAACCTGGGGAGCAGATGAAGGAGCTGGTGGACGAGACCTCGGGCGAGGTGAACTCGCTGATGAGAAGTTTCCACAGCAAGAAAAACGACAACCCGCCTCTCTGTGCCTTCGATCTGAACTACTACCCGGACGAGATACTTGACAGGCTGTACGAGAACGGTCTCAGGAACCGGGAGGAAGACCGCGTGAAGGTCGTCTTCTATCCTGCCTACCTTTCCATGGGCGACAAGCTGCTGTCGATGAGCTACCAGGACGCCATCGTCGCGTGCTCGGCAGGTATCTTCCCGAGCTACTACGAGCCTTGGGGATACACTCCGGTCGAGACCGCGGCCAACGGCGCGCTCTCCATCACGACCGACATGGCAGGGTTCGGCCAGTTCCTGCTGGAGAAGACTGAACCCGGCGACAGGAAGGGGATAAAGGTGCTGGAGAGGGAAGGCGTCCCGGATGAGGAGGCGGCGGAAGACCTTGCGGATATGCTGGAAGACATCGTCTCGTACTCCCGCACCGAGATAACAGAGCGGAAGCACAACGCCAGGAGGCTCGCCCAGCTGACCTCATGGAGGAAGCTTGGCCGGAACTACCGAAAAGCACACAACAAGGCGATTGAAAAAGGAGATGCATAGGGTGGCAGCATGACGTTCCAGATAGAGATAGACCACGTGAACGAAAAGAACAGGTCGGTCCAGGAACTCCCGAAGTACCACGTACCGGAGTTCGCGAAGTACGAGCCGGACCTGGAGAAAATAAGGGAGGAGGCGGAGAACCACGAGTACGAGAACTTGGTGGTCATAGGCAACGGAGGCTCCATAACTTCTTTCCGGGCATACCTGTACGCGTTCCTTCCCGAAACCGATGTCGATGTGCGGATGGTCACGACCATGGACCCGGACTACCTCAACCGGCTTTCACGCGAGCTGGACCCGGAGAATACGCTGGTCATGCCGGTCAGCAAATCGGGTGAGACGGTCGGTGTTCTCGAATCACTTCTCTACTTCATGAAGCGCGAATACGACGTCTTCGGAGTGACGGGAGGCGGAGCACTGAAGGACATACTTGACGCCCGCGGATACGGTTACATGGAGCACCCTGATATAGGGGGGCGGTTCTCGGGAGCAACAGAAACCGCTCTTGTACCGGCCGCGTTCGCAGGGATGCCGGTTGAAGAGATAAGGAAGGGCGCGGAGAAGATGTACGAGAAACTGTCGCCGAAGAAGCAGTACAACCCGGCGCTGAACTTCGCGTCAGCTCTCTACGACGCCGAGAGAAACGGCTACGAGCAGGTCTTCACAGGTTTCTACTCGACGAGGATGTTCGGGTTCTACCCGCTGTTCGTCCAGCTGATGCACGAGACCGTCTGTAAAGACGGCGAGGGCCAGACGGTCTTCGGGGACCATGGACCCGAGTTCCAGCACCACACCAACCAGAGGATTTTCGGCGGGAAGGAGAACGTGTTGCCGGTCTTCTTCCGCACCGATACCCACGAGCACGAGGAGGTACAGGTCCCGGAGGACCTGAAAGATATCGAGGTGCGCGGCGAGAAACTCGGGGCTCTGAACGGCCGGAACCTCCAGGACTCGCTTGAAGCCGAGTACCAGGGTGTCAAGGACGCGCTCGACGAGGAAGGCATACCCAATCTTACGGTCAACGTCACCGAGCTCTCGCATGAATCCGCAGGGATGCTCCTGGCGTTCATGCAGTACGTCGCGGTTTACTCGGCGTGGCTGAGAGAGGTCGAGCCTTTCACACAGCCGGACGTGGAAAGAAGCAAAAAGATTGGGTTCGACGAACGGTTTACGGACTAGTGATAGAATGAAAGTTGTTCTCCTGTCAAGAAGTTTCGCGGACGGCGAAGGCATCTCGGAGTACTGTAAGGGTATCGCCGAGCACCTGGTGGACAACGGCCACGAGGCAGCCATCGTCGCGTTCGAGGACGGTTCTTACTACAGCATCGATGACCGTGTAGAGGTCTACCGCGTACCCATAGATTTCGAGGGCAACAACATCTACAACTGGTCCATGATGATGAACAACGAGCTGAAGAGAAAGGTCCGCGA
Source organism: Candidatus Nanohaloarchaea archaeon (assembly GCA_042218425.1). Lineage (GTDB taxonomy): Archaea > Nanohalarchaeota > Nanosalinia > Nanosalinales > Nanosalinaceae > JBDGRD01. The sequence continues at coordinate 20,974 of JBDGRD010000009.1, forward strand.
GATACAGGAGGAAGAAGATTTCGACCTGATACACGCCAACGACTGGACGACGGTGCCGGGCGGCGTCGCACTGACCAAGCACACCGAGAAACCCCTGGTCCTGACTATACACTCGACCGAGAACGAGAGAGGTTTCGAGGGCGACCACGCGGAGATGATATCAGAGCTTGAATGGCAGGGCGCCTTCGAATCTGACCGCGTCTTCGTCACGAAAGAGGACACCAAGAACTCGGTGCTCTTCGACCTCGACGTTCCAGGGGAGAAACTGGAGATAGTGGACCCATACGAGGGCGGATGGCAGCAAAGGATACTGGACAATTACAGGAGTCTTGTGGAACAGGAAAAGGAGGTGGTGGCCGATTAAACCGCTTTTCGTGACCTGGGAGTACCCGCCCATCAAGGCGGGAGGCATAGCAGCCCACTGTGAAGACCTTGCGACGACTATGGCAGAGCAGGGGCACGAACCTGTCGTACTGGCGTTCGGACCAGAGGAAAAAGTCGAGTACCGGGACGGCGTCGAGATACACAGGGTGAACGCCGCTGACAACGCCGCTGACACTCTTTCATGGGCTATGAGCCTGGGCCACGAGATGGAGAAGAAGGCCATCGAGCTCAACAAGCAGAAGGAGTTCGACCTGGTCCACGCCCACGACTGGATGGCGGTGCCTGGCGCCACGGGTATCAAGAAGACGCTTGGAATCCCGATGGTTTTCACTGTCCACTCCACCCAGCGTGGAAGAGACGGACTGGACTCGGAGTACCAGAGAACCATCCATAACCTTGAATGGTACGGTACCTATGAGGCCTCGCAGGTCATAGCGGTCGGCGAGGACATCGCCGAGGAAGTGAAGCAGATGTTCGAGGTCCCGGAGGAAAAAGTACATTACATACCGAACGGGGTCGACCTGGAGAAGTTCGACTCGAAGGGAGGAGACCTTGACCGCGGGAACTACGCTCTTGACTGGGAGCAGGTCGTGCTCTTCGTCGGCAGGATGTACCCGCAGAAAGGTCCCGGCCACCTCATCGAGGCGATGCCGAGCATACTCGACGAGCGGCCGGAAGCCAAGTTCGTCATGGTGGGTTCAGGTGCGACCGAACACTACAAGGGAATCGCCAAGTCAAAGGTCGGTGACAAGGCTTACTTCCCGGGCTACGTTCCCGATGAGGAACTCGTATCGCTGATGAAGACCGCCGAGATAACTGTCGCGCCCTCGGTCTACGAACCTTTCGGCATCGTCCCGCTAGAGGCGGCGGCGTGCGAGACGGCGACAGTAGGTTCATACGTCGGGGGCATGAAGGATACCATAATCCACGAGTACACCGGCCTGCACTCGTATCCCGCGGACTCCGGCTCCATCGCCTACCAGGTCCAGCGCGCCCTCAACGACCCTGGCTGGTCGGACTGGATGGGGGACAACGCCCGTGACCGTGTAGAGGACAACTTCCGCTGGGAGCAGATATCGGCGTGGACAAAGGGTATCTACTCGAAGTCTATGGAGGCCTGAGAAGAGGTCAACGGTTCCAGACCGTTTCCAGCCAGTAGAACATAATGTCCTGCATCTTCTGCTCTGCGGCATCCGAGAAATGATGTTTCTCGCCCGCCAGTTTCTGGACTGTGACGTCTGTTTCAAGAGCGTCTGCCGCGTTCCAGGTGTTCTCGATGTGGACAGTGGTATCCGCGCCTCCGTGGAAGATGGCGACCGGTACTTCGAGAGTTTCCGCCACCTCATCGAAACTGTAGGTATCGAAGTCGTCGAAGAACCGCTGGTCGATAGTCGCGCCCTCATGATGCGTGAACTCTCCCTTGTTCTCCACGACGGAGCGGTACTTCTCCATTATGCTGTTGTACGTGACAGGCGCGCGGCCGAGAACAGCTCCGGGTTCAAGCTCCTGCGAGGCGTGGAAGGCTACTTTTCCGCCGAAACTGGAGCCGAAGAAAACGTAGCTCTGCGGCGAGAAATAGTCCACGACCGATTTCAGGTCCGCTATCTTCGAGCTCAGCGTCTGCTCTATGAACTTGCCGTGGCTTTCGCCGTTGCCGCGGAAGTCGAACCGGACCGCGTTGAAACCGTTTTCGACCGCTCTCTCGCAGCGACCGACGTAGCTTCCTTCCTTGTCCGAGCCGAAGCCGTGGCAGAAAAACAGCCATCTGTCCCCCGGTGCCTCGTGGTGTACCGCGGCGACTTCTTCGTCGTTCTCGACCTCTATGAAGTGTTTTTCCGGCATTTTACCGCCTCAGTCTCTGCTCTACCTGGCGCTGGAAGTCCATCAGGTGTTCCATTATAACTGCGAAGCCCTGGAAGGGCGAGTCGAAGTAGGAGAAGTAGTTGTGGACGGCGTGGTCGTCGAGCGACTTGGTGGCGATGTGGTGGAGGTGGTCCGATGTCAGAAGCTTGCGCCAGACGTTGAGTAGTTCCTCGTCCTCTGTCTTCTTGACCTTTTCCTCGATGTCCTGGAGCTCCTGGAAAAGTGTTCTCTGGACAGGGTTGCCGAGCCATGCCGAGGCGTCCATCTCTTGGTCCGCCCAGGAAACTGTGTTGTACTCGAACGCGTCGAACTCTCCGACAGGCTCTTTCTCGGCGACCTCTCTGACCTTCGCGAACTTCAGGTTGTCCCATTCAAGTACCTCGTGCGGCAGGTCCTCAAGGAACCAGAGTATGCCGGTCCCCTCCCAGTGGTGCTCGCCGAAGGTCTCGTAGTCCATGAAAAGGTTGACCATGTCGCCTTCGCACGCGGAAAGCCAGGCCGCGTACTTGTCCGCTGTCAGCGGGTATTCGCTCCACCAGTCCGCCGAGAACCGGTAGCCGACATCGTCCGTCAGCTTCCTGTTCCTCAAAAGTATCGAGTTGCCGTTATCGGTCACGAAGTCGGGCTGCGTGTATGCATGGTTGGGTGACCGCCATCCGAGGACGCGCGGGACGCCTTCCGTGAAGACGCCCTTGAAGCCTTCTTCCGACGCGATCTTCCCTATCTCGTTGTGGTATATCAGCTCGGTGTTGGTCATGACCTGTGTCTCCACACCGAACGTATCCTGTATGATTTCACGGTGCCTGTTCAGCTGCCACCGGAACTCTTTCTTGTCGTGGAAAAGCCCGGCCAGCGAGTGGTAGTGCGCCTGTCCTATGAAGTCGATGCTGTTGTCGGGGAAACTGTTTATCATGTCGATGAGTTCGGGGTGGTACTGCCGTGCCTGCTCTATCCAGGAACTCGAGATGGAGAAGTTGACCTTGAGTGGGCGGTCGGTTCCTTCCAGCTCCTGCGCCACCCGCAAAAGTCTCTCGGTCGCGGGGAAGTAGCAGTTCTCGGCGACATCCTTGAAGAAATGCTCGTTCATCTCGTCGTCAAAGTAGCGGTCGTAGAGCGAGTCCGCGTCTTCTTTGACGCCATCCGTTCTCAGGCGGTGAGGCTGGTGGACCTCAAAGCTGAGGGTTATCGGGAGCATAGAAGAGATTTTCTCGGGCGATTTTAAAACAGGGTGTGTTTCACCGTGTCGTTAAAAATCGCTCGGCACAATCTTCCAGTATGGAAGTCGAAACCAGCCAGTTCGAGGGCGGCGTCGAGATAAATATCAGGACTGATGAAAAAGTCGCGGTGGTCGTCAGGACCGGCAGCGGGGAACGAATCTACCTTCCTGGCGTCGACGGGGATGACTCGACCTACTACGCCGAGGACACGTCAGGTCTTGTGGAGACAGAGGACGGGTACTTTGCACGGCACCGCGGCGAAGTCAAAGATATAGAGGTCGTCAGCTGACATGGGGATGCGCGAAGAAGTCAGGAAAGGCTACGAGGAAGGGGACTATCCCGGAGAGTACAGGGGCGACCGGGAGGTGCGAGGCGAGGAGCGCGAACTGTTCGAGCAGATGTTCCGGGAGATGCCGGAAAACTCTCCTGTGCTTGACCTGGGCTGCGGAAACGGCCTGCCTTTTGACCGTTTTCTGGTCGATGAAGGTTTTGAGGTCACCGGCGTGGATATAGCCGAGAAGCACGTCTCTGAAGCTAGGGAGAACGTGCCCGAGGCCGAGTTCCTGCAGGGAGACTTCTTCGACCAGGATTTCGGACCCGGAAGTTTTGACGCGGTAGTGAGCTTTTACGCCATCTTCCACATCCCGAGGGAGGAGCACGGCGACCTCTTCGAGAAGATGCATCACTGGCTGAAAGACTCGGGTCTTATACTCGTGACTGTTGGCGGCGGCGAAGGTTTCGAGGAGATGAGGGCCGAGAGAGATTTCATCGGCTCGGAGATGGTCTGGAGTTCGCCCTCGCAGAGGGAGAGCATAGAACTTATAGAGGAGGCGGGATTCGAGATACTTGACACCCACGAGGAGAAAAGCGAGAACGAGCACCATCTCTGGGTGCTGGCGCAGAAACAGGACTAGAACCTGCTATATATCTCTCTTATCTCGTCGGCGACCTCCTCCCAGCTCCGGGACTCGAACTCTGGCAGAACACCTCTATCGAGCGCTCTTTCTATACCCTGCTTGATGGATTCCGAGTCGGGCTCGACCTGGATGATGGCGTCCTCCGGGAGGACCTCTTCAGCCCCGCTGCTGGTCGCGACTACCGGTGTTCCTGCTTCAAGCGCCTCCGTAACGGTCAGGCCGAAAGGCTCGTTGATGGACGGCGAGACGAAAACGTCAGCGCTCGAGTAGTAGTCGCCGAGTTCTTCGCCGGGTATGAAGCCCGTGAATATGACGTCTTCCTCTATATCCAGTATGTGGACGAACTCCTTGAGTGCCTCGGTCATGTGGCCCTCGCCACCGATGACAAGCGTCGCATCGGATTCAAGCTTGGAAAAACCGTATATAAGGTGTTCCACGCCTTTCTGCTCGGCGTGACGCCCCACGTAGAGGACTATCTTTTCCGCCCCCAGCTCTTCCTTCAAGTCTCGTCCTGTCGCATCGGCTCTTGAAAAGCCGTTGTGAATCACCTTGGGCCGTTTCCTGTACTTTTCCTCGACCTCTTCCGCCAGCTTTTCGCTGACCGCGAGGCATGCGTCGCTCCTCTCGACCATCGCCCTTTCAAGGTTCTCGATGCGGTGGCTCGGGTTGCGGCTCCTGCCCGATGCGAGAGAGTGGAACGTCGATACCCACCGTGTATCTGAGTACTTCCTGGACTTGAGACCTGACTCTGCCCCGAACCAGTCGTGGGTGTGAACGATGTCGTAGTCTCCTGAAAGCTTGACCAGCTTCCGGCTCATGTCGCTGGCCATCGAAAGCATGTCGTCTCCCTCCGTCTCCACAGGGATGATGCCGTCTCTATCCGGGGCGTTTTCGGCAGGTAGAGCCAGCTCCACTTCGATTTCAGTATGCAGCTGCTCGAAGATTCTGGCGACGTGTATGTCCAGGCCGCCCTCGATCTCGGGCGGGTATCCCCAGCCGACCATCAGGACTTTTGGCATAATCAAGAGATTCCATGGAACGAGTTTTACCTCTTGCCCTGTGTTGGAATTCTCTACCAGTACCCTTTTCTAGAACCGCGGCGTCTGGTAAAACATGCTCTGTGTTTTATCGCTCATCGTGTTCAGCTTTCTCGGCATATTTTTCGCCCGGTACAGGGAGCTCGCGAAAGAAGCTTTCAGGTGCGTTTCCAGCCGCGCCAGGACCGGCGACTGCGACACGGATTTCGAGACCGAGATGAGGGCCTCGATAATCGGTTGGGCGATGGAGCGCGATAGCCGGCTCGCATCTTTCCTTAACGACCACCTGGAGAAGCTCGCCTGGCTTATGCTGATACTACTGGTCTTGTCCGGGATCTTCCTCTCCATAGGCATCTTTAACTGGGTGGCCTACGGCAACTGCAGCGGTCCCGGTGCGGAAGGAGGATGTGCCTTCGACCATCTGACTCCGGAGGAAGGATTTGTCGGGAAGCTGCTTCCGGGCCAGCCAAAACCCCAGGTCGCGCTCAACACCACAGGACTGAACTCCACGTCATGAGGCGCGAAGACTTCCCACCGCTCAGGAACGGTCTCGTGTACCTTGATAGTGCCTGCATGGCGCTCCGTCCTGAAGCCGTGGTCGAGAAGGTGAACGAGTACTACAGGGATTACCCGGCGTGTTCCGGTCGGTCGCACCACGAGATGTCGAAACGTGCCTCGCAAGAATTAGAGGATGCGAGGAGCAGTGTCGCGGAGTTCATAGACGCGGAAGCCGGGGACATCGTCTTCACGTCGGGAACGACAGAGTCCATCAACACGGTTGCGAGAGGTTTCCCTCGGGGAAAAGTCATACTTACGGACAGGGAGCACAACTCCAACCTGGTGCCGTGGCAGCGGGAAAAGGATGAAATCGAGATAGTCTCCACGCGGGGCGGCTTCGACCTTGAGAAGCTCCGCTCCACAGTGGAAGAGGGAGACCTGGTCAGTGTCGTACATGTATCCAACCTCGACGGATTCGAGACACCGCTCGGCGAGATAGCGGAGATAGTCCGTGAAAGAGGCGCCTACCTTATGGTCGACGCCGCCCAGAGCGTGCCACACCGGTCTTTCTCGGTTGAGGAGCATCCTGTCGACTTCGTCGCCTTCTCCGGCCACAAGATGCTCGGCCCCTCCGGTACTGGCGCGCTCTACGTCGAAGACCGGGTGAAGGACAGCGTCGAACCTCTCGCCTCGGGCGGCGGGGGGGTTAAGTTCCTCCACCTATAGCACGCACGAGTTCAGGGATTTCCCGCACCGGATGGAGGCCGGTCTCCCGAACCTCGCCGGTTTCATCGGCCTGGGAGAGGCAGCCCGGTACCTCGAGGAAATCGGAATGGAAAGGATAGAGAGACACGAGCGCGAATTGACGGGGAAGATACGCACTGGCCTCGAGGAGGTAGAAGGCGTCAACCCTGTCCTGAGTGAAGGCCATGGTATAGTGTCATTCAGGATAGATGGGATGGCGCCGCACCAGACCGCTTTGCTCCTGGACAGGAAGGATATCGCAGTGAGGTCGGGTATGCACTGCGTGCATTCGTGGTTCGCCGACCGCGGCCAGGACGCGCTTGTCAGGGCGTCACTGCACCTTTACAACGATGAAGGAGATGTGGCGCGGCTGGTGGACGCTGTGAAAGAGATCGCGTCCATCGCCTAGTTACCGGATGCCCATGGCGTCGTTGGTCTTCTGGATGGATTCTTCTTTCCCTGCGAGGTCGAACATGGAGCGGATCGCGTCAACGTTATCCGGCACCACGATGGATTCCTGATGGACCATGTGTATCCAGTAAAGCTTGTTGCCCTCGACCGTCACGGTCTCCTTCCAGACCGCCGCCTCCGGCATGTCACTCCGTGAACGTTCAAGGTCTCTCATCTTTTCGTGGAGCTTGGATGTCGAGTCGTATCCTTCTCCCGCCTCGACGAGTTCGACCCTCGGCTGTTCCCGGAATGCTTCAAGAACTTCTTCCTCTGAAACTTCCTGTTCGAGGTCCACATTGACCATGTGGACGTGTCCGTAGGTTACCGGGACCTTCACCGCGAGCGTCTTGATGTCGAGGTGCGGCATCACTGCCTGGACGTCCGGTCCGTGGTGGGATGGAACATCGGTGACTGGTATGGTCGAGTTGATAGGTCCTCGGGAGTCCTGCGGTATGTCGCCGCCACGCCTCACCAGGTTGGCGATGGCCTGGTCGATCCCGAAAGCTTCGTCCACCGCGCTCATGGTTCTTGAGAGAGAAGTGGTGTTGCAGGAGACGACCTTCACGAAATCCTCTCCCGAGGCCTCTTCATAGTTGGCGTCCGCGTTGAACTTGACCTCGGCTATCTCATCAGGTGCCCCGCCCTGGAAGATGGCTTTCACGTCGTTCGGTTCGTAGAGGTTCTCCTTGTTCTTCTGGTCGATACCCGGTGGGGTGCAGTCGACCATAACATCGACCTCGTGCAGTATGTCCTCCAGGTTGCCTTCGACGTGCATCCCCTCTTTTTCCAGGTTCTCGACGCCTTCAGCGTTCGAGCCGTAGAGAGGGGTGCCGTGTAGAGGTCCTTCCTCGCTCAGCACTGTCCTCAGCTGCGGCCCTGGCGCCACGTCCGCTATGCAGTATAGCTGCATGTCATCCTGTTTTCTGACGGCTTCCGCCACCCGTTTACCTATAGTACCTACTCCGTTTACAGCAACGTTTACCATAATATCACGTAATATTTTCTCCGGAGCGAAATAAAAACCTCACTGTCAGCGGCATGCTTTTACGCCTCCAGTTCCAATCCTTGTCTATGGAAGACCTGCTCGAAAAGCTGGAGCGCGACCCTGAATCCCACAAAGGGGATAACGGTCGTGTCGGAGTGATAGCAGGAAGCAAGGATTACGCTGGCGCGCCGGCTCTATCGGCGAAGGCTGCTTTAAGGACAGGCTGTGACCTGGCGAAGATACTGACCTCGCGGGCTGTTGCCGGCACTGTCGCGTCGTACTCGGAGAACTTTATCGTTGATTCGTACCGCTCCAGCTACTTCGACCGGGATTCTCTTTTTCCCGCGGAGGAACTCGCGGTCTGGTCGGACGCCGTCGTCGTGGGTCCTGGGTTCAGCAGGGCTCACAGGAAATCGGTCAGGAAGTTCGTCTCCTCGGTCGATGTTCCCCTGGTGATAGACGCTGAAGCCATCGAACCTGCGCTCGAGGCCGACCTCGGGGACGCCGTTTTAACGCCTCACCAGGGAGAGGCCGAGGTCATAAAGGAGCATTTCGGAGGTTTTGAGGAGTTCGCCAAGGAGAAAGAGGTCGTTCTCGTGGTGAAGGGGCCGACCGACGAGATTTATACACCCGAACCGGGGAAGAACGAGACCGGTTCTGCCGGGATGACGGTCGGCGGTACGGGAGACGTTCTGACAGGTATAATCGCATCGCTGATTTCGCAGGGATTGGAACTGGGAGAAGCGGCGAAGCTGGGGGCGTGGATAAACGGAAGGGCGGGCGAAGAGGCCTATGAAGACTACGGTATCGGTATGACCGCGACCGACCTGGCGGAGCTTATACCTTTCGTGCTCCAGGACTAGTCGGCGGTTCCGTGGGATGCGTTCTCCTTTTTCCAGCCGGGATTGAAGTCGTACTGGATGCCGGACTTCCTGATGATTTCCCGGTACTCCTCTATCTTTTCTTCAGCGCAGCCGGCGACCAGGTAGCGCCACTCCTCGTCTGAGCGTATCCTTCTGCGTATCTCGGTCCCGGAGTAGACCTCGGGGTCGAAGAGCTGGTGCTCCAGAAGCTCCATATCCGTGTATTCTTCCACGAGTCTCTTCACCAGTTCGTTCTGCGAGAGGACGACGTCTGCCCCGGTCTTCTCCTCGAGTTTTTCCGCCCACTGCCTGTTGTCTTCCTCTGTATCTCCCTCGTCCTCGATGCCCAGTATGTGTAAACCGGGGAAGCACTGGTGGATGACATCCTTACGCTCCTCGACCGTCAGCGGGTTGTCTTCTTCACGTCTTTTATCTGCGCTTCCCAGCGCCATCACGAACTCGTCGAACTCTTCCCGGTACTCGTCGACGACCCTGAAGTGGCCGAGGTGGAAGGGCTGGAAACGGCCCACGTAGACAGCTCTAGCCAAAGAGTCTGTCACCTGCTTCGAGGACGTCGGAACGGGTCAGGTCCGGGAGGTCTTCCAGTTCGTGGTTTTCGAGAAGTTTCTCGCCTATCAGGTATGCGACGGAGTAACCTATCCACTCCGGGAAGTCGCCCCCGCCGAGGAAGAGCGGGTGGTCGTAGTCGATTTCCTCGTCCTCTATTATCGGTTTTATATCGTCCCAGTGCTGCTGTATCTTGTCGACGCTGTATCTTTCGTTCCAGGGTGCGTAACCCTCGGGGAAGAGTTTCTCGGCGAGGTGCTGGGCCAGCGCCTCCTCCAGCACGAACTGCCACATGAAGTCCGACATCTCGCCCCGGGCGTCGTAGAAGAAGAGGTGGCCGTACTCGTGTACCGCCGTCCGGCGGATGTTCTTCTTCCAGCCGTCTGCCTCGCTGTTGAACGCCAGCGTCACGACGTCTAAAGCTGCTGTCCTTCCGCTGACGCCGCCCATCTTCTCCCTGGTGTAAGGCCGCCCGTCCCAGGCCAGGTAGTAGTCCACGTCGGCCGATACCTCCAGGGCGTGTCGCGCCTTCTCCAGCGCCTGTTCAACTGCCTGTCTGGCCTCCCGCAGTTCGTGCTCCTCTGGTTTTATGGTATAGTTCATTTCTTCCACTTTATGCTGCATCCCTGCGATGGTTTCGCTTCTTTCGGAGGTTCACGTCTTTTCAGCATGTCTTCTATCACTGATTTCATCTCCCGGTTCTTGACCTCTTGGTCCGGGGAAGTCCTGTCGTTCAGTCTTCCGTGGTAGTACAAGTCGTGTTTCCAGTCCAGGAGGAACGGGTCAGGCGTGCAGACCGCTCCGTACTCCTCTGCGACTTCCTGCTCCCGGTCGACCAGGTAGTAGAAGTGCTGGGAGTCAAGCCCGTTCTCTTCGATGAACGTCTCCATCTTTTCCATGCTGTCATCCGGATGTGTCTCTGCGTTCGGGTTGATTCCTACTATCGCGATCGAGGAGAACTCTTCGTCCAGTTTCCTGAGCTCTTCTACCTGGGCCTTGACGTACGGGCAGTGGTTGCACATGAATACGACGAGCACGCCGTCGTAGTTATCGAGGTCGCTGAGCGCGACTTTTTCTCCTGTATAGTCTTTGAGTTCGAAGCCGGGCGCCCTGTCGCCTGTCTCCAGGTCGGAGTCGGACTGTTCCAGTGACATAAAGTTTTATTCAAAGGGAAGATTGAAGTCTTCTTTCCTAGACCTCTTCTATCTCCACTTTCGCCGCGTCTTCCAGCACGTCGCCGAACTCTGGCATACGTGTTCCCTTGACCGACACGACCTTGCGTGCGACTGCTATGCCCCGCTTCAGCCATTCGCGCCTTTCCACGCCGTCGGTCATGCCCCACAGGACGCCGGAGAGCATGGCGTCTCCTGCCCCGACTGTGTCCGCGACCTCGACCGGCAGCGGCCTGGCATGATAAGCCTCTCCTGGTGCCGCAAGTACCGCGCCCCCCTCTCCCAGGGATGCGACCACGTTCTGGAACCGTTGCTGTTTCTCAAGCTCTTTCGCGACCTCGATACAGTCCTCCCGGCTCTCCAGTTCATGCCCGACGGCTTCTTCCAGTTCCGGCACGTTTGGCTTGCAGAGCGCGTACTTTTCCTCCAGTTCCCGCAGTACCTCTCCGTGGAGGTCGACCACTGTCTTCCCGGGATGGTTCCGGGCTATCCTATCGACCGCCTCGCTGCTAAGGCCTGGTGGAAGACTCCCTGAGACGACGACTATCTCGGGCGAGGTCTCTCCTATCTTCTGTATGACTTTTTCCGTGACGTGCTCTCCGAGCTCCGGCCCTTCCTGGTTTATCTTGTACTCTTCGCCACCCGCGAGGATGGTCTCGTTCATCCTCGTCAAGCCCTCGGTCTCGACAAAATCTGTCTTCACGGCCTCGTCTGTCAGAGTCTCCTTCAGGAAATCGCCTGTGAAGCCGCCCACGGGGCCTGTGGCCTCGGCCTCCACGTCAAGTGCGGTGAGGTACTCTGCGACGTTTATGCCGTTGCCGCCGGCGTCGAACCTCGAGTCCTGGGTCCGCTTGACTTCTTCAGGCGACAGTTCGCCCTCGACCTTCATGGTGTGGTCGACCGCGGGATTGAACGTGACGGTCAGTATCATAACGGACTGTTTTGGAGCGCCGGTTATGAAGTTCCGGGGCCTCCGACAGGATTTTAAACCTGCATCGTAATACTTCGTAATATGAAACCGTTCGATGACTCTCCGATACTCCGCAACGGCAACTCTCTGATACTGGCGTACGACCACGGGACGGAACACGGCCCCGTCGACTTCGAACCCCAGCCCGAGAGCGCCGATCCCCGGCACGTCTTCGAGGTCGCAAAACACGATGCTGTTACCTGTCTGGCGGTGCAGAAAGGTGTGGCCGAGGCATACTATCCAGAATACGAAGACGACGTAACACTCCTGCTGAAGCTGAACGGCAACTCCAACCTTCGTGACCCGGACGACTACTACTCGCCGAAGCAGTGCAGCGTCGAGTACGCGGTAGAAGAGCTTGGCGCAGAGGCAGTCGGCTACACGATGTACGCCGGTTCAGATTACGAGGACCAGATGTGGAAGGAGTTCCGCGAGGTCCAGGAGGAGGCGAGAAAGTACGGCGTCCCTGTGGTCATGTGGGCCTATCCACGCGGCCACGGCATCGAGAACAACCCGGACTACAGCGGCGACACCGACCCGGATGTCATCGCGTACGCCGCACGTCTTGGACTCGAACTCGGCGCAGACATGGTAAAGTGCAAGTATCCCGGTTCTCGTGAGGCGGTCGAAGATGTTCTGGACGTCACCGGCAAGATGAAGTTCGTCATGAGCGGTGGCTCCAAGAGAAGCGACAAAGCATTCCTCGAGGATGTACACGATACTATCGCGGCCGGCGGAAACGGTCTCGCGGTCGGCAGGAACGTGTTCCAGCGCGAGGAGCCGGGGGACATACTCGATAAACTCGAGGGAGTTATCTTCGAGGGCAAAGCACCCGAGGAAGTACTCTGAGACCGGTAGTATGGACCAGGAACGAGTAGTTGACCGGGTTCTCGAAGAGGTCGCGGAGGCAGCCCCACATATAACCTCCGGGATGCTTCACCGCCGCGAGTACGTCGGCGAGGAAAACCCCTCGGAGGAAAGGGTTCGAGAGGCTGATGTCTGGGCCAATGAACTCTTAAAGGAAAAGATAACAGAGATAGAGGGTGTTGGCCAGTTCGCGTCCGAGGAGGAGGAAGAAGTGACGGAATGCGGCTCTGGTCTTGCTGTTGCGATTGACCCTCTCGACGGTTCATCCAACATACCCACCAACAACCTTGTTGGAACGATAGTCGGCATCTACGACGGCGAACTCCCGTGCAGAGGGCGAAAGCTGGTAGCGGCTTTCTACGTTCTCTACGGTCCTCTGACAACCTTTACCGTCGCGAGAAACGGCCAGGTTGACGAATACGTTCTGGAGGAGAAACCAGGGGACAAGGTTGAGCTGTACAAGGCCTCAGAGGATATAGAGGTTTCAGAACCATATGTGTACGGTTTTGGGGGTAACAAGAACTGGACAGATGTTTTTCGAGAATTTGAAGCTAGTATTTCGCGTGAATATAAGCTTCGCTATGGTGGAGCTCTTGTAGGAGACTTTAACCAGATGCTGCATCACGGAGGGATTTTTGCATATCCCTACAGAACGGATGCTCCTGAAGGAAAGTATAGACTGATTTTTGAGGGCAATCCGATGGCATACATAATTGAAAACGCTGAAGGCGCATCAAGCAATGGAGAAAAGTCTATACTGGATGTTAAAGCCGAGGAAATTCATCAGCGCGTGCCTTTCTTCGCCGGTCATCCTGACTTGATTGATAGAGTTGAGAAAGAGCTCCAGAGAGACCGTTGATTGTCCCAAAACTTTTAAAAGCGTGTTGGAAAGTTTATGTGTGGCTTCAAGAGCAGGACCAAACGCCGGCGAACGGAACAGGGGCAGCTTATTAGTTAGAGGTCTTTCAGAGCTTGTAAACGACCTTGAGTACGATAAAGTGGTCGAGATTTATTCTGGAGACCCGATGCTTGAAGGAAGAGTGGATGCGCGCTACGAGGCGCTTGATGACGACGGTTTGATGCCGCAGAGCCGGTGGTATAACGGAAGCGACAACGCTGAGGCCTGGAAACAGCTGAACAGCGCGCTCGATGGAGAAAACAATCTTGTGGTCGCTATGGATCTGGGCGGACGGTACGATAGAGTTCCCACGTATAGCGAGACAACCGAGGAAGAGATGCAGTGGAACTGGTGGGACAACATCGGAAAGCTCGATGCAGAAGTACTGGTCGACCGGGAGATGCTGATGGGTCCGGTCGCTCCTAACGATGTGGAGCCTGTTAAGGATGACTACAACGGCACCTACTACCTGGTCTCCTAGTCGAAGTAATCCATTATGTTCTCCCGGTCAAAGATGTTTTCCTGACCTACCTGCTTCTTCAGCTTCTTCGCAGTCCTCTCGCCGATCAGCTTCTTCAGCTTCTCGAAGCTGGTCTCCCTGATAGTCTCCTGGTCGTTTATCCCGTGTTCATGGAGCTTCCGGGCCCGGACACGTCCTATCTGGTCGTACTTCACCAGCGGCAGGAGTTCCTCCTTGATGCCGTGCTTCAGCCGGGTTCTCAGGTGCTGTATCTCGTTACCGGTCTCTATCTCCTTCATCCGGGCGAGTTCCTCTGCGGCGTACAGCAGCCAGTCTGCGTTGTCGACCTTCGCCCTTATGCCGCCGGGTGAGACACCGTACCTGTTCATCAGCTCCTGCTCCTCGAGCTCCGATATCCAGCCCTGCATCACCATCGAGTTCTTCATCGACCTTAAAGCGGCTTCGTAGCTTGCGCTCCATTCCTCCGGGATGTCCTCCAGCAGGTACTGCTCGGCGTCCTCCAGCGCCTGCTCGATATCGGACTGCTCGCTGTCCTTCACGCGCGGAGTCCGTACCTCGGAGGTGCTTGAAATCATGTAGAGATACGAAACCGGCCGCGTCTCCTTTCCCTCGGCGTTCCTCAGGGACTGGAGCATGTGGTGCGCAGAGTCAGGGTCGATGTAGAGCTCCGACACACGTCTGCCGGTCTTTGTCGCCTCAAGACCTTCTTCCTCGAGAAATCCGTACTCCTTGAGACTGGCGACCACGGATTTCACCTTGTCGTTCACTTCCTCCATGTCGCCGAACTGGTATGCGTAGAACGTCTCCTGGTAGAAGTCGAGGAGTTGCTCCATAGAGGAGCAGAAGCCGGAGGCGATGAGCGACAGAGTGTGCATCCTGAGAACAGGCTCGACCGCGAGCTTGGACTGTATGCGTTCTGCCTCTCCGAGTATGTAACGGTCGAGTATCTCGTCCTTCATGCCGGGCTGTTTCGCCAGGGAAATGGCCTCTCCCCGGTCGTCGTACTTCGGTCGGCCGGCGCGTCCTGTCATCTGCTCGTATTCGAGGACGGGTATGTACTCCATGCCTCTTCCCGTGTACCTTTTCAGGTCGCGGATGATAACTCTGAAAGCCGGTAGATTAACTCCGGCAGCCAGAGTAGGGGTAGCAGAAACAGTACGAACCAAACCTTCACGAAAGGCCTCTTCTACAAGTTCTCTTTGTTCGGTTGTGTTGTGTGCTATTATGCCGTTTGCTGTGAAGTTTTCGGTTGATGTGCTGATATCATAGAGTTTTTCTGGTTCTTTTTCTTCAATCTGTCTTATCTTGTCCCAGTAAATGTCGGAGTTTGCTATTTTCTGAAGTTCTCTGTCTCCAAGTTTCTCTGCCAGTTTCTGGAATGTTTCTCTCTTCATCGGTGTTTTATGATTCTCGAATCGGGAAACTGTTGCCATTGATACTTCGGGTTCGAGATCTGATAGACTGAGGCCTTTTTCGTTTCTTATTTTTCTTGCTCTTGTTCCCAATGTTTTCGGTATTACATCGTTCTGTTTTCTGCCGCCTTCTGGGTTGATCTCTATTGCTTCGTCAAGTCTGGATTTTTTCTCTGGGTGTGTGAAACCTATCTCATCTCTGTATTTCCTGAGCTGATCAGAGCCGTATATTTTCAGCCTATGTATATCTCCATTGGTATGGATCTGATGTTCTTCGATCTCGGTTTTCCGGCCTTCTGTCTTTCTCCTGTCTCTATGTGCGTTTATGCCGAACCTTAGAAGTGAAGTATGTAGCTCGGTAGTCAACCGGTCGCTTGCTGTGTAGAATTCGATGCATGAAGCCCCTTCTGAATTTTCCCTGCATTTTACTGATCCATCTGTATCGAAAAGGCCTCGGATATAAGAAGCCAGCAACTCATCAGGAAGACCTATCTCCGGCATCTTCAGGTTCTGTGCCTTCTTCTCCCTTGGAATGCCGAAATAGTCGTGAAGGATATCGGAAACTGCTTTAGCATTGAATGAATAAGTTTTAACGTCGGCCTTTTTCCTTTCAATAACTGAGACATCTCTGTCAAGTTTCTGGTCTACTATATTTTCGAATCTTTCAAGTAATCTGTTCTCGCTTCCGCTCAGCTTTACTGCACTGCTTTCGATATGTCCATCTCCTGCCACAGCTCCGATTAACCATGAAAGATCCTTATCTAACTTTTCAGGGATTCTCACAGACTTCTGTCCAGCTTTCGACATGACAATATCGAGATATTCCTCAGGGTTTTCTCCAAGTTTCTCACAGATCTCTCTAAGGCCTCCCACTGAGATATTTCTGTCATCTCTGTATCTCTTCCTGAAGTTCTGTTCAAGGCCTTCAATCTCAACTTCTTCAACCAGTTCATCTACCTCGTCGTATTTTCTGTAAGCTCTGACCTCGTCACGTAAAAGATTTCTCAGTCTCGGAGATTCTACATCAATATCGATCTTCCTGGGAACAGCGATTCTATCCTCTTTCGACAGATTTTTTGATTTCCTCCATTCCAGGCCTTCCTCAGCGAGCACAGGTAACTGATGGTTCTTACTGACCTTGATCTCTCTGCCCCTTCCGGTCTTGATTTTCAGAACAGGCTTCTCATCCATCTCATATTTTCCCTGGATTTCGTTCCTGGTCAAACTGTAGTCTGAGAGGCCTAGAGCAGTTTCCTTGTTGTTTTCCACAAGGTCGTCCATTCTTGAGAAACTCCCGTCAGAATGCATGATAACAGAATCACCTGAAACACAGAGGCCTGCGTGGTGGAACGCGGCACCCTCTCTCACGTTCTCCGCCAGCCGCTCGCACTGGGTGGTCGGCGAGCCAAGAACTGATTCTATCCTGTCGGCGTATTCCTTCAACTGGTGTTTTTCCTCCCGGGAAAGGTCTTCCCCTGTTGCCTTGCCGCAGCGGTCGCTGGATTTTTCCGCACCCTTCCGCGAACTGCAGAATATTATCGCCTGTTTTTCCATGTCCAGAGTGTCGTCCACCAGGTTCAGTGTTCCGCGGCCGTGGAAATCCTCGACGAAGTAGGTGTCGGTGTCGATTTCCGTGCTTCCCTCTTTTTTCACCTCGTTGCCGGTGCTGAAGGAAGACTCGCTCTCTCCCGGTCCGCCCTCACTGTTCAAGGACCTTGAACTCTCGACGTCTTCTATCTCTTCTTCCGGGTAGAACTCGACCTCGTTGTCCCAGTAGATGCCGTGCCTCAGTTCGACCGGGCGGTAGTCGGACTCCACCAGCTCTGCGTCCAGCCAGTCCGCGAGCTCGCCCGAGTTGGAGATCGTGGCGGAAAGCCCGAGCAGCTGGAAATCAAGTATGTCTCGCAGCCGGGAGATAGTTACTTCGAGCGTCGGCCCGCGCTCGGGGGAAGTCAAAAGGTGTATCTCGTCGACCACCACCAGGCCGATGTCGTGTATCCAGCCCGGGTTGTGCCGCAGCATCGAGTCAAGCTTTTCAGAAGTTGCGACTACTATGTCCGCTGTCTCAAGACCTTCTCCCGCGTCGTCCAGGTCGCCTATGGAGAGTCGTACATCAAGATCGGGATACCGCTCCGAGAAATCTTCGTACTTCTCCGCACCTAGGGCCTTCAGGGGGACTATGTAGACCGCTTTCTGGTTGTTCTCGACCACGTTCTTGACCATCGCCATCTCGGCTATCAGGGTCTTACCCGAAGCGGTCGGGGACGCGACGACCATGTCCCGGCCCTCGAGAAGACCGGCGTCCATCGCCTTTCTCTGTGGCGGGTTGAGCTCGGTTATACCGGACTCTATGTAGCGCTGCCTCGGTTCCTCTGGCAGGTCGAGGTTTTCCACCTTCATGTCCCCGTGTTGGCGGTGAACCCTTTTCAGCTAACCGGTCAGAAAGTTTACAAGCGGCCGTCTCGAATTTTAACTCATGGAGTTTGAAACCGACAGGTTCTTCGAATACGGCGACGAGGTAGCGCTCTACGGCATCTCGCTCGTCTTCCTGCTCGCAGGGCTTTCAAAGTTCGCCCTCCCCGAGCTCTGGAAAGGTTACATCCCGCGCTTCCTGTACTACACCCTGCCGCTCTGGGAATCCCAGCTCAGCTACGCCGCAGGAGTATTCGAACTCGCGGCCGGCGCCCTGCTCGCCACAAAGTGGAGGCCTCGACTCGTGGCGACCCTCATGACTTTCTGGATGCTCGGCATCACGGCATCCGTCGCCGCCATCGGGATGTGGACCATCGCGCTCAGAGACCTTGGTCTCGCGGCGCTTGCGTACAAGGTCGCGACGGACCACTCAGGTCTATAGACAGATAGCTGAAATCTGGCTTTCCGACGTGAGAAACAGCTCCATAATCCTTCTCTAGGCCAACCGGGCCTCCTCGTGACCTGATTCAGAACAAACCCTCTTTAGCCGCCGATTTCGCGAAGCATTTAAAAGAATTATATATTTAACACATCACTACTTACCACACGGTAAGACCAAAAGGGGAAGGGGAATGAAACTCGACGCTACCACTAGCAGCTTCAACACGTTTTCCAAACCACTTACTCTAACGCTCATACTTCTCGTCTCGCTCATAGTTTTCAGCACCTCCGGTGTTGCGCAGACAGTCGGACACGATTTCGGTAGTTATGATTCTCCTTCAACCATAGATCAGCAAACATTTACGTCCACCAACATAGACGTGAGAATGACCTATGATACTTCAAGAGATGAATTTCGATTTACGGCTACAGGCATAAGTGACTACAGCAGCAATCAGGGAGTTGTATTTGGATTTGACACCAACGATGACGGCAAATATGACTTTCAGGTAGATTCGGTTTCGTCCGGCTATCAGCCAGACTACTACGAGTACGGCTCTAGCGACGGATGGTTTACAGATACTTATGATTTCAATTCGGAAGGCAACGGAGGAAACGGTACTTCGGAATATGAAGGCGTGTTCTTCACAGATTCGGGCACCCTTCTCCAGAATAAGAATTCTTTCACGCTAACCGTAAATGCAAGCAGACTAGGAAGAAACTTTGCATTTAATGCTGATGAGGACAGTAGCGCCTTTGTCAAGGACGGCTCAGACAGTAGAGATGCGTCGGATGCTGTAACAGTTTCTACAAGTACATCGGAGGCAGATCTTGTAGTTGACGGGGATAGTGATACTTTCAACGAGGATTATGAAAAAATAAACAATGCACTCGGTAATGCCCAGTCTGGAGATACAATTGTTGTCAAGGATGGAGACTACACCAGTGAAGGATGGACGCCTGTTGAAAAGTCAGTGGACTTAATATCCAAGAATCAGGGCGGAGCAAAGATTTCAAGATTCTGCGTTAGGGCCACGGATGTCACTATTAAAGGATTCGAGATTGTAAGCGACGGCGCTGACTATAATGGTGTCTCGGTCGAGCCTACAAATGGCGCAGTTTCTGGAGTCGTTATCAGGGATAACCACATACATAATATAGTAGATGCGGGTCAAGAGGATAGTAAAGAAGCATCCGGTATCCTTGCATGGTCAAGCGGGAGTACTGAACTTCAGAACCTGACGGTTAGAAACAACTTGATAGAGGACATTGGATCCGACAGTAACGACGCTCAGGGCTTCGGTCTCTTTATCGAGGACCTAGCATCGAACAGTAGCCACACTGGCTTGGTTGTAGAGGGTAACACTATCAGGAACATTCACAGTGCGACGATAAACAGCAATAATTATCCTGGCGTTGGTGTCTCGGTACTACCAGAGTTAACTAATCCGGGCGCCGGTACTAGTCAGAGCGGGATTGTGACGGACAACGCCAACGCAAAGATTCAGAACAATGAGTTTTCCTCCAACCCTGTCGATATATCTCTGGCCGGTGATGTAAGCCAGTTCAGCTCGTCCAGCAACCAATTCGGTAACGGCATCGACGTACTCACTGAAGGAAACGTCCCTGACAATGGAGATATCGGCATAACAGAGCTGGATGGCAACACGGAAAGTATTATTTCCAACGGGCCTGCTGATGTAACAGAGAACTACTGGGGATCTGACGGCATCACTATCCAGAGAAAGGGAGATGTCGACTACACACCTTGGTACGCCACCTCTGACTTCTCGAAAGATGTAGAAGTAGTTAATTCTTCCGATGAAACGCGGGCTTACTCCGGAACAATTCAGGGCGGAGTGGATGCAGCAGATCGAGGAGATACGGTCAAGGTCTACTCAGGAACCTATGATGAATCGGTTACAGTAGATACTCACAACGTTACGCTGAAAGGTGTGAGCAATCCAGTTGTTTCCGGAAATGGTGTCAATACAGGGAGCCGGCCACACGCGACCTTCCATGTTAAAGATACGACAAAGAATGTGGTGATAACAGGGTTCACAATTAAGAATCCGAAGGGCGCCTACGGAATCTACGCAGGGAGCGGTGGTAGCGGGTCAAACGTCACCGGACTTACAGTCAAGGAGAATATAATTGAACAGATAGGTGTAGACCTAGTAGATAGTGACACCGGTGGGGGTAGCAATCCTCCGCTGGCGGGTGCGGTAGCCGGCTTTTACGTAAGAGCCGACTACACAGGTATTGAAGTGATGAATAACGTTGTGCAAAACGTCGAAGCACCTGGTTCTCCGGGCCGGGCTGCTGGTTTATCGTTCTCAAGCTTTGTGGGAACGGCGTTTGATGGTAAAAGCGCTCAGAACACAAAAGTTACAGGCAACACTGTCAAGGACATCAAGACGCCAGGCAGAGCCAAGGGAATCTCGGCTAGCGGAGAGTTCGCAGGAATGACAATTAAGGATAACAACCTTTCCAATGTTGGCAATAGCAGTACTTCAGATGCCCTTGCTATTACATTGACGGAAAATGTGGGTGATTTTGACAGCGATTCTGAAACCGAGAGAACAGGGCCGAGGAACTTCACCATCAAGAACAACGAGATAAAAGAGGTGGTTGCGAATGAGTCCACATCGCTGTTTGTGGGCGGATACGAGGAGCTCGGTTCCGCGCACAAGGTGAGGCAGAACAGCTTCTTGAGCGGAGCAGTTGCAAGGTACGCAGGCAAGCAATCCGGATACACACCTGGCGATGGTGATACGGTTGACGCGGAGCACAATTATTACGGTGCAGCCAGTGGCCCCAGCGGGGAAGCAGGAGGAAAAGGGGTCTCACTTTCTAGCGTGGATAGTGGTAGAGAGAAAATAGATTACCATCCATGGCTCCTCAAGGAGGACGGCGAGCGCTACGACCAGACAGCTGCGGTTACGCAGGCGGATACCTGGACGGTTATCTCGGCTCCTCAGCAGTTGAGCGAGAACCCAACGCTCGTAACTGATGGCGGCGCCCCGGAGGCTACAGTGACTACTTTCGAGGGAGAAGGCCGGTGGATGACCTCGGCCGACAGCCAGGTGCAGAACCCGCTCGTAGCTCACTACGTCAAGGTCAACGACACCGCGGGAGTCGGCTTCAAGTTCGCCAGTTCAAGTGCCAGGACATCGTTTGTAAACGAGACGCTGGAAGAAGGATGGAACCTGGTCAGCACTCGTGCAAACGGTAAGGCCAAGGACCAGTTCGCCGGTATTCGGGCGTCTGGAACGTCGGATGGTATGACAACTATCTGGACTCCTTCCGAGAACGAGAGGAAGGATGTTGCTGATTCGGTCGCCTGGAGCGACAGCAACCAGAACCGGAACATAGCGGCGTCGCTCACAAAGTCGCTGCCGGGTGAGGACGTCTCACGGTTTGACGGCTACTGGGTCGAGACCAACGGGGATACAGTCTTCTCCCAGATAGTTGGCTGAGGTGAACAATCATGAACCAACTCAAAATCTCCCTACTTTTCTCCCTAATTTTATTTGTTGCTACTGGAGTGGCGGCACAACCGGCGAAGTTGCCTCACTCTTTCTACGGAGAGGTTTCGCTCGACAACCCGGGGCAGGGCAATCCACAGGCGTTCCAGTCGGGAACGGTTTCCGCCCGGGTAGGCGGTGAGCAGGTCGCAGAGCTGAGTTATTCCAATGGCGATTACGGCGGTCCGGGCGTCTACGACGACAAGCTCTTGGTGCAGGGAAGTAGCTTTGAAAACGGTGACAAGATAACTTTCTACGTCAACGGCCTGGAGGCCGGGACAGCCACCTTTTCAAGCGGCAGTATATCCAAGAAAGATCTTTCCGTTAAAGTTCCGTCCGAGGACAAGCCTGCGGAGGTTTCCAAGGTCAAAGAGGATGTCAACAAGGGCGAGACTATCGATGTCGAGGTTCCTGCCGTTGCGGCAGACCTCGAAGACTGCACGCTCG
>JBDGRD010000009.1:43135-44241 GCA_042218425.1 Candidatus Nanohaloarchaea archaeon
CTGCCGTTGCGGCCAGGTCGAACGGTGGTGCTACAAGCATCAATATTACAGTCAACCAGTCTTCAAGCAGTGTAGAGGTAAACGTCACGGTATCCGACAGCAAGACCGGGGAGGCCGGCAGCGACACCGCTGACACTGATGTGCACGGCTACATAGATGTCGACACCAGTGCGGAGAAGAGTGTTGAAAGCTCCACCATACAGTTCAAGCTGGACAAGACCGTTGTAGACAACAACGGAGGGCCGGAAGCGGTTGTGCTGCTGCACTACAAGAACGGGCAGCTGGTGGAAAAACTCGATGCCACGCAGGTGAAGGAGAACTCTAATTACTACTTCTTTGAATCCACTGTAACAGGGTTCTCCACCTTTGCGATGGCGACCGATACCACAGACCCTGACGCGAGTATAGACGCCAGCTCGACGGACGTGGATGTGGATGAAGCGATAGACTTCGATGCTTCGGTTTCATCCGACAACGTAGGAATCACGAGCTACTCCTGGGACTTCGGAGACGGTAGCTCGGGTTCGGGCGTGACCGCCAGCCACAGTTATGATTCTGCTGACACCTACACTGTTACTCTGACCGTGGAAGATAAGGCCGGCAACACTGATACAGATACAGTGGAGATAGATGTTGAGGGCGGCGGACAGACCGTTACGCAGCAGGAGGGTGACGAGACCACGACGGGTGTTGACACTTCTGGACAGGAGGAGCAAGAGCAACGGCAGCAAGAGCAGCAGAATGATGCCGGACAGCAGAACCAGACGCAGCAGGAGCAGCAACCCGAACAGCAGAATGATGCCGAGCAGGAGAACGAGACCTCCGAGCAGCCCCCGGAGCAGCAACAGCAGACGCCGGGACAGGGGCCTGTCGGTGCGTTCTTCCAGTCAGGAACTAACATCGTGCTCTCTATAGCTTTACTACTGCTGTTGATAGGGGCCTACCTAGAATACTCCGGCAGGACACAGCTGGTCGAGACACTGCGTTCGATTCGCCAGAGCGAGGAGGAAGCGTTCACCGAGTACTCCTACGACGGCTAATCACTCCTCTCGTACTCCACGAACGAAAGCTCTTGTCTGTCGTCTCTGTCGACTTCTTCCCAGTTG